>NZ_JBVHQB010000010.1:206366-328433 GCF_055567635.1 Streptomyces sp. NPDC026500 | reverse complement strand
CTACGCCGACCAGGCAGCGGCCGAACCAGTGAACCTGAAAACATGTCAACCCGCCCTGACCTGCTAGTCAGCCACTCCCGCGCAGCGGGGGAACCTCAAGGCGCCATAGACCGGTATCGACTTCACGGCTTCCAGGCTTGGTCGATCTGGAACCACACGACGGTCCCGCCGAAGCGGCTGGGGCCTTGCCGCCCAGGAGTCCGCCAGCGCGTTCACCAGGCAGAGCCCGCGGCCGTGCGCATCGTTGGCTCTGGGATTTCGGAGCCGGACATCCGCCGGGAAGCCCGGGTTGTGGACGTCGACCCGCAGGGACTCCCCCAGGCGCGACCACTCGACCCGGACCCGCCAGGGCTCTTCGGCCTCCCCGTAAAGGATCGCGTTCGTCACCAGCTCGGAGAGCATCAGTACGCAGTCATCGATCGGGCAGGCCAGGTTGTACGGGGCGGTGAACTTCCGGAACCATCGCCTGGCCCGAGCCACAGACTCGGGCACGGGCACGGGCACGGGCACGGGATAGAGGGTCATACCCCCGATCGGCGTTGGTCCAGCAACCGCAGCTTCGGACTCTTCACGCGCATCCGCCATGAGCGCCACTACTCCCTACCGGTGCCGTCGCAGTCGAGACAGCGCCGCTTGGATGTAGCACGGACGCGAGCATCAGTGGCGGAGAGCGCCAGGGCGGAGCGGGAGCCGACGCGCTTCCACCCTCGCCCCCGGCATCCACGGCAGACCGCTTCCCGCGAGACGTGCCGTAACTCCTCGCACTCCTGGCTCACGTCCGTGCCCCTTCCGGTCAAGTGGCCTTAGCCACTTACTGGATAGTGGCATTAGCCACTCGGAGCCACAAGCGATTCTCAGAGAGAAGGCCGATTTCTAGCTGATCGGGTAGCCCTGCTCGAACGCCCAACGCCCAGGTGGGTACGTGGCCTCGGCGAACTCCAGAGGCCGATCCTGCAGGTCATAGACCACGTGATGGACAATCAGGACGGCTGCTCCGGGCTCAAGTTCAAGGTCAGCAGCCTCATCCTCGGTCGCCAGCCGGGCACACATCCGGTCTTCGGCATAGCTCCCCTGCCGCCCCGTGACGCTCTCGACGTACATGAGGGTCCCTTCCTGAATCCGGTCAGGATCACAGAGCTTGGGCGCCCGCTCGCCGACATCGGCGCCGAACCACGAGGTGGAGATGGTGATGGGGCCCGACTCGTTCTTGGTGACGCGTCGACGATGAACAGCTCGGGTTCCAGCCGCCAGACTCAGCGCCTCGGCCACGTAGTCGGGGGCTTCCAGCCAGCCGGCGGACGTGATGACCGCGTACTCGCCCGGCGTGTAGATCTTGCCGGTCTGCTTGGCGCGACCGTAGAGCTCCCGAGCACGCCGATTCACCGCGAGGCCCCGCACGTAGGTGCCCGACCCCTGACGCTTCTCCACCAAACCTTGGTGACTCAGGGCCTCCAGCGACCGCGCCGCCGTTGGACGTGAAACGCTCCAGTCGGCGGCCAGTTGGCGTTCCGACGGAACCTCGTCGCCAGGCCTCAAGTCGCCTCGCAGAATCTGATCGCGAATGTGGTGTGCGATCTGGAGGTACTTGGGCTGGGTCTCTTCGATCTGCGGCATCGGAGCCCCTCCCTAAGTGGCTATGACCACCAGTAGCCACTATAGGGTGAGTGGCCAGCAGGGGAACCCGTACGCTGCGAGGGTGACCCGCTTGATCGTGGCAGCAGGAGGAGGGGGCGACGCAGTCGCCGCCGCAATGCTCGACGCAGCCCTCTACGGAGGGGGCCACAGTCCGGCGGTGATCCTCACATACGCGTGGGACCGCCTCCTGATCGATCCAGTGCCAGGACCACGAGGGCCGGCGAACTTCACGGGCCTTCTCCCCCTCACGCGAAGCGTCTGGGCCGTCCCGGCCGGCGCGAAGCCCATCGCCCCGGCAGGCTCAACGCTCCCTCGCCTGGCAGCCGAGCTCCCCCACACCTTCGCCCTGATCGACCCCATGCACGGCGCCGAGGGAATCACCCGCCAACTCGAAGAACTCATCGAGCATCTGGCCCCCGAGTCCATCGACCTCCTGGACGTGGGCGGCGACATCCTCGCCAAGGGCGACGAACCCACCCTCCGCAGCCCACTCGGCGACGCCCTCACCCTGGCCGCATGCTGCCAAGTCAACGCGCCTGTGCGGCTCTTGATCGCCGGACCGGGCCTGGACGGAGAACTCCCGGCCGAGCTTCTGGCCGACCGTATGGGCACGACAGCCCTGACGCTCACGGCCGAGCACGTCGAACCGATCAGCTCGGTCCTGGAGTGGCACCCGTCCGAGGCGACAGCGATGCTGGCGGCCACGGCCCGTGGGGTCCGGGGTCTCTGCGAAGTCAGGGACGCCGGCCTGCCGGTCCCCCTCACAGACCAAGGCCCCACCGTCCACCAGGCGGATCTGGACGACGCTCTCAACCGCAACGAGCTGGCACGCGCCATCCTCGCAACGGAGACCCTTGCCGAGGCGGAGCAGCACAGCCGCGAAGTCTGCGGATACTCAGAGATCGACTACGAGCGCAACAAGGCCAATTGGCTCGACAGCCAGCCGGAACAGAAGCTCGACCCGGAAGCCACGCTCCACCAACTCGACCAGTTCGAAGCCCAGGCCCGCGACCACGGCATCACGCACACGACGTTCCGCAGGATCACCGAAGCCCTCGGCCTCAACGGCAAACAGCGCCAGGACCTCAGAGCACTACTGCTCAGCAGCCGACCGGAGCAGTACGCCGCCCCATTGTGGCGCATCCCAGCCGAAGTGCCGAGTCTCAGTTGATGCTTGACGGTTCGGCGTCGGGTGAGGCTTGACATTTGTCCTAGACCTGGTGCGTTACGGTCCTGCCATGCCGGACCGGTTTCCTGAGATCACCTCCGTCGAGGAGTTCATTCGTCTGCGCTTGAGCGAGGATCAAGCGGAGAGAGACCGCTCGGCGTGGGCGGCTATGCCGATGCCGGTCTGGGATGAGTTGGTGCGTGAGCACCCGGACATACGATTCTGGGCCGCCCACAACCGCAGTTGCCCCCCGGAGGTCCTTGCCGAGCTGATCAGGACGACGACTGGCGTGTTCGCAGCAGGGTGGCGAGCCGTCGCAACCGCCCGGCCGAACTGCTGGAGAAACTGGCCACCGATCCCCACGATGCCGTCCGTAACACTGTCGCCACCCATCAGCACTCCGCGCGCAGTGCGGTGCTCCGCCTGACGGACGACCCCTGGGCCGTGATTGCCGAGGCGGCCCGGACTCGCATCGCCAACTGGCCCCAGGCAGCTTCGAATGAGACGGACGCAGCCAAGCCGAGGTAAACGGTGCCAAGCGTCAGGTGAAGCCACACGTCAAGCATCAACCGAGACAGGACAGCATCCCAGCCGAAGTGTCGGATCCCAGCTGATGTCTGAGTAACAACTTTCTCTACGGGTTCAAGCCCCGGCTGCGCTCCGCTCCGCCGGGCGCGCTCCCGGCTCCGCTCCGCGCGACGCTCCTGCCTTCGGCCCGCTCCGCGCGGGCTGCGCCGACGCGCGCCCAGGAGAGGGTGGGCCAGCGGCATGAGGTCAGAATCCGTCGTGGCTGGGGCGGTCGGCTCCACGGCTTTAGGCAGCCACCATGGGGCGAGCCTCGAAGATCATGGCCCCAACGTCATGCTTCAACGGGCAGGTCCACAGACTGCCCGACTCGCCGGAAGCTTAAGGGGCCATGATCACTCGCCCCATGGCAGCTCCCGCCCAAAGCCGCTCCACCGACCGCGCTGTACCGTGCACGCCGTGGATGGAGAGAACGAGTTCGGACCAAGGCCGCTCGGCGCCGACAAGATCAATCGCCTTCGCCAGCTTGCCGCAGCAGTGAAGGCAGATCTGGCCCGATCTGGACTCGCAGTTCGTGACGCCGGGGAGGAACCAGACCGGCAAACGGCACCCGGCGGGCTAGAAGTCGACCTAGACCAGTTCGACGACGAGGTAGGTGGCCTCTGGCTCACCTGGGAGCTCCACCCTGCCGTGCGGCACTCCGTACGCGAGGCCATACAGCAGGGCCGGACCAGCGACGCAGTGATCCAGGCTTCGGCTGACGTACACGAACGGACAGCCGAAGCGATCGTCTGCATGCTCAACGCCCTCGGCTACGAGGCCGAACAGAGCGATGATTCGCACCGTCCCTTCGCGGTCAGGGTCCTAACCGGCCCTTGCTGATCTACAACTGGTCTCAGTGTCTGGAGGTCGCCGGTCGACGTGCCCCTCCCGTGCCCGTTCGGTCGGGAAGCAGTGGGGAGTCGCGGTCACTGGCGGACAACGCTCACGAAAACGACCCCTGACCGAGTTGCCTGGTCAGGGGTCGTCCACCTGCGGTGGGTGTGGGATTTGAACCCACGGTGACTCGCGCCACGACGGTTTTCAAGACCGCTCGCCGGTCACGCTGAGCAAGCCAGAAACCGCTCGTCAGATCGCGCTGGGCATGTATCTCGCTGCTGTGAGGCCAGCCATCATCCGCAGCCTCGCATAGTAGGACCTGCAGTACTCGTCGCCGATCAGGGGCAGGATCTTGTCGAGGCCCGTGATACAAGCCCAGAGGATCGAGACGCCCTCGCCATCGAGTCCGCCCTTGAGCTCCCCTTGAATGAGGCCAGCGACATCCGAATCGAGCAGGATCAGCTCCACGCCTTCAATATCCACACCGCGGAAGCCTGCAGGGAACGGTGCCCGCATGTGCTCCTCATACAGTCGGGGAAGTTGGTCGTCACGGTGTGGTCCGCTCATGTCGGTGATCATTTCCTCCAGGGCGGCTGGTGCGGAAGAGCGCGGGACAGACGGGGACGCGACGAGTGCCCGGTCGGGGTCGAATCATTGCGGTCGGGGACTCCGTGGTTCCAGTGCCTCTGGCGAGCAGTTCGCGACGACGGGCTTCGATGACACGGCGCCCTGACGGCAACGGAGCCGAACGTACGTAGACCTTGGCGGTTGCCGAGGGCCCGCTATGGGCTCCTGTCGTAGCAACGTGGCAGCGCGCCTGCAGCTATGCACGAACTCCTAAAGTGGCGGCCAGCGCAAGCCCTGTACAGCAGGGAAGTACAGCAACCACCGCAACCACCCCCGACCACTGGCAGCCCCAAGCGGCCGTTCGACGTGCCCAGCAGACCTCAGCGACCACCGTGCCCGTAGTTCGCATCGAGAGGGCTGAGGCTCAACCGGCCGCATGATCAAGCTCACGGCGCGAGACTTCTATCTCTCACTTGCTTTTCTTGCAGTGGAGTTGTGCGTCGATCTGCGTTGCGGTCTTCGGGCCGCTGCTCGTCCAGTACTGTCCGGCCTTCAGATCCGCCTTGGTGATCGAGCGCAGGTCGAGGACGTCGTCGCGTCCGTCGCCGGTGGGGTCCGCGTACCCCACATCCAGGTTGCGAGGGACGGCGGACTTCGCGAGGGCCGCCTTGTGGTGCTTGAATCCTTCGCCCGACCAGAGTCTCACGATGCCGGCCCTGGTCGCGGCTGTCGTCGGCTCGGAGGCCCACCACAGCACGACCGGGTTCTCGTGCTTCACGTCGTCGAAGTCGGTGATCTCCACGCGCGGCATGTCGTCCGTGAGGCAAAGGGGGATCTTGATGATGATCGTCTCCCCGTCCATGCGAGCGCCGAACAGGGGAGGGTTCGCCGGGCCCGACGGCATCAGGCCGCACCCGGTCGCAGACAGCGCGAGCGCGGCCAGGAGCACCGACGGGACGACGCGTGAGCGACTCAAAACCATGTGTAACACCCCCTGCAGGCCACCAGTTCGGACTTCCCGCAGGTCGGCAGCGGATCTTATCTCCAGGCAGATGGTCGCCGTCTAGAGACAATCGACAACGTGCCCCTCCCGTGCCCGTTCGGCCGGGAAGCAGCGGGGAGTCACGGTCGCTGGCGGACAGCAGACAAGAGCACGGCCCCCGACCGATTCACCTGGTCAGAGGCCGTTCACCTGCGGCGGGTGTGGGATTTGAACCCACGGTGACATCGCTGCCACGACGGTTTTCAAGACCGTTCACGGGCCCCACAGGGACTCCGGTACCGGCGAGGTACTCTCCCCGCGGAGGGGTGTGTCATGACTGCGTTGATCGTGCTGGCCTGCGGATGCTTGACGACGTTCCTGGGGACGTTGACCTTGAACGGTCGACTGGGAGCGCATCGCAGCGATCCCCGGAAGGCCGGCTGGGGCCTCATCCTGATGGGTTCCGCATGTGTCCTGGAGGGACTGCCAAGACTGGTCGGATGGTCCTATGCGGTGGGCTCGGACCTCGCGGGCGTAGCCATGATTCTCATCGTGCTCGGCGGCGTGCTTCAGTTCCTCGGCGGAACCACGCTACGGGCAACCCGACTCTTGACATCACTAGCTGACACCAACAAGCCCGAACCGCACCGGACAACGGCGAACGTCAGCGGTGTGCCGGCCGAGGAAGAGCAAGGCCCGACCCTTGGCGATGATGACCTGCGACCGACCTGATAAGGATGTAGGCCGAGGGAAAACCCACGCCCAGCCGACGACTCGGGGCTTCAATCGGCCCACGATGCATCGCTGGCTTAACTCGGGCGTTGAGACTCAACTGGCCGCGCCGGTATCTTCCGTAGCAGGTGCTTGCGCAGACGTTGTCTTCAACTGTTCCATACCCCCATGACGCAGCGATCTTTTGTGGGCGGGTTTAAACGCCGCTTCAGCCCGCATCCCACTCAAGTGCCACGAACGACTTGGCAGAAATTTATTAGAGCTAAAACGGATTCCGGCTGGCCACTGCTGGTGCTCAATTTTTTTACATCTGCCCTTTTTGCCGCGATTTTCATATACTCGGCACTCACTGCCCATGTACTCCCGGCCTTCTATTGGTGGTTGAGCGTCGGCTGCCTCCTTGATCTTCTGCAGACTGGACACGTGATGGTGTGTGTCGCCAGAGGTCAGGCGGGACGGCTCGCACCAGAAGCACCCGGGACTTCGCCAGACCGTGGCATGCAGCAGGGCAGGCGCACCCGCCTTGGCGGGTACCGGGGCAAGCACACCTAAGGTCCGCACGCGCCCAGAAGGTGCCGCACAGTAGCGAAGACCGCAGCTGACCGGCAGTAGCCGCTCACGGCCGTCTGACCAGGCGAGCAGACCTTTGCAACCTTCGTGCCCATAGTTCACATCGAGGAGACAGGGCGCGGCCCCCGGCCGTGCCACTCTCGTGCCAGAACGGACGGGGACTCACGGGGAACCGAGGTTCATAGGGGTGAGTTCCGCCGGGCTCCGTCAGGCTAGGGAATCCGCAGGTCACACCCAAGATCGCCCAACCTCGCTCCTAAAGCGGGTGTACGGGAGCGTGTGAGAGACGTCCCGGCATGTGGAGGAGCCATGTCACCATTGGGCGATGCTGACCGAGGAGGACGCGCGCCGACTGGTGCTTGCCAAGATCGACGACGAACGGGGCTGCGTCGAGTACGACCTTCAGATCCTGCGGGTGGAGGCCTTGTCGTTCGGGTGGATCTTCTACTGGGGCGCGGCCTGGGACGGTCAGAGCGGACAGCGCCCACGCTTGGGAGGCAACGGTCCATTCCTGGTGGATCGTGAAAACGAGCGGTTGATCCGTACAGCCACCAGCGTCCCCGTGGCCCGTCAGATCGCCGACTACGAACGCCGACTACGACGCGAAGCTCACGCCCGGAATCTGGCAGCGAAGCAAGCCGTACAGCAGCGCGGTACCGCAACCCCATCGACTGCCCCCGCCCGTTGGCGCCCCTCAGGGCCCTCGGAGCGACCGGAATGACCGTCGTTGACCGAACTGGCTAGAGCTACGGATCAGAAGGCGCCGCGCCCCAGTCGTGCCCGATCAAGCGGTAGTCCATCTCAGCTCTCCAGGTCCGGCCATCCATCCCTGTTGGAGTAGCTCTCGCAGCAGTACCGGGTCAAGCGGTCCCACTCCTTCCCGGTAGCGAGTTCGTACGCCTGATCCGGCACGTACAGCAGCCACTCCCCGTCAAACTGGGTGGAGGTGTACAGGGCGAACTTGTCGACGTCGAAGAAGACGCCTTCCCATACGGCTCGACCTGCGGCGACGACAGCGCAACGGGCGTACAGGAACACGTCGGCAGACTGCGGGAGGGGCTCGCCGTTCCGGTCCGTCATGTCGGCAACCGGAAGCGTCCCGAACTTCTCTTGGTCCAAGCGGTAGAGAGCCTCGGCATGACGTTCCGCGAAGCCGATGATGTCGGGGACGGAACGGCGGCTCAGCTCCTCGGCCAGGCGCAGGCAGCTCGCCTCCGTGGCTTCGCCGTTCAGGGTGGCTATCTGTGCCCAGAAGGCAGCCCATGTCATTGTCACTGGCGCAGGATGCCAGAGCCGTCTGACATCCATGGCTGACATCAACGAGGCCGGACGGCGGGATACGCCAGCGCCCCCGCACGACCGCCAGACCTGGCGACGACGGCACCAGGGGCGGGTGCCGATCGAACTCCGAAAGAGGTGCTCACTCTCTACATCGCTCAGTACCAGGGCGTGAAGCCGGCTGACTGGTCAAGGTGGAACGCGGAACCCGGAGCCGTCGGGGTCCAGCCCTCACGCAAGGCAAGTCGAATGGCCGCAGCCACACCGGACGGCAGTACAGGCTCAGCCTCACGAACGATCCAATTGCTCGAATGCGGCTGGTCGGTGGTGACCACGAGCGTCGTGCCGGGCGTTTCAGCATGCTCGACCGCGAATGTGCACGGCGACCAGGCCAGGCCCTGGTCGTACGTTGGCCTGCCTCGCAGCCGCCAGCGGTAGACCGTGCCGTCGACAACGATCCGTCGTGATCCCTTACGGACCAGCGCCATGACACCCCCTCCAACAGCGAAGATGCTAGCGAACCCAGCCCCGCCGTCCGTCTCAGTTTCCGTCTCGTTCAGCGCCGTTCACGGCCGTTCAGACGAAACCAGCGGCAGTAGCCGCTCAGACGACCGGCCGCACATGAACACAGGCGAACGGCCCCGCACGCGGCCACGGGACGCACCAACACAGTTGGAAAGAGTGCACCTTCGGTGATCGCCGCGGACGGCCCCGGCCTGGATGAGGGGTGGGATGCTTGGGCATGGTCCCTGAACCCCAGATCGCTCCGTCGATGACTACTCACGTCAGTACGGTGACTGATGGAATCACCAGAGTCTTCACGTGGGAGGAAGACGCACGCATCGAGGTACGCGCCCTGGGCGGAGAAATCGTGATCGAGGCCAACGCCGCGGGGCTGAGGACCCTGGCCGGCCACCTGCTCACACTCGCCCAGGACGGCACACCGGATGGCGCCCATCTCCACCTGGAGGAGCACAACGGATTCGAAGAGGGGTCCGCGAGTCTGGTTCTGGAGAGGTGCGACGACGAATGACGCGTGCCAGACGCGTGCCAGGTCGTGCGGGGAACCACGGGGAACAGCGGGCACTGAATCAGCGGCCGCTGGGAACTCCAACACCCTTTAGCTGCAGGTCAGTAAGGCACCAGGCGCCAGAGCACCTCAGCTTCCCAAGCTGAGGTTCTGGCAACTAGCCTCCGCTCATGGTCGACATTCCCCTTCCGCGGGCCTTGATCGCTCTGCAAATCGGTGTGTATGCCGCTCGGTTGAGGGTGGTCGAGCATGTTCGTGCGCACGGGCCGGTGGGTGACTGGAGCCCTGACGCCAATGCTGAAGGTGCGAGACTTCAGCAGGCCAGTGAAGCGGCCGAGCTCGCGCTTCGGAAGGCAATCGAGGAGAGCGGCTTGGAAAGGGAGCACAGCCGGCGCGGGGTTCGTCGGGCGCTCATGGCGGCGGCCGCACCACAGATGTCAGATCGGCCGGGAAACACGACTGTGCCGGACTCGACATGAGTGTCTACTGAGATTCCGGGCGTGATGTCGCCCGACGAAGGCGTGTCTGACCTGGAGGTCTCGTCAACCGTCCGGCGACATGACGCTAAGATCATCAGTAACTGAGTGACAACGGCGACGAACAACGGCGGACGCCCACGGACATTCACGGACCAGCCCAGCAGCTCAGAGCCACGCCACCCCAAGGAACCGCCCCCGCCCAAGTTGCTTCGGGACGAAGAGGTCGCGGGCTGAAACGCTGCCACCCGATAGAGCAGTACCGGTCCGGGGCAGTGGGTCAGTCGATCTGCCTGGCGGGTTGACTCTCCAGCAATGCGTCCAGCTCCAGGGTTCCTGTCACCGTGCCGGCCAGCCATTCCACGAGGGTGATGCCCTGGAGCCAGTGCTCTCCGTCATGGGTGCACCACACGGTGCCCGCGGGGTCGCCGAAGTCGACCAGTGACCAGATGGTGCAGCCCCGGTCGTAGATGAGCACCTGGCCGGCGGGGATCCAGCCGGATGGATCCAAACCGTCCTGGTACAGCTCGGCGATGTCCCGGAAATTGGCCTGTACAGGCCCCCCGCTCACTCCCAGGATTCCCTCGCGCGGGCCGAAGCCGCCGTTGGCGACTTCGAGGTACAGGCGTCGCAGGAGGGGAGGCAGGGGGAACCCGATGATCCGTTCCGCTTCGGCGACAGCCTCCGTTGTCGCGGGCGGCGGCAAGGTACCCGTCCGGGCCACGGGCCTCAACGCCTCGACAACCTCATCGTCAGTCACCGGCTCAGCCTCTCAACCCGGAGCGATGGAGGCCATGCCTTCGAAGGGTGGAGTCAGACGATCACTCGGCGATGTCGGCCGACGCTCGATCGCTGGGCCGTCCCTGGGCCGTGCGAGGGCGCTCGTCAGCGATCGACGGCGACAGCCAGTGACAGGTGAGCTACGAGCAGGGGCGGCGAACGGCCAGGTCAGGCCCCCGTGACCGAACGGGTTTCCCCCGAGGGCTAGCCGTCAGGCAAGATGGGGTGTTTCTCTCCAGCGGGGCTCAGTCCTCACCCACCTGCAACAACACCACGGTGAAGTTGCCGCCGGTGCCCGCAACGACCCCATCGAAGGTATGCCGAGTGACCGGGTCCCATGCCCGTGCCCCCGGCGAGAGGTCGCTGATGTTTGTGTACCAGACGGACTGGTAGCCCAGCAGGCGCACCACACGTTCCGCCGCTCGATGGGCGTGGGGACGGTCTCGGCGTCGTGTACCCGGGAACACAAGGTCATCGGTCGCCAGGTAGGTCAGGAGCTCTACGGCGCGTTCATCGTCAATCGGCGAGAGTGCACCCTCGACCTCCGAGGGCGTGTCGGGGCCCACCGCCCCCTCTACGGCATAGTCCTTCCATACCTGTTCCGCCTTGGCGGCCACTTGGTGGACAACTTCCGGAACGGATCCGCCGGCCTTGTCGACCACGAGGCCGAAGAGCCCTTCTTCCCGCGACAAAGAGCCGATCAGGGCGCGCAGTTCCGAAGCTATGTCCACTGAGCCATCGTTCCACCCGGCCAATGCCGACCATGCCACGGCTGTGCCGCATCGTGTAGGCATGCGGTGAGTGTCTAGCTGCGTGACAACGCCGACGCACAACGGCGGACGAGCACGGACTCCTGCGGACCATCAGCACAGGCGAGCAGCACAACGGCCCAAGGTGGAGGCCCCACCCAAGTTGCTTCGGGACGAAGAAGTCTCGTCACCAAGGAGCGGTGGGAGGGGGGCGGTGCGCTGGCGCCACTGGAGCCCCGAGGCGAACCCGGGGACCTTTCAATTCCCGCCCCCCTTGGCCGCCGTGCCCGTCAATGGGGACATCGAACCGGCCCATCGCCAGAAGCTAACATCCACCACTGACAACGTCTTGGCGTCGGCCAGCGTCACCCGCCCAGTCGTGCCAGAACCGTGCCACAAACGTGCCAGATGCAGGAGTCAGCCACGGTCAACGAGGGTGCCTTACGGTTGAACTGACGATCGCCTCATGAGGTATCGAAGTCGCAGGTCAGGCCGCGCGCCGATCCGGCGCCGAGCGGAGGGCCATCAGAACATGCACGGACGACGAGGAGACGAAACCACCGCCGGGTGGCTGCTGACCTGTAATCCGAAGACCTTTGACCTGGGGGCGTTCCGCCGCTCCGGACACGAGTTGGACTCGTGGCGAGTCTCGCAGTTGTGGGGCGAGCTGGCCGCCGGCGATCCGTTCGTACTCTGGCTCTCCGGGCCGCGCGGGGGCGTGGTGGCCCGCGGTAGTCTCACCGGCCCCGCCCGCTGGGAGGGGAACCCGAACCCCGCGTTCTGGGCCGAGCCGCCCGCGCCTGCCCACTTCGTCCCGCTGACCGTCGAACGCTGGCTGTCCACTCCCCTTCCGGCCCACACTGTACGGGCCGAGCCGACGTTCGCCACCGCGACCATCGTCACCATGCCCGGTGGGCGCAACCCGCACCGGCTATCCGCTACGCAGTGGGACCGCCTCACGAGCATGATCGACGCCATCGGCTGACACGGCCGGCCGAGGCTCCGGCGTCAGCTGTCGCACGGCGAGAATCGCCAGACAGGCCCTGGGACCGTGCCAAGGTAATTCCGGTCCGCCCGGGTGCCCTGTCCACCACGCGTTGCTGTTCCGGGGATGGCGGCGCAGGCTGAAGGGGAGAAGCCTCATGTTGTGAGGTGATGCCATGAGCCGCCTCGTCCATGTGGGAGTCGTGCCGCTGCTAGTAGCCGCAGTGATAGGCATGAGCGGCTGTGGGGACAACGACTCAACCCCGACGCAGAGCCCCGGCTCAGTGACCAAAACCGTCCCTGAGCCGACGACTCCACCACCCGAGTCCACGTCATCGGCGCCCGAGCCAACAACGCCGGCGCCCGTGTCCCCCCGGCCGACGACTCCCCCGACGGTCGCCGACGCGTCGTCCGTCGTCCGCGAGTACTACGCCGCCATCAACGCTCACGACTATCGGCGAGCCTGGGGCCTCGGGGGCAAGAACCTCTCAGACTCCTACACAGCCTTCGTAAACGGGTTCGCCACCACCACCCACGACACAGTTCACATCCTCAGCGCGGACCGCAATACCGTCTCGGTCAGGCTGGAGGCCACGCAGACCGACGGCTCACTGAGGGTCTTCGAAGGCACCTACACGGTTCACAGCGGCACCATCGTCGCGGCTGACGTACGCGAGGTGACCGCGCCGGAGCCGCCACCCAGCGAAGCCTCCCCCTACTACGAGAACTGCGACGAGGCACGAGCTGCGGGCGCCGTGAACATCCATCAGGGCGAGCCTGGCTACGCACCCCATCTCGACCGAGACGGCGACGGAGTTGCCTGCGAAACGTAATCCACCGTGAGCCACAGGATCTCGGCGTCCACAGCACCCAGACGACCGACGGACCAGAACAGCAGATCAATCAGCGCACCAGATCGAGCGAGGAACAGCGAGGAATCACGGTAAAAGCGGCCAGGCACGACGGGACCGCTCACCGGCCGTCCGCCCAGGTCAGCACCCGAATCTGGCCTCAAATGCTCGCAGCTTCCCAAGCTGATGGCTCGCTGTTCGACCCGTAACGACCATCATTACGGAACCGGCCACAGTGCCGATGTGATCCTCTCGCCGTGGCAAGGGAGTCGCTGTCGGAACGAGAGCTCCGTCGATCCGTGGACGACCTTGCCGTAGGTGTCCTCAAGGGCCAGTCTGGCGAACGACAGTTGGCCACCGCGATCGGCGTCGCCGATCGCTACCAGATCCACATCCCGCCGAGGACGGAAGGCCGGCCGCTCTCGTCGACGCCGACGAGGTGGGCCGATTCGGGGCCCCGGCTCGATTCGCCGTCCACCGGGATGACGAAGCGGTGCTCCCCGAAGTGCAGGACGAGGATCTGGTCCGGAACCAGTTCACAACCGTCGACGGTCTTGCCGATGTAGCAGCGCATGGGCTCGAGCGACTCCGGTTCGGGAAAGCGCCACTCACGGCCCCCGTACACCCCGAACGGGTCGCCCAGGGCCCGCAATACCGGTCCGTCGAAGTGCAGCTCGACAAAGTCGCGCACGAAAGACACGGCGCTGACCTCCAAGCCCATGAGCAGCTTGAGCGGGTCGTCCGAGTCGTTCGCGATGTTCACGGGCCCATGTTGCCAGGACCTCCGCCCGCCTGATCACGTGTCCACCCTTCGACTGGTGGCTCCATTCACTTGAAGCAGCAGCGTTTGGACACCGGGTTGGGCAGCACGTAGCGATCTTGAGGGCGATAAAAATTCACGAGAAACGACGTCGTCATATGGTGTCGGCCTGCCGCCCTCGGCCAGCAGGCCATCGAGCAGAGACCCCGCTCGGGGTCGTCGGCGATACCGTCTCGCGGAAGCCGAGCTGGAGGCAAACACCTGGCGCTCCTCCGGGTCCGGTAGTACAGAGCCGCCCCAGACGACGCCGAGTTCGGTGCCGCATCCGCCCTTTGGCGCGCAGAGGCACAGCACGACGTGGTCAGTCGCGGGGACGTTCAAACACGGGAGTGGCGTTCGCGTCGTACGCCAGGGTGGAGATCACGTCGGCGTAGCCCCGCTCCAGCACCTGCCGTTCACGTGCAGTGTGCGGGCCCGCGGGGCGCTCGGCCAGTCGCGCCACTTGTTCCTCGTGCGCCTCGGTGATCTTCTCGGCGGTCGCCCGCCAGTCGGCGTCGTCCGGTACGCGGACCAGTTCCACGCAGGCCGGTTGCATGCCCTCAGCCAGAGCGGCAGCAGCCCGGTCATGACCGTCGAGGAGCAACCACCCGTCCAGAAAGGACACCCACCACAGCAGGACCGGGGCGAGGGTGCCCTCCCGGGCGTGCTTGCGGTACGCCTTCACGCGCGAGGCGTCCGGTGCCGGCAGCGGACGCAGCGGCAAGACACCGTGCCAGCCACCCCCGCAGAGCAGTTCAAGGGTGGCGTCCGGCCAGTCCTGAACGAGGTCACAATCCCAGATACCCGGAGCGAAAGTGGAGCGCGGGGTCAGCAGCCAGCGCCCGTAGTGCAGTGGGCCCAGTCCCGTCTCCTCCAGCCACAGCGCGTATCGGTGCGGCCAGTCGGCCCCGGCCCGCATCGCCGCGGCGGTCAGAGGCGGCAGTGGGGAGCGGTGGCCGGGCAGGCGGCGCAGGTGGAGGTCGCGGCAGCAGCCGTCGCCCTCCGATCGGACCTGGATCAGCGGCCGTTCACCCTGCCGGAGGATCCACTTGCGGTCCGTAACCCGCTCGAAGCGCAGTAGGGGCGGGCCTGACAGGCCGTCCGGTACGGCCAGGACGACACCGCCTCCCGGTAGAGGTTCCCTCGTTGCCCTGGCCATGGGATCAGTGTCAGCACGAGGGGCCCCTTCCCGGCAAGGGATTACTCCGACGCCGTGCGCCGAAACCTGCTGGCAGAAGGCCTCGGGGAGTGCGCTTCACCAGGAGCAACCCGATGGCGCCCTGGCAAGGAGCCCGGTGCTGTCAAAACTCGGCTCTGGCACAGATCTTGGGGTGCGGTCGCGGAGCGTCACCGGGGCAACCGCATGGGTTGGGTCATCCCGTGGGCGGTTTGCCGGGACAGTCGAAATTGCCGGGCACTCTCGCGAGCCGTGCTGGCATCGTATGAATCATGGCAGCGATAGACGACACATCCGAACCCGACAGCCCTGTCCGCAGCGCTTATCCGCCCCTGGTGGAGACAGCGTGGCTGTATCAGGCGGATCACGTGTGTCCGGAAGACCTGCCGATGACCGCTGCCCAGGCACTCGCAATGGGAATGGACACGCCGACCCTGTGTGAGCTCGCCGGTCTGCCGCGTCATGCGGACCCCCGGGACATCCGTGACACATTCGAGCAGGCTCTTGAAGAATTGGGGATCACTCTGCCCGATCACCACGTGGCCCGACGATACGCACTGCGCAGGCTGGCCGCGCGATTCAGCGCCGGGGAGGTGGATCTTGCCGAGTTGGCATCGGACGAGTGGTCGGAGATGGAGGTCGAGACCGCCGAGGAGCAGGCATTCGTGGCGCTACTCCCGCCATGCGCGTGCTGCATCGAGTACACGCTGGGACTCGACGAGGCGGCATGGAAAGCGCAACTGCAGATCGCGGCCTGTGCCTTGGTCTCACATCCCAGTGTCGGGCCGCGCTTCTGACGAGTGAGGTCAGAAGGCGTTTCTGGCGAAACATCTGGGGTCGCGATCGCGGAGAGTCACTGAAGCAGGATCATTTTGCGGAGTAGTTCGAATCCGGCTCGGCCGTAGAGCTGCCGCTTGATCTTCTTGATGCGGTTGACGGCACCCTCAATGCCGCCGGAGTTCCAGTCGAGGGTGAGCCCGGCTGTCACGGCGTCGAGGTCTCGGAGCAGGTGGAGTGCGAAGCCGGTGAGACCGGGTAGCTGGCTGGCGTCGACGGCGTCGATCCAGGTGGGGAGCGTGGAGCCGAGGCGGTCGGTGAACATCTCGCCGAAGTCGCGGACATGTTCGCCGGCCTTGTCCAGCTCGGGGCAGCGCGCCAGGACCTCCTTCAGGCCAGCGCGGTCTTCCTCGGTCAGGGTCGCGGGGTGCCGGGTGATCCAGCCGGTCACCTGCCGCACCGTCGGCGGCCGGGGCGGCGCCCCGGATGGAGCCCCGCGCAATGTGGCGATGTGCGCGCGGACCATGCCGTAGGTGACAGGAGCTTGCTCGGCTATCAGCTCGCCGTGAAGTCGGGTGACGCTGGTGCATCCCTCGGCAAATCGCCGTTCCAAGTAGGGCTTGTAGGGGCCCAGTCTGCTGGGCCGGGGCTGGTTCTCGCGGATGGTGTCCTGCCAGCGGGCGGCGCTCGCATATCGAAGCACGGTGTTGAGGCCCCAGCTCAGGTGCCGGGCGATCGCCCGGCGCGAGTGGCCTTGGGCAAGCAGTTCGTGGACCAGGGCGTGCGCTGCCTTCTTCCGTTCGGCCCGCCGACCGACGGGCTCCGAGTCGTCCTGCGACCGGCCGGGAGCTGGGCGGGTGTCCTGGGGTGGCATGCCGTTGGGCGACGGGTTGCGCAGGCAGTCGCGGTGGGCGGCGACGCACGTCTCCACGGCTCGGCCGAGGCCCTGCCACAGGTGGAACCGGTCGGCGACCTGCAGAGCGTCGGGGGCGCCGCGCCGGGCGCCCTCGGCGTATGCGCCCGCCCGATCACGGCAGATGATCTCCACGCCGGGATGGCGGATCAGCCAGGCGGCCAGTGGCCCGGCTTCACGTGTCGGGAGCACATCGACCACTTGATGGTCTTCGACGCTGGTCAAGACGGTGGAGTAGGTCTGGCCGCGGCGGATCGCGAAGTCGTCTACGCCCAGCACCCGCGGCGTGCTGAACTGCGGATCAGGCAATGCCATGACCCTGCGTAACAAGGTCATCCTTCCGGCGCCGAAGCCCAGCTGGGCCGCCAGCCGGGCGCCGGCCCGCCCCGCCAAGGCGAGCCCCACTCGCTCCAGGGCGTGGTTGAGCCGCGTGGTGAACCGTGCGTACGGGGCGGTCAGCTGGGAGAACGGTTCGGCGAACGTTCGGCGTGGGCAGTCCGCCGACCCGCAGATGAAGCGTCGGACCGTCAGCCGGATCGCCAGGCCCTGCTCAGCGAGTGGAAGATCCTTCAGCCTGCGCTGGTAACGGTCGTGGACTCGGTCTGAGAAGCAGCCGCAGTCCGGACATGCCGCCCCGGCCGCGCGGCCTTTCGCCACCACCTCGACCGTGCCCAACGCGGCCGTGACCGCCTCGACATCCACCTCGTCGATTCCACCGAACACCAGCGAGTGCCAGAACGGTGCATCGGTCTGCATGACCAGCACCATCACCGTCCACAACCGACCGCAGCAGCTGTCGACAGACACCTGAGGGAGCGTCAATTCTGACCGTCCAAGGCCAAGGCGTACGCGGTCTCACGCGAACCCGACTCCTCACAATCGACGATCGGGGTAACGCTCCGCGACCGCTCCCCAAGATCTGTGCCAGAACCCAGAACTCGTGAACATCACCCGACCGTAGATCCGGGTGCCTCCCAAAGTCGCGAACAACCGACGTCCCACCTCGGGATCTGGATCAACTTCTCTGGAGCAGTAACGCTGCGTGCTGTCGAAACCCTGCTCACCCGACCTGGGTCCCCGGTGGCGTCCCACCCATCTCGGGGCCACCGCAGGCGTCGCCCCACGCCCTCAGCTACGTGCTCGTCGCGAGAGGATGGAGTGGTGATCCGCTACGACCCCGAGATACAGGTCCTGTACCGCCGCTATTGCCTCCCCGCGCGCCGCTACCTGAAGCTCGGCGGAGCGGTACTTCGCATGTCGCGCGAGGAGTACGAGCCTTTCGTTCATGCCCTGGCCGCTGATGCGAGGGCTGTTACCGACGCCGAGCTCACCATCCTCTTCGAAGGCAGCTGGCGCGAGCGTCGGACCGCGGCATGGCTCGCCGCCGTCTCGGGCCGTGACCACTTCCGCGAACGCCTGGGAGCGCTGCTGCTGGAGAGCGAGGTCTGCTGCGCGGGTGGGGCCTACTGTGTGGCGTTGGCGAGTTTCGGCACCGCAGGGGACGCCGACTTGCTCGCCGCTTACCTGGATCGGTACCTGCGTCGGCCTGACCTTGCCTACGACCAGCCGACAGCCATGGGCGCGCTGGCATACACCGACTCCGTCTTGCACAGCGACCGGGCCAGCCATTTCCTTCACGAGGGCGGCCTGTGGCGGCAGTGGTTCCAGAGTGCGCCCCACATGCACGGCGATGACGGCATCTCCAGGGCAGAGTCAGCCCGCGGCTTGAAGTCTTGCGACGGCCTTGGCCAATGTTTGGTTCAGCATCGTTCGATCGAACTTGACCGTGCTGGTCGATGCGATCAGCACGCCCTCGATCTCAACCACGTTGTCTCCGACCTGAACCACGGCCAGCACATTGTCGGAGGAGCCGACCGTGCTGCCCATGGACCACTCGATTCCTGCGCTCGCATCACCCAGTCCCGGAACGGTGAGGGGCCGGGGTTCGGTTGCCACGGTGCCGGTTGCCCGCCTGCTGTGGACGGTCTGGCATGTCGAGCCGGCGGTCGCCACATCGGACACGATCTTGGCAGCGACGCCTCGTGGGTAGCCGGCCACAATCTCGGATATCAAGGTCACACGATCGGACCTGATCAGGCCGATCCCGGCATAGGCATCGGCGGCGGGTGCCTTCTTCCCGTAACCGATCGCGTTGAGCAGCCGCGAACACGGTTGCGTGTCCGCGTCCAGGACGATTCCGAACGGGCCGTCGACGGGCGGCTGGTCGCTGATCGAACTGTGACGCTCGCTGTAGACACCACCGGGGTTGCTGCCCATGGCGTCGTCCGTCGTGAACGGGCCGTGCGGCGGATCCGTGGCGCGGAGCAGTCCCGCCTTGAGTCGAGCCAGGGGCAGCGACCGGATCGCCGACGTTGATGCAGGAGCGCCTGGCGGCGATGTCAGGGCGGTGGCGCTCGGCCTTCCCGATCCACTCTTGGTGCTGGTGGCCGATGGCGTCGACGAAGCACACGCCGTGAGGGTGCCTGCTAATGCCGCGGCCGCAGCGAACAGACTCAATTGTCTGCCGATCATGATTCCTCCCGAGGTACACCAGATCATTGATCGAGCCGCTGCTCGTGCCAAGCTTTATGGCGCAACCGTGATCAACCGGATTGGCGTGGCAGGGCCGTTCGGGAGTGCACGGGAGTCACAACGGGGGGCACCCGTGTGGCACGATCTTCGGCGTGGAGTGGGCGACTCTCGTAGGGACGGGTCTTGGGGCGGTGTTCGGGGTCGGGGCGACTCTGGCCGGCGAGCACCTGCGTTGGCGACGCACCGTCAGGGACAACAGGCTGCAGGAGCGCCGGACCATGTATGTGGACTGTCTGGTCGCCCTGCGCCGAGCGCACGAGGCCATGCGACTGGCCGCCGACGAGGACCATACGGACCCGCAGACTCGGGCGGCCAACATACGTCAGGCGTTCCAGACATCCGGATGCGACGAGGCACGGGAACGACTCATTTTGACGGCGGCCGCCGATGTGGCGGACGCCATCGATGCTTCGTACCTCTCGCTCCGTCGGGTCCGCGAGACGCTGGCCTCCGGCTCCACCGTGACGTCCGAGGAGTATCAGATCGTCAGGCAGGTTCACGGAGATGCGACTCGGGCGGCTCGTACGGTTCTCCGTCGGGATCTGACCACCTTGGAGGTCTGAGCGCTTGCTGTACCCGCAGCGAAGCGGTCGGACCTCACCGGTTGCTGTACCCGTAGCGAAGCAGGGTGCCGCAGTTGAGGGCACGGTTGAAGGCACCATGCAGCATGAGAGCCATATCGGTGTTGCTTCCCGTACGGACGACGAAGGGTGAACTGCCATGGCGCAGAAGATGGTTGACGGTCACGACCCCGGGCCCGAGGGGCTCCGGCCGGTGGTGCTCGGTATCGACGCCCGCCGTCCGTGCGATGCCGTCACCAGCTTCGCCTTCGAGGCCGCGGTGCGGCGCGGCGCGCCGCTGCACGCCGTCCACGCCTGGCGCCTCCCCGCTCCCGCCGGACCGTCGCTGCCGGTCGCACCGCCCGAGGAGGACCGGGGTGCCTGGGAGGACCAGGAGGTCCAGCTGCTGGCGGACGCGCTGCGGCCGTGGCGGGAGGAGTATCCGAGGGTGCGTGTCTACGAGGACGTCCGGCTCCAGAGCCCGGCGACCGCCCTCGTCCACGCCTCCGACTCGGCCGGGCTCCTGGTCCTCGGCCGCGGCGGTACGGCGCTCGGGCCCACGCTCAAGGCCGTACTGGGCCGCACCATGTGCCCGGTGACGGTGGTCCCGCACTGACAGCGCCGACCGTGGCCGTCGCCCGGTCACCCGTCACCCGTCACTCGTCACCTCCGTGCGCAGCAGCGCGAGGCGGGGATCGGCCTCGTGGACCAAGCGCGCTGACGCGGCGAGGCGCCGACCCTCCTACGCTACGAGGACGAGTAGCCGGCGGGACTCGGGGTGAGCCGGGGGTGAGCCGGGTCCCGATTGCGGTCCGCGCCCTGAGCGGCAGCCAGTGGGGGGAGGTTGACCATGTCCTCGTTCTCGACCCGGTGGCCGATCACCTCCGAGGTCAGTCGGTTGTAGCAGCCCACCCCATACGTGCCCGGGTGGTGGACGGGGTCCGCGGCGCACTCCGGGGCGGCGGCCCGGGTCGCGAAGTACCCGTTTCCGAGGGTGCACAGCGACTCGCGCAGGGCTTCTGCGCCGGTTCGTAGCCCTCGTACTCCCAGGTGCCGTCGCGCATGCCTGCATCCGGCGGTACGGGCAGCCGGCCGTCCCCCCGGCTGGGGGACGGCCGACCTCTCCCGTGGGCGTCAGCCGCGGGCGCGTACGGTCATGACCTGCGCTCCTTTGCGGTGCGGGGTCCTCAGCCGGTCCAGGTCCAGTCCGCGACCTCGGGGAGGTCGGTGCCGTGCTCGCGGATCCAGGTGTGGTGCCGGGAGCGGGCGTCGGCCATCTTCTGGCGGACGGCGGCCGCGCGGACGCCGAGGCCGGGGACGCGGTCGATGACGTCCATGACGAGGCGGAAGCGGTCCATGTCGTTGCGGACGACCATGTCGAAGGGGGTCGTGGTGGTGCCCATCTCCTTGTAGCCGCGCACATGGAGGTGCTGGTGGCCGGTGCGGCGGTAGGCGAGGCGGTGGATGAGCCAGGGATAGCCGTGGTACGCGAAGATCACCGGCTTGTCCGTGGTGAACAGCCCGTCGTACTCGAAGTCGTTCATCCCGTGCGGGTGTTCCTCGCGGGGCAGCAACCGGGTCATGTCGACGACGTTGACGACCCGGACGGCGAGCTCGGGCAGATGGCGGCGCAGCAGGTCGGCGGCGGCCAGGATCTCCTGGGTGGGTACGTCGCCGGCGCAGGCGAGGACGACGTCGGGGTCGCGGTCCCCGCCGGCCGATCCCGCCCAGTCCCAGATGCCGGCACCGCGGGCGCAGTGGGCGCGGGCCTGGTCCATGGACAGCCAGTCGAAGCAGGGCTGTTTGCCGGCGACGACGACGTTCACGTAGTCGCGGCTGCGCAGCACGTGGTCCGCCACGGAGAGCAGGGTGTTGGCGTCCGGCGGGAGGTAGACGCGCACGACCTCGGGGCTCTTGTTGAGGACGTGGTCGACGAAGCCGGGGTCCTGGTGGGAGAAGCCGTTGTGGTCCTGGCGCCATACATGCGAGGTGAGCAGGTAGTTGAGGGAGGCGATCGGGGCGCGCCAGGGCAGTTCGCGTGAGGTCCTCAGCCACTTGATGTGCTGGTTGACCATGGAGTCGACGATGTGCACGAACGCCTCGTAGCAGGAGAACAGACCGTGCCGGCCGGTGAGGGTGTAGCCCTCCAGCCAGCCCTGGCAGAGGTGTTCGGAGAGGATCTCCATGACGCGGCCGTGCCGGTCCAGGTGTTCGTCCACCGGCAGGGTCTGTGCCTGCCAGGCCTTGCCGCTGGCGTCGAAGACGGCGTCCAGGCGGTTGGAGGCCGTCTCGTCGGGGCCGACCAGCCGGAAGTCGCGGCGCTCCGAGGTCTCCCGCATGACGTGTTCGAGGAGGTCGCCCAGAACCCGGGTCGGCTCGTGCAGGGTGGCGCCCGGCTTGTCGACGGGGACGGCGAAGCGCTCCAGGGGCGGAAGCGGCAGATCGCGGACGAGGAGGCCTCCGTTGGCGTGCGGGGTGGCGCCGAGGCGCCGGGCGCCGTCGGGTACGCAGGCCAGTACGTCGGCCACCGGCCGTCCCTCGGCGTCGAAGAGCTCCTCGGGGCGGTACGAGCGCAGCCAGGTCTCCAACTGCCGCAGGTGTTCCGGGTTTTCGCGTACTGCGGCCAGCGGCACCTGGTGGGCTCGCCAGGTGCCTTCGACGGGCAGGCCGTCGACTACCGCGGGGCCGGTCCAGCCCTTCGGGGTGCGCAGCACGATCATGGGCCAGCGGGCCCGTTCGACCACGCCCTCCTCACGGGCGGTGCGCTGGATCAGCTCGATGCGGTCCAGGGCGTCGTCGAACGCGGCGGCCATGGCGCGGTGCACCTGCATGGGGTCGTCGCCGGTCACATGGATCGGGTCGTGGCCGTATCCCCGCAGCAGTTCGTCGAGTTCGGCCTCCGGGAGCCGGGAGAGCACCGTCGGGTTGGCGATCTTGTAGCCGTTGAGGTGCAGGATCGGCAGGACGGCGCCGTCGTGGACCGGGTCGAGGAACTTGTTGGAGTGCCAGGACGCGGCGAGCGGTCCCGTCTCCGCCTCGCCGTCGCCGATCACACAGGCGACGAGCAGCTCCGGGTTGTCGAAGGCGGCGCCGTAGGCGTGGGCGAGGGAGTAGCCGAGCTCGCCGCCCTCGTGGATGGAGCCGGGCGTCTCCGGAGCGACATGGCTGGGCACCCCGCCGGGGAAGGAGAACTGCCGGAACAGTTTCCCCATGCCTTCGGCGTCGCGGGACACGGTGGGATACGTCTGGCTGTAGGTGCCCTCCAGCCAGGAGTTCGCCAAAACGGCAGGGCCGCCGTGCCCAGGGCCCCATACGCACAGCGCGTCCTGGCCGCGCGCCTTGATGACGCGGTTGAGGTGGGTGTGGACCAGGTTGAGGCCGGGCGAGGTACCCCAGTGGCCGAGCAGCCGGGGCTTGATGTGCGAGGGGGTCAAGGGCTCGGTGAGCAGCGGGTTTGCGAGCAGATAGATCTGGCCCACGGCAAGGTAGTTGGCGGCCCGCCAATGGGCGTCCAGGGTGCGCAGTTCGTCGTCGGTCAGTACGGTGCTGTCCTGGTGTTCGACCTTGGGCATGGTGACTCCGTAAGTCATCGGGGTACGTCGGCGAGGCGGGTCATCGGAGCGCTTCGCGGGAGGCGTCACTGGGCGGAGGAGACGGCATGGCCGACAGGAAGACGGCGAAGGTGCCGCTTGCGGCGTACGAGCGGGAGCTGTTGCGTCTGCAGACGGAGCTGGTCAAGCTTCAGGAGTGGGTGCGCACCGAGGGCGCTCGTGTGGTGGTGGTCTTCGAGGGCCGGGACGCGGCGGGCAAGGGCGGCACGATCAAGCGGGTGGCGGAACATCTGAACCCGCGTGTCGCGCAGATCGTGGCGCTGCCCAAGCCGACCGAGCGCGAGCGCACCCAGTGGTACTTCCAGCGGTACGTGGAGCATCTGCCGGCGGCCGGGGAGATCGTGCTGTTCGACCGGAGCTGGTACAACCGCGCCGGGGTCGAGAAGGTCATGGGCTTCTGCACGCAGGAGGAGCACCAGCTCTTCCTGCGGCAGTGCCCGATCTTCGAGCGGATGCTGGTGGAGGAGGGTGTGCTGCTGCGCAAGTACTGGTTCTCGGTGAGCGACGCGGAGCAGCAGAAGCGGTTCCGGCGCCGGCTGAAGGACCCGACGCGGCGCTGGAAGCTCTCCCCCATGGACCTGGAGTCGATCACCCGCTGGGAGGCGTACTCCCGGGCGAAGGACGAGATGCTGGTGCACACGGACATCTCGGAAGCGCCGTGGTTCGTGGTCGAGAGCGATGACAAGCGGGCGGCCCGGCTGAACATGATCGCCCATCTGCTCTCCTCCGTTCCCTACCACGATGTGCCGCCGCCGGTGCTGGAACTGCCCGCCCGGCCGCCGTCGACCGGTTACATCCGCCCGGCGCGCGATCTGCAGACCTACGTCCCCGATCACGCGGCGAGCCTCTGAATCGCTCATACCCGCTGGGGTACGACGGCGACGGGGCAGGCCGCGTGGTGCAGGACGGCGTGGGCGACCCGGCCGAGCTGCATCCCGATGTGCCCGTGGCTGTCGTGCCGCTGGACCCCGACGACGAGCAGATCGGCCTCGGTGGAGGCGTCCAGCAGCACCGTACGGGCGGTCCCCTCGACGGTGCGCTGGCGCAACTCCACGGCCGGATACTCCTTGGCCGTGCCGCTCAGCGCCTTGTCCAACACCTCCACCGCCTGCTGTTCGTGCAACCGGGCGGGCTCGCCCGCCATCAGCGGGTGATCGGTCGACTCGTGGGCAGGCCAACGCCAGGCCCGTACGGCCTCCAGCGCGACCCCGCGTTCGGCCGCCTCCCGGAAGGCGAAGCCGACGGCGGCCGAGCCGTGCGAGGGGTCCCCGACCCCGAGGACGATCCGCCCGTACCGGCTGTCTCTGGCCTGGTTGTCGTGGCTGCCGCGCAGCACGATCACCGGGCAGTGGGCACGGGCGGCGACCGTGAGGCTCACCGACCCGAGGAGCCTTTCGGCGATACCGCTGCGGCCCCGCGATCCGAGCACCAGCGCGGTGGCGTTCAGGCCTTCCCGGAGCAGCGCGCCCACCGCGTCGTCGGGCACCACCTCGGTGGTGACCCGCACCGCGGCGTCGCGCCGCCGGGCGCGCTCGGCGGCGACCTCGACGACGGTGTCGGCCATGATCTGCTCGGAGGACCTGCCCAGCCCCTCGGCGAGGGCGGCTCCTTCGTAGCGTTCCCAGAGCGAGGCGTACACCAGACGCAGCGGCAGACCGCGTACGGCGGCCTCGTCCGTGGCCCAGTCCACGGCGCGCATACCGGGCTCGGACCCGTCGACGCCCACGACGAGGGGCAGCTCCTCCACCGCGGTCAGCTCCCTTCGGTGAAGTCGAAGACGATCCGGGCCTGGATCCGGCCGTGCAGCACGTCGTCGATGGACTCGTTGACGGAGGCGAGGGGCCGGGATTCGCGGATGACCCGGGTCCGGCCCGCGGCGTGCAGGTCGAAGACCTCGGCCAGATCCTGCCGGGTCCCGACGATGGAGCCGATCACGGAGATCCCGTTCAGCACGGTCTCGAAGATCGGGACCGGGATGGTGCCGTGCGCCGGCATCGCGACCAGGACGAGCTTCCCACCGCGCCGCAGTCCCTTGTACACCGCGGAGAAGGCGTCCTCGTTCACCGCGAGGGCGATCGCGGCGTGCGCGCCGCCGTGGCCCTTGAGGACCTCACCCGGGTCCTCCTTGCGGGCGTCGATCACGATGTCGGCGCCGAGTTCCGCGGCGAGTTCGAGTTTGTCGTCGGTGACGTCGATCGCCGCAACGGTCGCACCGGCGATCTTCGCGTACTGCAGGGCCAGGTGGCCGAGTCCGCCCACCCCGGAGATGGCGACCAGCTGGCTCGGCCGGACTCCGGCGACCTTCAGCGCCTTGTACGTGGTCACGCCGGCACAGGTGAGCGGGGCCGCGTCGAGCGGGGAGATCCCTTCGGGCACGGGCTGGGCGAAGTCGGCCCAGGCGAGCATCTTCTCCGCGTAGCCGCCGTCGCACCCGTAGCCGGTGTTGATCTGCTGCTCGCACAGCGTCTCCCAGCCGGAGAGGCAGTGCTCGCACCGTCCGCAGGCGCTGCCCAGCCAGGGCACGGCGACGCGCTGACCCACCATGAGATGGGTGACGCCGTCGCCCAGCGCCTCGACCAGGCCGACGCCCTCGTGTCCGGGGACGAACGGCGGGCTCGGCTTGACCGGCCAGTCGCCGTTGGCGGCGTGGATGTCGGTGTGGCAGAGCCCGGAGGCCTCCACCCGGATGCGGACCTGGCCGGGGCCGGGCTCGGGGTCCGGCCGCTCCTCGATGACCAGCGGCTCACCGAACGCTCGTACGACTGCTGCTTTCATGGATGTCTCTCCTTGCGCGATCGAGGCCTGATCAGCACGGCCGCGGGCGGCCCGTGGTGATCAGGGGTGCGGTACGACGGCGACGGGGGCGGTGGAGTGGTGGAGCACGGCGTGGGTGACGGGCCCGAGGTGGGCACCGAGCGCGGCGCGGCGGACGCGGCGGCCCACGACGACGAGCGAGGCCTCGCGGGAGGCGTCGACGAGGTGGTTGGCCGGCTTTCCGGACAGGGAGTCCTCGATGATCTCCACGGCCGGGAACTTCTCCCGCCACGGGCGCAGCGCGTCCGTCATGGAAGCGGCGTCCTGGGCGGCCAGTCGGGCGTTCATCTTCAGGTCCGGGGGCAGCCCGTACGCGATGTAGGGCGGCTCGTTCCAGGAGTGCACGACCCGCAGCGCCGTGGCGCGCAGCAGGGCCGCCTCGAAGGCGAAGCCGATCAGCGCGTCGTCCGGGCCGCTGGTGTCGAGCCCGAGCACGACGGGGTGGAAGGGCGCGAGGGCGGACGGGATGCCCGCCGGATCCATCAGGTGCTCGTCCGCGGCCTGTTCACCGGCGCGTACGAACACGACGGGACGCCCGGCGTGCGCCGCGACGGACATACCGACGGAGCCGACCATGAAACCGCCCACGCCGCTGAGCCCACGGGTGCCCAGGACAAGAATTTCGGCGTCGTCCGCGGCCTTCAGCAGCACCTCGGCCGGCCGGCCGGTGAGCTGCTCGGCGGTGACGTCGACTCCCGGGTGGCGCGCCCGGATCCCCTCCGCCGCCTCGCGCGGGATCCGCTCGCTCCAGTGCTGATGGGTCTCGGCGCCGAGCAGCGGTGCCTGGACCATGGGGTCCGGGACCGCTTCCCATACGTTGACCAGCCTGACCGGCAGGGCGCGCAGCCGCGCCTCGCGGGCGGCCCAGTCGGCGGCGGCGAGGCTCTCGGGAGATCCGTCGAGGCCTACGGTGACAGTGCGGGGCATGATGTCCACCTCTTGAATCGGGGTGAATCGGAGGTCCGATCGGGGTCCGGTTCCAGCGTCGTATCGAAACGGTCGGTCGGGGCAGGGGCCGCAGGTCCCCGATGGGGGCCGATCGGCCCAACGCGGGCCGCGCGGCCGTGCGGCGGAACCCCGGAGGGGGTCCCGCCTCCTGTCCGGGGTCAGCGCAGCCAGCGGCGCGTGCGGACGACCGGGAGCCGGGCCCAGAGCCCGCCGACCCCCAGGGTGTCGCCCGCGGAGGCCAGTGCGAGGACGATCAGGACGGCGGCGTAGACGAGGTGGTAGTCGACGAACGGGTTGACCGACATGCTCGGCGAGCCGTCGGACAGGTGCCGGGCGGGCGGCCATTCGGCGACCCACATCAGCCCCATCATCACGGTGCCCGCCAGCGCGGAGATACGCAGCGCGATACCGCCGATCAGGGCCAGCCCGAGCCCGAGCAGGCCGGCCATGAACAGCCAGTCGACCCAGCCGGCGCCGGCCCAGGAGTGGAACGTCGACTCCATCGGCCCGGCCGCGACCCCGCCGAGGAAACCCTTGGTGGGCGAACCGCCGTCGATCCAGCCCTTCCCTGACGGGGTGGCATAGCCGAACCCGAACATCTTGTCGAGGAAGGCCCACAGGAAGACGAACCCGGTCAGCAGACGCAGACCCGCGAGGGCGTACGAGCCGACCGCCGTCGCCGAGGTGGCCGCGGCCTCGCCCGGCGCCTGTGCGGTCCGCGCCCCGCTCGGCGTCGGAAGGCGGAATCCTGTGCGCCGGTGGGAGTGCTCGTGCACGGCCATGGTGGTGATCCCTTCGAGGCTACCGAGGATGCCGGGCCGCTGCCCGACACGGATCACTCTCTCCTCGCGGCGCCCGCCGTGCCCGATGCCGAAGGGCCGTCCCTCCAGGGCTGAACGGCCCCATCCCGCAGGCCTGTTGGCCGACAGCCCGGCGCGCGGGCGGCGAGGTCCCGTCGGTGTGCGGCCTTGGCCGAGGCTGCCGCTCCCGGGCCGGACGTCCCCTGGCACGGCCCGGACTCAGACCGTGGACCGCTCGCCCGCCGTGCCAAGACTCTCCGCCAGTTGTCCGAGCAGTGACCGCAGCAGTTCGTCGTCCCCGTCGCTCAGCACCGGCCAGCGCGCGCGGACCTCGCGGTCCAGGCGCCGCCAGTACGTCCGGCCGCGCGGGGTGAGGTGGGCGAGGATGCGGCGCCGGTCGTGCGGATCGACGCGACGGTAGAGAAGGTTCTGGTCCACGAGGTGGTCGACGAGTTTGGTGAGCGTGGCCGGCGGGAGGAAGACCGCCTCGGCGATCGCGCTCATGGAGTGGCCCGCGTCGTCGGAGAGCAGCGCGAGCACCCGCCAGGCGTCGAGGGAACAGCCGTCCTCGTCCAGGACGGCCTGCAGCCGCCGCGCGGCCAGGCGCTCCGCCCGCGTGAGCAGCTGCATCAGATCCTGGGGCTGACGCGGCGATGGGGTCGGCATCGTGCTCCTCGCTCCCGGAGGGTGTACATGCTACGAGACGGATTGGAGTTCACCGGGAGGACCCGGAATCATGACGCCATGTTCCGGCCCGATTCGCCTGTGCCCGACTGGTTCACGGCAGACGACTCCGTGTTCGGCGTGGCCCTCGTCTTCCCCATGCAGGGACCGGCGGGCATCTTCGGGCCCACCTGCGAACTGTGCGCGCGACTGGCGGCGGAACAGGTCAACCGCGCGGGCGGGGTGCTCGGCAGGGAGCTGCGGCTGCTGCCCGTGGACGGGGGTGGCGCACCACGCGAAGTCGCCGACCACGTGGAGGCGTTGGTGGATCTGGGCGTCGTGCGGGGCGTCACGGGCTGGCACATCTCCTCGGTGCGCCAGGCACTCGCGCCGCGCGTCGCGCACCGGGTCCCCTACGTCTACACCGCGCTGTACGAAGGCGGCGAACACACCGCGGGCGTCTTCCTCACCAGCGAGACCCCGCGCGACCAACTGCGCCCGGCCATGGGTCTGCTGGCGCACGAACGGGGGTTACGCCGCTGGTTCGTGGTGGGCAACGACTATGTGTGGCCGCGCCGTACGGCCCGAGCCGCGCACGCGTACGCACGCGAGTCCGGCGGCAGCGTCCAAGGGGAGGTCTATCTGCCTCTGGGGACCCATGACTTCGAGGCGGTGCTGCGCCGGATCGAGCGCACGGAGGCGGACGGGGTCATCATGCTGCTCGTCGGCAGTGACGCGGTGCGCTTCAACCGGGCGTTCGCTGCGGCCGGGCTCGACACCCGCTGCCTTCGGCTGAGCACCCTGATGGACGAGAACATGCTGCTGGCCAGCGGCCCTTCGGCCACCGTGGACCTCTACAGCACGGCCGGGTTCTTCGCCTCCCTCGCCAACCAGGACACGCTCGACTTCCATGGCCTGTACGCCGGGCGGTTCGGGATCGAGGCGCCGGCCCTCGGCAGTCTCGGCGAGTCCTGTTACGAGGGCGTGCTGTTGCTCGCCGCGCTCGTCGGCCGGGCCAGGACCCTCGACGTGTCCGCGATCGGGGCGGCGGCCGAGACCGTGTCGTACGAGGGGCCCCGGGGGCTGCTGCATCTGCGCGGCGGCCATGTGCGCCAACGCATCTACCTGGCCCGGGCGGAGGGACTGGACTTCGACGTGGTCGCCGAGCTCGACCTTCACGAACCCGGCTCTTGACATCGACTCGTCGACGCCAAGATACTTCCCGCAGGAAGTAATCGGAATGCCTCGGGCGTGTCATGAATTCGGATGCCGAATTCCGCCCCGGGCATTTTTTGTTGCCCTGCCGAGCGCCCCCGAACGCTTCATGAGAGCGGGAAGATACGGCCGGGAAAGTACCGCGAAACACCATGGAAACAGGGCGACTTGAGGCTGTGGACCGCACTTCAGGAGGTTGTCTCCTCCACAGCCCGAGGGGGTTCTATTGTCCAGCGGTTTCCGAATTCTGCGACGCCGGACGGCAGCCGGTGCCGTCGCGCTGGCGGCCGTCGTCGCGCTCTCCGCATGCGGCGCCAAGACCGACGCGGGCGGTACGTCCGACAAGGCCGCGAAGGCGGACGTGAGCGGCGACACCGTCAAGGTGGGCCTGCTCAACTCGCTGTCGGGCACGATGGCGATCAGCGAGGTGACCGTACGCGACTCGCTGAAACTGGCCATCGACGAGATCAACGCCTCGGGTGGGGTGCTCGGCAAGCAGATCAAACCGATCAGCGAGGACGGTGCCTCCGACTGGCCGACGTTCGCCGAGAAGGCGAGCAAGCTGATCCGGGAGGACCGGGTCGCGGCCACCTTCGGCTGCTGGACCTCCGCGAGCCGCAAGGCCGTCAAGCCGGTCTTCGAGAAGAACAAGTCCCTGCTCTTCTATCCCGTGCAGTACGAGGGGCTCGAGCAGTCCCCGTACATCTTCTACACCGGAGCCACCACCAACCAGCAGATCGTCCCCGGCCTGGACTACCTCAAGTCCCAGGGCAAGAAGCGGATCTACCTGGTCGGCAGCGACTACGTCTTCCCGCGCACCGCCAACAAGGAGATCAAGGCGTACGCGAAGGCCAACGGCATGACGGTGCTCGGCGAGGACTACGCGCCGCTCGGCTCCACGGAGTTCAGCACGATCGCCAACAAGGTGAAGGCCTCGAAGGCGGACGCGGTCTTCAACACCCTCAACGGCGACTCCAACGTGGCCTTCTTCAAGGAGTACAAGTCCGCCGGACTCACTGCCAAGAGCATGCCGGTGGTCTCGGTGTCGATCGCCGAGGAGGAGGTCAAGTCCATCGGGGCGCAGTACCTGGCAGGCCAGTTGACGGCCTGGAACTACTACCAGACCACCCCGGGGGCCGCGAACACCAAGTTCGTGAAGGCCTACAAGGCCAAGTACGGCCAGGACAAGCCGACCAGTGACCCGATGGAGGCCGCGTACACCTCGGTCTACCTGTGGAAGGCGATGGTCGAGAAGGCGAAGTCGTTCGACCCCGAGAAGGTCAAGGCCGCGTCCGACGGCATCACTTTCGACGCGCCTGAGGGCAAGGTCACGGTGGACGGCGCGACCCAGCACATCTACAAGACCGCCCGCATCGGCAGGATCGGCTCCGACGGGCTGATCAAGCAGGTCTGGGACTCCGGCAAGCCGATCAAGCCGGACCCCTACCTGAAGGGTTACGACTGGGCCTCCGGCCTCTCCTGACCACCCGTCGCGCGGGGCCTGTGCGCACAGGCCCCGCGTCCCCACTCCCCGGAGCCGCCGTATGACCGTGATCCTCGGGCAGTTGTTCACCGGCGTCAGCATCGGTGCCGTCCTGCTCCTCATCGCGCTCGGCCTCTCGCTCACCTTCGGCCAGATGAATGTCATCAACATGGCCCACGGCGAGTTCATCATGGCCGGCGCCTACACCACGTACGTGCTGCAGAAGTCCATTTCCGGCGCAGGAATTTCACTGATCGTCGCACTGCCCGTCGCATTTCTTGTGTCGGGGGCGCTCGGCGCGCTGCTGGAATGGCTGCTGATTCGCCGCCTCTATCTCCGCCCCCTCGACACCCTTCTTGTCACGTGGGGTGTCTCGCTGATGCTTCAGCAACTCGCCCGTGACATTTTCGGTGCCCCGAATGTGCAGACCCGCGCGCCCGATGTCCTCACCGGGAACATCACGGTCATAGGCGGCGACGACCCGCTCACCTTCGCCAACAGCCGACTGTTCATCCTGGGGCTGGCGGTCGCCGCGGTCGTGGCGCTGTCCCTGACCCTGCGGCTGACCCCGCTCGGGCGGCGGATCCGCGCGGTGGTGCAGAACCGGGACCTGGCGGAGGTGTCCGGCATCTCCACCGGGCGTGTGGACCGCACCGCCTTCTTCATCGGCTCCGGACTCGCCGGGGTCGCCGGGGTCGCGCTGACCCTGGTCGGTCCGATCGGGCCGACGATGGGCACCAACGTCATCATCGACGCCTTCCTGGTGATCGTGGTCGGCGGCATCGGGCAGCTCAAGGGCAGCGTAATCGTCGCCTTCGTGCTGGGCGCGCTGCAGTCGGTCCTGGAGTACTCGACCACCGTCAGTGTCGCGAAGGTGCTGGTCCTGGTGGCCATCGTCGCATTCCTCCAGTGGCGGCCGCAGGGCCTGTACACGCTGCGCACGAGGAGCCTCGTATGACCACCACCACTCCCCTGGCTCCGAAGCCGAGGCAACTGCCGGGCGGGCGGAACCGGTTCGCCGCGACTCGCCCCGCTGCCGGCTTCGTCGCGGCCGCCCTCGTCCTCTTCGCCGTCGCCCCGCTCGCCCTGTCCGACTTCCGGCTCGGGCTGCTCGCCAAGTACCTGTGCACAGCCATGGTCGCGGTCGGCATCTGTCTGGCCTGGGGGCGCGGCGGTCTACTGACACTCGGCCAAGGGGTGTTCTTCGGGCTGGGCGGTTACGCCATGGCCATTCACCTGAAGATCGCGGACGCCGGACCCGGCAACCTCCCCGACTTCATGCAGCTGTACGGAACCGCCACCGAACTCCCCTGGTGGTGGCGGCCGTTCGCGAATCCTGTGTTCGCGATCGCCGCGACCGTCCTGCTGCCGATGGCCGTCGCCGCGATCCTCGGTTCGTTCATCTTCCGGCGCCGGGTCAAGGGCGCCTACTTCGCGATCCTCAGCCAGGCGCTCGCCGCGGCCTTCGCGATCTGGCTGGTCGGCCAGCAGGAAACGACCGGCGGCACCAACGGGCTGACCGACATCCAGGGCTTCTTCGGCTACGACCTGAACGACCCGGTCAATCAGCGGATGGTGTACTTCGTCATCGCCGCGGCACTGCTCCTGCTGATCGCGCTCGCCCGTCAGCTGATGCACAGCCGCTACGGCGAACTCCTCGTCGCCGTCCGGGACTCGGAGGAGCGGGTGCGGTTCCTCGGCTACGACCCCGCGAACGTCAAGCTCGTGGCGTACGTCGTCGCGGCGGGCATGGCAGGACTCGCGGGTGCGCTGTTCGTGCCCGCCGTCGGCATCATCTCCCCCGCTCTGGTCGGCATCGTGCCGTCCATCGAACTCGTCATCGGCGCCGCGGTCGGCGGCCGGGCGAGCCTGACGGGCGCGGTGCTCGGCGCGATCGGCGTCGCCTGGGCCAGGACGGCCCTGTCCGAGGAGTTCCCCGCGGCCTGGACGTACTTCCAGGGGCTGTTGTTCATCGTCGCCCTGGCGTTCCTGCCGGGCGGTCTCGCCTCGTTGGCCGCGATCGTCAGGCGGCGCCGGGCGAGTCAGGGACTCGCTGGAGACACAGCATGACGGAATTCACGGACAGCACGCCCGCAGGGCTCGAAATTCGGGAACTGCGGGTGACCTTCGACGGTTTCACCGCCGTCGACCGGGTGGACCTCGATGTGCGGCCGGGGGATCTGCGTTTCCTCATCGGGCCGAACGGCGCGGGCAAGACGACCCTGGTCGACGCGGTGACCGGACTGGTCCGGGCGACGGGATCGGTGCGCTTCGCGGGTGCCGACATCCTCGGCCGCAGTGTGCACCGGATCGCCCGCTCGGGGATCGGCCGCACCTTTCAGACCGCCGCCGTCTTCGAGGAATTGACGGTCCTTCAGAACCTGGACATCGCGGCGGGTGCCGGCCGGGGCCCGCTGACGATGCTGCGGCGCCGCAAGGGCGTGCCCGAGTCCGTGGCGCGTGCGCTGGAGACGGTGGGCCTGACCGACCTGGCCGACAACCCGGCCGGAACGCTCGCGCACGGCCAGAAGCAGTGGCTGGAGATCGGCATGCTGCTCGTGCGGGACGTCCGGCTGCTGCTGCTCGACGAGCCGGTCGCGGGCATGAGCCATGACGAACGGCAGGCCACCGGCGAGCTGTTGGAGCGCATCAGCGGGGAGCGGACCGTCGTCGTCATCGAGCACGACATGGATTTCATGCGGTCCTTCGCCCGCAGCGTCAGCGTGCTGCACGCGGGCCGGGTCCTGAGCGAGGGAACGGTGGCCGAGGTGCAGGCCGATCCGAGGGTCCAGGAGGTGTATCTCGGGCACACCCACACAGAGGACACCACGGCGGCCGTGCCCGGACCGACCGCCGTACAGGAGGCGTGATGCTGGAGATCGACACCATCCATGTCGGGTACCACCGCAGTCGCGTGCTGCACGGCGTCTCCATCGACGTGCCGAGAAACGGGGTGGCGGCGGTGCTCGGGCACAACGGAGCGGGCAAGAGCACCCTCCTGCGGGCGGCTGTCGGACTGCTCGGCCCGCAGAGCGGATCCGTCCGCCTCGACGGGGAGGACATCACCCGCCGCAAACCCCACGAACGGGTGGCCCGCGGTATGGCGTACGTCCCGCAGGGCCAGCAGGTCTTCCCGCACCTGACCACCGCCGAGAATCTCCGGCTGGTCGCGGACGGACGGCGGCGCGGCAAGGAGGCGATCGCCGAGGCGCTGGACGTGTTCCCGGCGCTGCGCGCCCTGTCGGGCCGCCGCGCGGGTCTCCTCTCGGGCGGTCAGCGCCAGCAACTGGCCATCGCCCGGGCTCTGGTGACGGAGCCTCGGGTTCTGCTCCTCGACGAGCCGACCGAGGGCATCCAGCCCTCCGTGGTCACCGAGATCGAGGAGACGATTCTCGCCCTGGCGGCCCGGGGCGGTCTGTCGGTGCTCCTGGTCGAGCAGCACGTCGGCTTCGCGATGCGGGCCGCGCAGCGCTACTACGTCCTGGAGGCGGGCCGGGTCACGTCGTCCGGCGAGGGCGGCCGGGACGCCGAACGGACGGTGCGGGAAGCGCTCAGCGTGTGATCCTCCGTGATCCTCCGCGCGGTCAGCTCCCCGCCAGGGCCGCTCTGGTCCGTTCGAGGTGGGCGCGTTCCGGTGCGCTGCCGGTCAGGGTGATGGCCGCGTCGTACGCCCGTAGTGCCTCGGCGTGCCGTCCGAGCCGGCGCAGCAGATCCGCCCGCACGGCGTGGAAGGCGTGGTAACCGTCCAGGTCGAGCTGCTCGACGAGGGCGAGAGCGGTCTCCGGTCCCTCGACCTCGGCCACGGCGACGGCGCGGTTGAGGGCCACGACCGGGCTGGGGGCGAGCTCCATGAACTGGTCGTACAGCTGGAGGATCTGGCCCCAGTCCGTGGCGGCCGCGGTCGGCGCGTCGCTGTGGACGGCGTTGATCGCGGCCTGGATCTGGTACGGCCCCGGCCGGTTGCGGCGCAGACAGCGTCGTACGAAGGCCTGGCCCTCGGTGATCAGGTCCCGGTCCCACCGCGTACGGTCCTGGTCGGCGAGGAGGACCAGGTCACCGTCCGCCGTCGCGCGGGCCGGCCGGCGGGCCTCGATGAGCAGCATCAGCGCGAGCAGGCCGAGCGCCTCGGGCTCGTCCGGCATGAGCTCGACGAGGAGGCGGCCGAGACGCAGGGCCTCGGCGCAGAGGTCCTCGCGGCCGCCGTAGCCCTCGTTGAAGACGAGATAGACGACGGCCAGCACACCCCTGAGGCGGTCCGGGAGGTCCGCGTCGCGCGGGATGCGGTAGGGAATGCCCGCGTCGCGGATCTTGGCCTTGGCGCGGACGATCCGCTGGGCCATGGTGGTTTCGGGGACGAGGAAGGCACGCGCGATCTGCGGGGTGGTCAGGCCGCCGAGGAGCCGTAGCGTGAGGGCGACCTGGGCCTGGGGGGCGAGCGCGGGGTGGCAGCAGGTGAAGATCAGACGGAGCCGGTCGTCGCGCACGGGGCCCTCCTCCACGGGTTCGTCCGGGGCGTGCAGCCGGACCGCTTCGGCGTGCCGGGCCGCGCGGGTGGACTCGCGGCGCAGCCGGTCGACGGCACGGTTGCGGGCTGTGGTGATGATCCAGCCGGCCGGGCTCGGCGGTATGCCGGTCTCCGGCCACTTCGCCACGGCCGTCATGAACGCGTCCTGGACCGCTTCCTCGGCGAGGTCGATATCGCCCAGGAAGCGGATCAGGACGGCGACCGCCCGGCCGTACTCGGCGCGGAAGACGGCCTCGATCTCGGCGGCGCCGACGGCCATCAGTCCTCCGTCTCGTGCATGAACGGGCGTACCTCGATGGGCAGCGTGGTCGCCAGCGCCGCCTTCCGCGCCCACATCAGCGCCGCGTCGAGGTCGGGCGCCTTGATCAGACAGATCCCGCCCAGAAACTCCTTGCTCTCCGTGTACGGCCCGTCGGTGACCAGGACGTCACCGTCGCGGGCCCGCAGCACGGTCGCCGTGTCCGGCCCGTGCAGTCCGCCGGCGAACACCCAGGCACCGGCCTCGCGCAGCTCCTCGTGGAACACGTCCACGTTGTGCATGATCTTTTCCAGGACCTCGGGTGCGGGCCGCTCGCCCTGCGGCTGCATCACGCTCAGCAGGTAGTACTTCATGATGTGTCCTCCTCGGATGTCTCTCACTCGGCGTCTCACTGACTACACGAACGAGAACGCGCCGGATCGACACACGCCACGACGACAGCGGGAGATTCTTCGATGACCATCCCACCGCATCCGCTCGTCACCGCGGCCCGGAGTCTGGCGGCGGAGGTGCTGGCGCCCCTGGCGGAGCGCGTGGACCAGGAAGGAGTCCCGGCGAGCAGCGTCGAGGCGGTCAAGCGTTCGGGGCTGCTCGGGGCCGTCGCCCCGGCGGCGTACGGCGGGTCGGCGGCGCCCGCGGCGGTGGTCCGGGAGATCGCGGAGATCCTGGCCGGGGCGTGCTGCTCGACGTGGTTCGTGCAGACCCAGCACCACACACCGGTGACGACGCTGGCCAAGAGTGATCTTCCGGTGCGGGAGCGCCTACTGGGTCCGCTCGCGCGCGGGGAGCTGCTTTCCGGGGTCGCGTACGCCCAGTTGCGTGCCTACCCGAGGATCCCGGTACGGGTCGCGCGCGAGCGCGGCGGCTGGCGCTTCGACGGGACGGTCCCCTGGTACACGGGCTGGGGACTGAACGACGTCATGCTGCTGGCCGGAGTGACGGACGCGTCCGAGGCGCTGTTCGCGTTCACCGAGGCGCGCGAGCAGCCGGGGCTGCGCCCGTCCCCGCCGATGCGGCTCGCCGCGCTCACCGCGTCCCGGACGGTCTCGCTGGAGCTGGACGGGCTGTGGCTCCCCGACGACGCGGTGGCGCTGCGCACCCCGTACGAGTCCTGGGCGGTCACCGACCGGCCCAAGAACACCAATGCCTCACCGGCCGTGTTCGGGGTGACGGCGACGGCGATCGACCTGCTGGAGGACGGTCCCGCCGACTCCGCGAAGGAGACCGCGGGCGCTCTGCGGGCGCGTCTCGACGAGGTCAGACGGCAGGCGTACGAGCTCGCCGACCACCCGGTGCCGACCGAGCGGATCGACGAGCGGCTGGCCTGCAAGACACGGGCGTACGACGTGATGCGGGCGGCCACCACGGCGGCGGTCGTGGCCGGCGGCGGGCGGGCGATGGATCTGCGCAGCCCGGCGCAGCGGCTGGCGCGTGAGGGGATGTTCCTGCTGGTGCAGGGGCAGACGGCCCAGGTGCGCGCGGCGCATCTGGGGTCGCTGGGTTCACCCGGGTAGGCCCGATCGCCCGGGCCGCCGGATCGGCCCGGGCCGCGCGGTCCACCCTGGTCGCCGAGTTCGCCGGCGTCGACGGGTTCGCCTGGAGCCCGGATCACCCCGGCCGCCGGGTTCGACCGCGTGGACGGGGTCACCCGGAGGGCGCTCGGGTCACCGGGGCGACCGGTCCGCTCAGCCGGTGAAGGGCACCTGGGCGGCGGGCGCGGGCGGGGTCGCGAACGGGTGCTGCCACAGGCCCTGCGCGGCGAGTCGGGGCAGGACGCCCTCGCCGAACCAGTAGGCCTCCTCCAGGTGCGGATAGCCGGAGAGCACGAACTCGTCGATGCCGAGGGCGTGGTACTCCCTGATCCGCTCGGCGACCTCCTCGTGGCTGCCGACCAGGGCGGTGCCCGCTCCGCCGCGCACCAGGCCGATGCCGGCCCAGAGGTTGGGCTGGATCTCCAGGCCGTCCCGGCCGCCGCCGTGCAGCGCGAGCATCCGTTGCTGGCCCTGCGACTCGCTGCGGGCGAGCCCCTGTTGCACGGACCGTACGGTCTCGGGGTCGAAGCCGTCGAGGAGCCGGTGGGCCTCGGCCCAGGCCTGCTCGGAGGTGTCGCGGGTGATGACGTGCAGCCGGATACCGAACCGGAGGGTCCGCCCCTCCTTCGCCGCGAGCCCGCGGATCCAGGCGATCTTCTCGGCGACCTGGGCGGGTGGTTCGCCCCAGGTGAGATAGACGTCGGCGTGGCGGGCGGCGACCTCACCGGCGACGGGTGAGGAGCCACCGAAGTAGACCTCCGGGACCGGGTCGGGGACCCGGGCGAGCCGGGCGTCCTCGACCCGGAGGTGCTCACCGGACAGATCCACGGTCTTGCCGTCCCACAAGTCCCGGACGATCCGCAGGAATTCGCCGGTACGGCGGTACCGGGCGTCCTTGTCGAGGAAGTCGCCGTAGGCGCGCTGCTCGTGGCTCTCGCCGCCGGTCACCACGTTGAGCAGCAGCCGTCCGCCGCTCTGGCGCTGGAAGGTGGAGGCCATCTGCGCGGCGAGGGTGGGCGACACGAAGCCCGGCCGGAAGGCGACGAGGAACTTCAGGCGTTCGGTGTGCCGGCTGACCATCGCGGTCGTCAGCCACGCGTCCTCGCACCAGGCACCCGTCGGGGTGAGGGCGCCGACGAAGCCGAGGTCCTCCGCGGCACGGGCGATCTGGCTCAAGTAGGCGACCGTCGGCGGCCGGTCCCCTCCGGAGGCGGTGGCGGGCGTGCCGTGGCCGCCGCCGACGACATGACGGCTGTCGCCGTTGGTGGGCAGGAACCAGTGGAAGGTGAGGGACACGGCGGAGCTCTCCGATCGAGCGGGGCCGGGCGGCGACGGCGGTGGCTGTCAACTCGGTTTCAACGGCTACGACTTGGGGGCCGATGGCATCAACCGGCCACCGCCAGCAGGGGTGTACGACCCAGGGCTGCCGAGAACTGGTCCACCACCTGGGCCAGGGCCTCGGCGGTGCCCGGCGCGACGGTGACGCTCCCGTCCTGTCCCGTGATGATGTCCTTGTCGAGCGTGAACCACCCTTGCACTATGTGAGCCGCCCCCATGGAGTTGAGGACCGGACGGAGGGCGTAGTCCAGGGCGAGCACATGGGCGGTACTGCCTCCCGTCACCAACGGCAGCACGGTCTTCCCGGTCAGGGCGTACTGCGGGAGCAGATCGAGCAGGGCCTTGAGGACTCCGGAGTAGGCGGCCTTGTAGACAGGGGTGCCGATGACGACCCCGTCGGCGCGGGCGAACAGTTCGGTCGCCTCGACGATGGCGGGATGCTGGAAGTCGGCGCCGAGCAAGGCATCGGCCGGGATCGTCCGGACGTCGAGGGGAATCACCTCGTGCCCCTGCGCGGCGAGCCGGGCATCGAGGTGGCGCAGGAGTTTGGCAGTGCGGGAGGAGATCGAGGGGCTGCCGGAGACGGACAGGACGGTGGCCATGAGTCCTCTTTCGTGAACGGGGTGCGGAGAGGTGGGCGGGGTACGGAGACGGGCGCGTCGGACTCCGCGTCAAGGCCACGCATGCCGCGACGAACTCCGGTCCCCTGTGCGGCGTTTGGCCCATGCGCACGCTCTGTGGGCAGGAGGGCGGGCTGCTGGAGGACGCGTCGAGGTCCGGGAATTCAGCCGGAGTTCAGCCGACGAAACACGGGCGAGAGGCGGGAGGCGCGCTGGATCGCGACAGAGAGGAAATCACTGCGGGCGAACCGTCCCGTGCGAAGGGGACCCCGCCGTCGGGATCGTCAGGCTTCGCGGCAACAGAAGGAACTGGAGACACGCGCGAGGTCGACGTGGCGTCGCCGCGTGAGGTCCAGTCGCATCTTCATGCCGTCGATCGTCGCAGCCCCCGGTCCGGGCAGTCAAGGAATGACAGACCGATCTCGCATCCCGGACCACCGCCTTGCACGAACGCTTGGCAGGGGCCGTTGTAATGGGAGGTGGGCAGAGACTGCGCCATGCCATCATGCCGAGGTGACTCTGATCCGAAAGGGCGATGCCGCGTAGGTCGCCCGGCGCGTTGCGCGCCCAGAAGCGGTTGGTCCGGGGTGAATCCCGGCGGTTCAGTCAGATCTCGGGGCTCGGGCGTTCTGCCCAGGCTGCTGTCCGGCGCCTGGAGGCCGACCGGTTCCGGCCAGGATGCCTTCGCGATTCACTCGACCAGTTCGAGCAGTTCCTTCGAAGCCCGGGCCGCTTGCTCTACCCGCCATTGGCGAACTGTCCGTGCCACGACCCACTGGACGCCCGAGACACCGTTGAGGCGATGCTGAACGCGTTGCCCCCGCGTGCTCGTCGTGAGCTGAGAGAGATCGTCGCGCGACTGGACCAGGAATTCGAGCGGCGGACCCTCCCCGATCCGAGTGCGCCGGTGCGGCTCGGGGCCGGCTGGTGGCATCGGCGTCTGGCGGGACCCTAGTCCAGGGCAGGTTCGGCTGACGCCATCCCCTTGCTTCCGCGCGCGGTCCGCCGTAGAAGGACCGCGTTCGACCGGGCCGAGCGCGCCCTCGTCGATGGGTGGGGCGATCCGGTGCGGCTGCCGTGTCTCACGCATGCCCGCCGCAACGGCGCGTCTCTGGTCGCGATCGGCGGCAGGGCGGGCCGGTGAGCCGGGCCGACCGCTCGTGGTCCGCGTCAGCCCGGTCCCCGATCAGTCCTCGTCGCCGAGCGGAACGACCACGAGGAAGGCGTCCGACTTCAGGTCCATCACGACCGTCGCCGCCAGGCCCTCGGTACGACGTCGTGCCGCGTACTCCTCCGCGGTCCAGGATCCGCGCGGAGCACCGGCGGGGAATCGTTCCAGCACCTTTGTGCCCATGGCGGCACACCTCCAGCTCTGACGTCGGACCCGGAGCGACGAGTCCCGTGGAATGCACTTGCCCGGGTTTCTCCGAGACATGTCAGGTCTGTTCGCCGTCCGTCGACGGCGAACGCCCGGTCCTCTCATACCTCGACGCGCTCGCCCCCTCGGGCCTCCGGCTCGGGCGCGGGCTCGGGATCGGCTTCGGGCTCGCGGCTCAGCGCCCCCGGCCACCAGGCGCGGCGGCCGATGTCACGGACCAGGGCGGGCACCAGCAAGGAGCGGACCACCAGGGTGTCGAGCAGGACACCGAACGCGACGATGAAGGCGATCTGCACCAGGAAGGCCAGCGGGATCACGCCGAGGGCGGCGAAGGTCGCGGCGAGCACCACGCCGGCCGAGGTGATCACCCCGCCGGTGGCGACGAGTCCGCGCAGTACGCCCTGGCGCACCCCGTGGCGCAGCGACTCCTCGCGGACCCGGGACATCAGGAAGATGTTGTAGTCGACGCCGAGGGCCACCAGGAACACGAAGCCGTACAGCGGCACGGACGCGTCGGTGCCCGTGAAGCCGAACCCGTGCCGGAACACGAGCGACGAAATCCCCAGAGTGGCGAGGAAGTTGAGCGCCACCGTGGCCACCAGGAGCACGGGCATGAGCAGCGAGCGGAGCAGGCCGATCAGTATCACCAGGATGATGGCGAGGACCACCGGCACGATGAGCGTGCGGTCGTGTTCGGCGGTCTGCCGGGTGTCGTACTGCTGGGCCGTGTAGCCCCCGACGAGCGCGTCGGCGCCCGGCACGGCGTGCACCGCCTCGCGCAGCCGCGCGACGGTGTCCTTGGCCGCGTCGCTGTCCGCGGCGGACCGCATGGTGACGTCGACGCGCACCCGGCCGTCGACGACCTGGGGTGCTCCCCCGCCGGGCCGCCCGGACTCCGTCACCGCGGCGGCCGACGCGACACCGTCGGTCGCGCGCGCCGCGGCCGTGACCCGCGTGACGCTGTCCGCGTTCGCGATGATCACGGCGGGGTTCCCGGAGCCGCCGGGGAAGTGCCGCCCGAGGGTCTGCTGCGCGGCGACGGACGGCGCGTCGTTGACGAAGAGCTCGTCGAGCGGAACGCCCTTCGCGGTGAGGGTGGGCGAGAAGGCGGCGCAGGCGAGGAGACCGGCCAGGGCGATCGCCCAGACCTTGCGCGGCGCGCGGTCCACCAGGTCCGCGACCCGGTTCCAGATGCCACTGCCCGTCGGTGCCTTGCCGGTCCGTGCCTCGCCGGTCCGCGCGTCACCGGTTCGTACGTCACTGGTCCGCGCGTCGCCGGTTCGTACGGCGCCGGTTCGTGCGGCGCCGGTTCGTGCGGCGCCGGTTCGTACGGCGGCCGCAGGGCGGGGCTTGGCCGGCCAGTAGGCGGCGCGGCCGAGCAGCACCAGGACGGCGGGCAGGAAGGTGAGCGAACTCAGCACGGCGCAGACCACGCCGATGGCGCCCACGGGGCCGAGTGACCGGTTGTTCGTCAGGTCGCTGAGCAGCAGCGCCAGCAGTCCGAGTGCGACGGTTCCGGCGCTCGCGACGATCGCGCCCCAGGACTGCCGCAGCGCCGCCCGGACGGCCGTGAACCGGTCGGCGCACAGGGCGAGTTCCTCGCGGAAGCGGGCGGTCAGCAGGAGGGCGTAGTCGGTCGCGGCGCCGATCACGAGGATCGAGAGGATGCCCTGCACCTGCCCGTCCACGCGTACGACGTCGTGGTCGGCGAGGACGTAGACGACGGCGCAGGCCAGACCGAGCGCGAACACCGCCCCGAGGATGATGAGGAAGGGCAGCAGCACGCTGCGGTAGACGAGCAGCAGGATCACCAGGACGGTCGCCAGGGCCACCCCGAGGAGCAGTCCGTCGATTCCGGCGAAGGCGTCGGCGAGGTCCGCCTGACTGGCTGCCGGTCCGGCGATCTGCACCGTCGTTCCGGGGACCCGTTCGGCGGCGGTACGAAGACGTTCGACGGCGTCCGGCAGCTGCTTGCCGAGGTCGGGCCTGAGCTGGACGACACCCTCCAGGGCCTTTCCGTCCCGCGACGGCAGGGCGGGTGACGCCTGGCCCACCACGCCCGGGGCGCCGGTGAGCGAGGCGAGTGCGCCGGTCGCGGCGGACTGCCGGGCCGCGGCCGTGGAACCGTCGCCGTCCATGGTCCAGACGACGATCGCGGGCAGCGTCCCGGCCTGCCGGAAGGCACGCTGCTGGGCCACCACCTTCGTGGATTCGGCGCTGCGCGGCAGGAAGGCGGCCTGGTCGTTGGTGGAGACCTCGCCGAGCCTGCCGGCATAGGGGCCGAGGGTGCCTCCGATACCGAGCCAGGCGACGAGCAGGACGACGGGGATCAGCCACAGGGCTCGTCGCGGGGTGAGGGACATCGCTCTCCAGATTTCACGTGCAGATTTCACGTGCAGGTGCCTCAATGAATGACAATCTCAATGATTGAGATATCTCGCAGATCGTAGACCACGCCCGGACTTCGGACCCCGGCACCCACCCGGATGCGCCGGACGACGACCGGGACGCACGGATGCGCGGATCGAACCGGTCGGCGGAAGTGGTTCAGCGCCCGGGCGACCGTACGCCCGAGAGCTGTTCGTTCATCGTCGTCAGGAAGCGGAGGACCACCGACAGCTCGTCCTCGCTGAAGCCGGACCGCACGTTCGCGGTGACCTCGGCGAGGGGCCGGAAGTGGGCGCGCGCGGCCGACCTGGCGTCGGGAACATAGTGGAGGTGGACCACCCTGCGGTCGGGGCTCTCCCGGACGCGCCGTATGTGGCCGGCGCGTTCGAGCCGGTCCAGACACGCCGTGACGGCGCCCGAGGTGAGTCCGAGGTGCTCGCGCAGCCGGCCCGGTGTGAGCGGCTCGGGTGCGTCGAGGATCGCGGCGAGCGCCTGCACGTCGGTGGCGTGCAGACCGTGTTCCCCCGCGAAGCCGTGGACCAGCCGATTGATCTCGCCGTTCATGCGGCGCAACTGAACCGCGAAGGCCTGGAGATCCGTGGCCGTGGTCTGCTCCCGTTCCGGGCCCGCGCCGGGGTCCGCTTCACCCGTCCGGTCGTCACGGTCGTCTCGTATGGCCACGTGATCAGCCTATAGAAGTCCTGACAGATCCCCCGGTCGGGCGTCTCGCGCGCAGGCCGTCCCGTCCGGCGCATCCGCGCGCGGTGCCGACGTGGAAGGAATCAGATAGGGAGGAGGAGGGATCAGGGAGGGGAGGGGACCCCAGGGGGCGACGACGGCGAACGACGGAGGACCCATGAGCGACGACGACGCCCGTACCGGCCCGAGGTGTCTGGTGACCGGCGCCACCGGCTACATCGGCGGACGGCTGGTCCCTGAGCTGCTGGCCGAGGGGTACCGGGTGCGCTGTCTGGCCCGCTCCCCCGCCAAGCTGCGCGACTACCCCTGGGCCGGCGAGGCGGAGGTGGTGCGCGGGGATGTCATGGACGCCGCCTCGGTCGCCGACGCGATGCGCGGCTGCGAGGTCGCGTACTACCTCGTGCACGCCCTCGGCACGGGCCACGACTTCGAGGAGACCGACCGCAGGGCTGCCCGGATCTTCGGCGAACAGGCCCGCGCGGCGGGTGTGCGGCGCATCGTCTATCTGGGCGGCCTCACTCCGGCGGGCGTACCGGAGAGTGAACTGTCACCGCACCTCAGATCCCGGGCCGAGGTGGGGCGCATCCTGCTGGAGTCGGGTGTACCGACCACCGTGCTGCGCGCCGCGATGATCATCGGCTCCGGCTCGGCCTCCTTCGAGATGCTGCGCTATCTCACCGAGCGGCTGCCCGTGATGGTGACGCCGAGCTGGGTGCACACCCGGATCCAGCCGATGGGCGTACGCGATGTGCTGCGCACCCTGGTCGGCAGCGCCCGGATGCCCGCGGAGGTCAACCGCGCCTTCGACATCGGCGGCCCCGAGGTCCTCACGTACCTGCAGATGATGCGGCGCTACGCGTCCATCGCCGGGCTGCCCCGGAGGCTCATCTTCCCGGTGCCGGTGCTCACTCCCCGGCTGTCCAGTCACTGGGTCGGACTGGTCACCCCGGTGCCCGCGTCCATCGCCCGGCCGCTCACCGAGTCACTGCGCCACGAGGTCGTGTGCCGCGAACACGACATCGTCCGCTACGTTCCCGATCCCCCGGGACGGCCGATCGGGTTCGACGCGGCGGTGACCCTGGCGCTCCAGCGGGTGCGCGACGCCCAGGTGACCACCCGGTGGTCGTCGGCCTCGTATCCCGGCACGCCCAGCGATCCGCTGCCCACCGACCCCGACTGGGCCGGCGGCAGTCTCTACACCGACCACCGCGAGCTGACCGTGGACGCGTCGCCCGAGGCGCTGTGGCGGGTGATCGAGGGCATCGGCGGCGAGAACGGCTGGTACTCCCTCCCGTTGGCCTGGGCGGTCCGCGGATGGCTGGACCGTGCTGTGGGCGGGGTGGGGCTGCGGCGCGGACGCCGGGACGCGGCCCGGCTGCGCGTCGGCGACTCGCTCGACTTCTGGCGCGTCGAGGAGATCGAGCCGGGGCATCTGCTGCGGCTGCGCGCCGAGATGAGACTGCCGGGCCTGGCCTGGCTGGAGATGTACGCGGAGGTGACGGACGACGGGCGGACGCGCTACCGGCAGCGGGCCCTGTTCCATCCGCACGGGCTGCTCGGCCAGCTGTACTGGTGGAGCGTCTCGCCGTTCCACTCCGTCGTGTTCGGCGGCATGGCCCGCAACATCGCGCGGGCCGCCAAGAACACTCCCGCCGGCCGAGAAGAACCGGCGCTCACCCACTGACCAGGGCATCAGCGTGGGCCGACCTGATCACGCGTCAGCGGGACCCGACCCGATCACGCGTCCGCAGGAACCGCCCGGACAACGGATCCGCACGAGCCGGTCCGACCGCGCCTCCGCACGAACCGGCCGGATCACGCATCCACACCGGTCGGTCCAGCCGAAGCAGTCCGACGCCGTACCCCTCGCAGCCCTGCCCCGGAGCCACCCCCATGACCGTGTCGATCGTCCTGTTCACCTCGGACCTGCGCCTGCACGACCACCCGCCGCTACGGGCCGCCCTCGACGGTTCGGACACGGTGGTGCCGCTCTTCGTCCGCGACGAGGCAGTCGCCAGGGCCGGATTCACCGCCCCCAACCGGATGGCGTTCCTCGCCGACTGTCTGGCGGATCTCGACGCCGGGCTCCGGGAACGCGGCGGTCGTCTGGTGGTGCGCTCCGGCGACGCGGTGACCGAGGTGGTCAGGACGGTCGCCGAGGCCGACGCCGACGAAGTGCACATGGCGGCGGGCGTCAGCGGCTACGCACATCGCCGCGAGGAGCGGCTGCGCACGGCGCTGGAGGCGGAGGGGTGCCGACTGCACGTCCATGAGACCGTCGTCACCGCGCTGGCTCCCGGCGCCGTCACTCCCGCGTCCTCCGACCACTTCGCCGTCTTCACGCCGTACTACCGCCACTGGGCGCGGCAGCCGCTGCGGGACGCGGTCGCCGCTCCCCCGCTCGTCCGAGTGCCGGACGGCGTCGGCTCGGCGGAGATCCCGTCCCGCTCGGAGGTGTCCCAGGTGTCCGAGGGACTGGCCCGGGGCGGCGAGAGGGAGGCCAGGAAACTGCTCACGGCCTGGCTGCGCGGCGGGATCGGGGCGTACGAGGACGGCCATGACGACCTCCCCGGCGACGCGACCTCCCGGCTCTCCCCCCATCTGCACTTCGGCACGCTGTCGCCGGTCGAGCTGGTCCACCGGGCACGCGGCGCGGACGGTCCGGGCGCCGAGGCGTTCGTACGGCAGCTGGCGTGGCGGGACTTCCACCATCAGGTGCTGGCCGCCCGGCCGGACGCCTCCGCGGCCGACTACCGGACCCAGCACGATCGTTGGCGCTCGCCCACCGAGGCCCGGGACGACATCGAGGCATGGCGGGAGGGGCGCACCGGCTATCCGGTGGTCGACGCCGCGATGCGACAGCTGCGCCACGAGGGCTGGATGCACAACCGGGGGCGCCTGCTCACCGCGAGCTTTCTGACCAAGACGCTGTACGTGGATTGGCGGGTCGGGGCCCGGCACTTCCTGGACCTGCTGGTGGACGGCGATGTCGCCAACAACCAGCTCAACTGGCAGTGGATGGCGGGCACGGGCACGGACAGCCGGCCCAACCGCGTCCTGAATCCGGTGATCCAGGCCAGGCGCTACGACCCGGACGGGGCATATGTCCGGCGCTGGGTGCCCGAGTTGGCGGGAGTCGCGGGGCGTGCGGTGCACGAGCCGTGGAAGCTCCGGGGCCTGGACCGGGCGGCCTGCGCCTACCCGGACCCGATCGTCGATCTGTCCGAGGGGCTGGCCCGGTTCAAGAGGGCCCGGGGCCGTGACTGACTCGGGGCCGTGACCGGCTCGGGCACATGACCGACTCGGGGCCGTGACCCGGTGATCGGGAGGCTCGGACCGACTATAAACTGCCAGGGATTTTACCCGTTGTAGAGATTTCTCACCGGACTGCCGCCGTATAGGTGGTCGTCCGAACCACTCGTACCGGATCCGTCCGTACCGGATCCACCGCGCGGCCGACCGGAGCCAACAGCTCCGGGCCCGCCGCCCCGCCCCCAGGAGGCTGCTCGATGCGCATTGCACGGAACGCGGGAACACTCTTCGTGTGCGGCGCGTTGACGTTGACTCTGGCCGCGCTCGCCTACCCGGCCATGCTGGGCATTCAGACCACGTCCGCCGCCCCGGTCCGCATCATCGCCAATCCGCCGTCGGGGCCGCTGACGGAGGCCGACCGCGACTTCCTCGTCAAGGTGCGCGCGGCGGGACTGTGGGAGTACCCGGTGGGGCAACTGGCCCTGCAGAAGGGGACCATACCGGCGGTCCGTACGGCGGGGCAGCACCTGATCTCGGGCCATGCCGGGCTCGACGACACGGACCGCAAGATCGCCAAGCAGCTCGGCGTGGCGCTGCCGAACAAGCCGTCTCCGCAGCAGCAGGGCTTCGTGGCGACGTTGAGCGCGGACACCGGCAAGAAGTTCGACACCGACTTCGCCAACATCCTGCGCGTGACGCACGGACAGATCTTCTCGACCGTCGCGAAGATCCGCGCCACGACCGAGAACACCCTCGTACGTCAACTCGCCGACCAGGCCAACGACACCGTGCTGGACCACATCACCGTGATGGAGAAGACCGGACTGGTCAACTTCGACCAGGTGGTGATCCAGGAGACGACCCTCCCGAAGGTGCCCGCGGTCAACCTGACTCCTCCGCCGCCGCAGCCCGGCGAGCCGGAGGTCGTCCTGACGCCGCCCGCGAGCGGTGCCGCGCTCCCCGTGAACCCTTCCCCGACGCCGACGGTGGGCTGATCGGCGCGACGACGGGAACGGCGGCCGCGTACGGGTTGGGTGAGACAGCGACCGCGTTCGGGTAGGGGAAGACAGCGGCCGCGTACGAGGGGCTGCCGGACTGCGCAGAGGGGCTGGAGGACCGCGTACGCGGAGCTGCGGGGATGCGGCGGCGTACGCGTTGCCGCGCGGTGACCGTCGGTCGGTTCAGCCGCCGGCCAGGCCCATCAGCGCGGTGAGCGCGTCCCGCAGTGTCGGCGGCCGGAGCATGCCCGGTTCCGGGCGGCCGGCCCAGCCGGGGCCGCCGAGGAGGACGACGGGATGGCTGCGGGCGCCCTTGACTCCCCAGGTGGTGGCGGCGATGTGCCGGGCCAGCGGGCGGTCGGCGGTGGAACGGGTCTGGGACCACAGCACAACGGCGACCGGCCCCAGCCGCCGTACCGCCGCGGTCAGCGCTTCCGGCGGCACCGCGGGGCCGAACATCCGGGTGGGCAGGCCCTGTTCGACGAGCCCGGCGTGCAGCGCCTCCAGCGGCAGGCAGTGCTGTTCGGCCGGCACACAGGCCAGCACGACGGGTCCCGCGCCGGTGGCCGGCACTCCGGGCCCCGTCGGTCCGGAGGCCCGGTGCAGCACCCGGGCGATGTGCCAGGACAGCAGGTGCTCCACCTCCACGTAACGGTCCCCGGCGGACTCCCACTTGCGGCCCACCGCGTGCAGGGTCGGCACCATCACCTCCTCCCAGCCGACGACCACGCCGTGGCGCGTGACGAGTGAGGTCAACTGGTCTTCCACGGACGGCGCGTCGAGGCGTACGGCGGCGCGCGCGAGGCCCTTGCACTCCTGCCGGGGATCCCCGAGGGGCTCCGCTCCGGCCACTCGCGAAGGGGAATCGAGCTCGCGGGCCGGTGTCCCGACCTCGGACGCGACCGGGTCGGACCCGCCCTTGGCCGCCTTGGCCGCCTCGGCGGGCGGCACTCCGGCCGAGGTCATCCGGCACATCTCCTCGATCATCGCCACGTCCTGGGGCGTCCAGCGGCGGTGCCGCCCGTCGGAACGAACCGCGGGCCCCACGCCGTACCTGCGGTCCCAGGAACGCAGCGTGGTCGGTGACACTCCGAGGCGACGGGCCAGCGCACCTGTGGTGACGGCGGCTTCGGCGGATCCCGTGCCCGGTTCCCGCCCCTGATCCGACCGGCTCTCACCCATACGGCGACTATACGACGCAGAAACGATGCGAGTTGTCGCCTCTGTCCCCTGGTTCACACGATGGGTTCACGGGGCCCGTCGTAGGAGGCCCGGAGCAAGGAGCCGTGGCCATGAGCGCAGATCCGACCGCCGAACAGCGGGCCGCCGAGCCTGCGGACACGATCACGGGCACGGACACGATCGCGGACACAGTCACCGTCACGGACGCGGACCTGGCGCGGGGCATCATCGACGGGGACGAGACCTCGCTGGCCACCGCGTACCAGCGCTGGGCGCCCCTCGTCCACGCGCTCGCCCGGCGTTCGCTGGGGGACCCGCGCGAGGCCGAGGACGTCACCCAGCAGGTGTTCCTCGCCGTGTGGCGGGGCGGTCGGGGATATCGCCCGGAACGCGGACCCGTCGCCGGCTGGCTCGTGGGCATCACCCGGCGCAAGATCGCCGACGCGCTGTCCGCGCGGACCCGGCGCACCGAACTGGTCGGCGCGGCCGGCGCCCTGCTCGTCCTCGCCGACGACACACGGACCCGCCCCGAGGCGGGGCTCGACCGTGTCCTCGTCCGGCACGAGCTGGCCAAACTCCCCACACCGCAGCGCCGGGTACTGCATCTCGCGTTCTACGAGGACCTCACGCAGACACAGATCGCCCAGCGCACCGGCTGGCCGCTCGGCACGGTCAAGAGCCACTCCCGACGCGCTCTGCACCAGCTGCGCCACGGTCTGCGGTCGGCGGCGGAGGTCTGAGCGCCGACGGCTCGCCGCGGGCCGCGGGCCGTCCGGACCGCACCGCGCCGATGTCTTCCGTCGGATCCGGACTTTCCTGGGCCGTGGGCCAATCCGCGGCCCGACCGGCTTCGGATCACATCCGAACCACAAAGCGTCCTGGAGGGCCACACCGTGAAGGAAGCCGTGGAGATCGGGAGAAACCCGTCTGCGGAGCCGGACCTGCCGGATCTCATGGCCCGGGTCGCCCGGGGCGACCAGGAGGCGTTCGCCTCGCTCTACGACGTCGTGGCGGGTCCCGTCCTCGGCATCGTGCGCAGGGTGCTGCGCGACCGGGCACAGTCCGAGGAGGTCGCCCAGGAGGTGCTGGTCGAGGTGTGGCGGACCGCCGCCCGCTACCGGCCCGAGCGCGGGTCGGTGATGAACTGGGTCCTCACCCTCACCCATCAGCGGGCCGTGGACCGGGTGCGCTCGGTCGAGGCCTCGGCGGCGCGCGAGCACAGGGCCGCTCTCCTCGACCGGACGCCCGAGTTCGACGAGGTGACCGAGCAGGTCGAGGCGCGTCTGGAGCGTGAGCAGGTACGGCGCTGTCTGCGCACGCTGACGGAGCTCCAGCGTCAGTCGGTGACGCTGGCCTACTACCGCGGGCTGACCTATCGGGAGGTGGCGGAATTGCTGGCGCTTCCGCTCGGCACGGTCAAGACCCGCCTGCGCGACGGTCTGATCCGGCTTCGCGACTGCCTGGGGGTGACGGCGTGACCACGGTGGACCTGCACACCTTGACCGGCGCGTACGCGCTGCACGCACTGGCCGACGACGAACGTGAGCGCTTCGAGCGGCACGCCGCGGACTGCGCCGACTGCGCCCTGGAGGTCAGTGAGCTGACCGCCGCGGCCGCGCGGCTGGGCCTGGCCGTCACCGCCTCGCCGAGTCCGGCGTTCAAGGACCACGTCATGCGGCGGATCGCCACGGTCCGGCAGGAGTCGCCGCGCACGATTCCCCGCACGGCGCCGCGAGGCATCGGCATCCGTCGGCGCCGGCCCGCGCGATGGGCGCTCGCCGCCGCTCTGGCCGCCGCCGCCTCCTTGGGCGGTACGGCGGTGTGGCAGCACGAGCGCGCCCAGGACGCCCAGGAGCAGGCCCGGCAGGCCGAACGGCGTACGGACGAGGTGGCCGCGGTCCTCGCCGCTCCCGACGCCAAGTCGCGCACGACGACGCTGGCGGGCGGGGCGAGCGGCACGGTCGTCGTGTCCAAGAGCCGGGACCAGGCGGTGTTCATCGCCGCACGGATGGCGAAGCCGCCGAGCGGCAGGGTCTACCAGCTGTGGTTCGACGACGCGGGCACCATGCGGTCCGCCGGGCTGATGGACCCGGGCAGCACCACCGAGGCGGTGCTGATGGACGGTTCCGTCGACGGCGCGTCCGGCATGGGGATCACGGTGGAGCCGGCCGGTGGTTCGGCCGAACCCACCTCCGATCCGCTGGCTCTGCTGAATTTCCCCGCCTGAGCGTTCGTGCCCTCACTCGCTGCACCGGTGAGGGCACGAGGTGCTCGCCGTACCGCCTGTGGGTCCCCTCCGGCGGGAGGGGACCCACAGGCGACGCCGCGGTGCCGATGAGGGAACTCCTGACCGGTCAGCCGCGACGCTTCGGTGGCCGCGGAAAGAAGCCGCTGGTGCGCGCCACGTACTCGGTGAAACCAGGGCGCTGTGCCATCTGGCGCTCCAGCATGGGCTTCCCGCTGCCGTTGATCAGGAGGTAGCTCATCACCAGTGGCGACACCACCGTCACCGCGGCCGTCTGCGGACTGTCGCAGGAGAGCAGGAACAGGCCCCACCACACGCAGAAGTCGCCGAAATAGTTGGGGTGGCGGGTCCAGCTCCACAGGCCGCGGTCCATGATGCGGCCGCGGTGGGCCGGATCGGCCTTGAAGCGGGCCAGTTGGGCATCGCCCACCGCCTCGAAGAACAGGCCGAACACCCACAGCGCGGTGCCCGCCCACGCGAAGCCGGTCAGGGGCCCGGGAATGTACTGCGCGGCCTGGACGGGCAACGACACCAGCCACACCAGCGCCCCTTGCAGGAGGTACACCATGCGCAGGGCGTAGAGGTCACGGTTGCCGGGGGCCTTGGCCAGCAGGGCGTCGTAGCGCGGGTCCTCGCCGTGTCCGCGGCCGCGCCGCGCGATGTGCGCGGCCAGCCGTAGTCCCCACACCGCGGTGAGGACGGTGACGAGCACGCGCCGGGCCTCGTCGCCCTCACCGGCGGACGCCAGGAAGGTGACGAGGGCCACCGCGGTGAAGCCGATCCCCCAGGCGACGTCCACGATCCGGTGCAGGCCCCTGCGTACGGCGACGGCGAAGGTGGCGAGCATGACGGCGAACGCCGCGACGGCCGCGAGTGCGAGGTTCTGGGCGAACGCTCCCCAGGGGAAACCGCTCATCCGACCGGGTCCTCCTTCGTGAACAGGTACTGCTGGACGTCCAGATAGCCGGAGCGGAATCCGGCTTCGGAGTACGCGAGATAGAAGGTCCACATCCGGCGGAAGGTCTCGTCGAAGCCGAGCGCCGCGACCTCGTCGGCCCGCTCGGTGAACCGTTCGCGCCAAAGGCGCAGGGTCTCCGCGTAGTGCGCCCCGAAGGCGTCCCTGCGGGTGGTGCGCAGGCCGGTGTGAGCCCGGGTCGCCTCTTCCACCGCCTCCACGGAGGGCAGCAGTCCGCCGGGGAAGACGTACTTCTGGATCCAGGTGAAGGTGTCGCGGGAGGCGAGCATACGGTCGTGCGGCATGGTGATCGCCTGGAGCGCGACGCGGCCGCCGGGGGCGAGCCGGGCGTCGAGGGTGGCGAAGTAGACGGGCCAGAACTCCTCGCCCACGGCTTCGATCATCTCGACGCTGACGACGGCGTCGTACGTTCCGGCGGCCTCGCGGTAGTCGCACAGCTCGATGCTCACCCGGTCGTCGAGCCCTGCGTCGCGCACCCGCCCACGGGCCAGAGCCTGTTGTTCCCGGGAGAGGGTGAGCGAGGTGACGCGGGCGCCGCGCACGGCGGCCCGGATCGCCAACTCGCCCCAGCCGGTGCCGATTTCGAGCAGTCGGGTGCCGGGTCCGACCTCGGCGAGGTCCAGCAGCCGGTCGATCTTGCGGTGTTGGGCGGTGCTCAGCAGCGGCCAGGAGGCGGGGAAGCCCCGGAAGAGCGCCGCAGAGTAGCTGAGGGTGTCGTCGAGGAAGAGCGTGAACAGGTCGTTGGACAGGTCGTAGTGGCGGCTGATGTTGTCGCGGGCACCGGTGGGGGTGTTGCGCTGGACGTCCGGCCGGCGCATCACCCAGAGTCCCCGCAACTTCTGGAGCGGGGCCGGGATCAGCTCGGCCGCGTTGCCGGCGAGCACGGTGAGCGCGGCGACCAGGTCCGGTGCGTCCCACTCCCCCGCCATGTAGGACTCGCCGAAGCCGACGAGGCCCTGGGCGCCGATCCGGCGGTGGAAGGCGGACGGATCGTGGATCTCGATCACGGGGCCGCCGAGGCCGACGCGGGTTCCGTCGGCGAACCGTGCTTGCAGGGGCAGGCGTTCCAGGGCTCGCCGCAGCACGGCGCGGGTGACGGCGGTGCGGGCTCGCGAGGATTGCGGCCGCGTCACCACGTCCGGCCAGCGGAGCGGGTCGATGTCCTGTCGGGGTGCCTCGACGGGGCAGAACTCGGCTGTCCTCATTTCGCGTTCTCCTGGGCTCGTTGCGGGGTGCGCGGCTGGACGGGCAGTCCGCGCAGGTACAGGCGGATGCCGTGCAGCCGGATGGCGGCGGACACGGCGGCGGTGGACCACGGGTGGCGCAGCGCCTGGCGCAGCAGCGCGCCGACGGTCGCGGCCCCGCGCGTTCCGCGTACCGTGGCGGTGAAGGGCCGGGAGCCCTCGCGTTCCAGATGCACCGTCAGATCGAGGCGGCTGTCGGGCTCGGGCAGCCGCATGCGGTAGGCGCCGTCGACGGGGAAGAACGGCGAGACGTAGAACTCCTTGCGGGTCCGCGCGGTACCGCTGTCGTCGGGGTGCAGCAGATAGGAGTGCCGTTCGCCGTAGGTGTTGTGCACCTCGGCGACGACGCAGCGCGCGGTGCCGTCGAGGTCGTGACACCAGTACAGGGTCAGCGGGTTGAAGACGTGGCCGAGGACCCTGGCGTGGGCGAGCATCAGCACGGGTCCGCCGCGCAGGTCGACGCCGTGCGAGGCGAGGAAGTGGTCCAGTCCCGCCCGGATGCTCGGTTGGTCGCCGTCGAAGTGGTCGCGGGGATCGAAGCGGGCCAACGGGCGGAGCGGGTAGGGCAGTTCGGGCGGGTGGTCGGGGTCGGTCAGCCACATGTACGTCCGGTGGCGGAGCGCGTAGCGGGTGGGCGTCGTCCGTATGTGCGCGACCGTGCAGGGATAGAGGGCGGAGGTGTGGGTCACCAGGTCACCCCCAGCGCCTCGGCCGCCTCGACGCCGGACCGGCAGCCGTCCTCGTGGAAGCCCCAGCCGTGGTAGGCGCCGGCGTACGCGGTCACCGGGCTGTTCAGGGCGAGGAGTCGGCGTTGGGCGGCGACCGACTCTGGGGTGTAGACCGGGTGTTCGTACTCCATGCGGGCCAGCACCCGGGCGGGGTCGACGCGGTCCTCGCCGCCGAGGGTGACGACGTAGGTCTCGGGGGCGTCCAGCCGCTGGAGGCGGTTCATGTCGTAGCTCACCCGGACCCGGTCCGCGTCGGACTCGCAGTCGGGCATCAGATAGTTCCAGGAGGCCCGCGCCCCGCGGGCGCGCGGCAGCAGCGCCGTGTCGGTGTGCAGCAGGGTGCTGTTGCGCGAGTAGCGGAAGGCGCCCAGCACCTCGCGCTCCAGGTGGGTGGGGTCCGCGAGCAGTCGCAGCGCCTGGTCGGGATGGACCGCGACGACCACGGAGCCGTACGAGGCGGTCGTGCCGTCCTCGGTGGTGATCTCCACACCGTCCGCATGACGGCGCACGGCCCGGACCGGGGTGGAGGTGTGCACGGCGTCGAGCTCTTTGGCCAGCCGGTCGACGTAGGAGCGGGAACCGCCGGTCACCGTCCGCCAGACGGGCGAGTCGCCGACCGACAGCATGCCGTGGTGGTCCATGAAGCGGAACAGATAGGCGGCCGGGTAGCGGCGGGCGGTGGCCGCGTCGCAGGACCAGACTGCGGAGACGAGCGGGGTCATGAAGTGCCGGGTGAAATAGGGCGAGAAGCGCTGCCGGGCGAGGAACTCGCCCAGGGTGAGGGTGTCTTCGCCGCCCTGGGCCAGCAGCCGGCGGGCGGCGCGGTGGAAGGCCGGCACTTCGGCGAGCATCCGCAGATAGGGGCCGCGCAGCGCGCTGCGCGGCTGGGCGAACAGGCCGGCGGGGCCCCGCGCGCCCGCGTACTCCAGCCCGCACCCCTCGCACCGCACCGACATGCTCATCTCCGACTCCTGGGTGGCGACGCCGAGTTCGGCGAACAGTCGCAACAGGTTCGGGTAGGTGCGGTGGTTGTGCACGATGAAGCCCGAGTCGACGCGGTGCAGGCGTCCGTCGGACGAGGTCAGGTCATGGGTGTGCGCGTGTCCGCCGAGCCGGTCGTCCGCCTCGTAGAGGGCCACGGGCCGCTCACGGCTCAGCACGTACGCGGCGGTGAGCCCGGCCACTCCCCCGCCGATCACGGCCGTACGTCGGCGCGCCCCCCGCTTCTCCCGCTCGGTGCGCCCCGCGCCGCTGTCCGGAGCGTCTGCGGACCTGTGCCTCATCGGTTTCCTCCCGGCCGGCTCCCGATCGGAGCTCTCGGAGGTATTCCGAAGCAGTGGTCCGTTCGGATTGGCCGGGGCGCGATCTTCTCCGATCGGACGGGGAGGTGGTCGGACAGCACCGCGGGCGAACGCCGAAGGGCGCCGGGCCGTCCTGCCGGACCAGTGGCTACCGAACGCCCTCGTCCCCGGCTCCGCCCGTGTACCGGGCCAGTTCCCAGGGGTCGTGGGCGCTGAAGACGTCGACCTCGTCGCCGTGCAGGCGGACGAGTTCCCGCAGCCGGGCGAGGTTGCCGAGCCGCAGGGGCCGGTCCACCTCGGTGATCTGCTGGAGGAGATCCATGCCGGGGTGGCCGGTGGGGCGGTCGGGGTCGATCTCGCGGTGGAAGTAGTAGGCGTCTCCGCAGTGCAGGAGCCATCGTCCGGAGTCTTCGACGGCTATCGCGCTGTGGCCCCTGGTGTGCCCGCCGAGCGGGACGAGCAGGATCTCCGCGTCCAGGCCCTCCAGCGGGCGGACCGCGTCGAAGCCGAACCAGGGGTCCCCCGCGGGCTCCGCGTAGGTGACCCAGTGCGGGCGGTGCGCCCACTGGGCCGGGCGGTAGCGGACGCGGTCCTCGGGGTGGGCGCCGGGTGCCGCCATGGCCGCGCGATGCTCGGCCTCGCTCAGATGGACCTTGGCCCAGGGGAAGTCGGGAAGGCCGCCGGCGTGGTCGAGGTCGAGATGGCTGAGCACGATGTGCCGTACGTCCTCGGGCCCGAAGCCGAGCGCGGTGACCTGGTGCAGCGCGGTCTCGGCCAGGTCCAGTACCGGCTGGGCGCGGCCGAGGAAGTCCACGCCGAGGCTCTCCTCGGGGCGCGCCACATCGGTCGTACCGATGCCGCTCTCGACCAGGACGAGGCCGTCGCGGTCGGTTTCGACGAGCAGGCAGTGGCACACAGCGGGCAGGCTTCCCTCCTCGCTGTCGATCGTCCGCAGGGAGCCGCAGTTCAGGTGGTGGATCTTCACGATGAGTCCCTTCAGGCGCCGCCCTCGGATGCCCCTGGGCGGCGGCACGGAGCCGCGTCGAACATAGATAACGAACGTTCGTAAGCTAATAGCGAACGATCGTTAGGTTAAGCTGGCCGCATGAGCCCGCGCAAGTCCGTCGCCGAAACCGCCGCCACCCGCGACCGGATCATCGACAGCGCCCTCACGCTGGCCTCCGCGGAAGGCCTCGAAGGCCTCACCATCGGACGCCTCGCCACCGACCTGGCGATGAGCAAGGCCGGCGTGATCGGTCACTTCGGCAGCAAGGAGGCGCTCCAGCTCGCCGTCCTGGAATCGGCGGTCGAGCGGTTCACCCGGCGCGTGCCCGCACGGGCCGTCGGGGCCAGGCCCGGCACGGAGCGGCTGACCCGCACGTACGACGAATGGATCGCCTACATGGCCGAGGGCGAGGGGCACGGGGGCTGCTTCCTCACCTCGGTGGCGAGCGAGTTCGACGGCCGCCCCGGCCCGGTCCGCGACGCGGTCCTGGCCGCGCTGGGCGCGTGGACGGCGTACATCCTGGCGGAACTGAACACGGCGGTCGAGACCCGCCAGCTCCCCGAACGCACCGACGTGGACCAGCTCGCCTTCGAACTGGGCGGCGTGATCCTCGCGGCCGGCCAGTCGATCAAGCTGCACCGCGACCCACAGGCCCCGGCCCGGGCGCGCCGCGCCATCGCCCGCCTGCTCATCGCCCCCTGACGCGACCTCACGGGACCGGCGAAACCCGCGGAACGACGGGTTCGCCGAGCCGATCGGCCATGACATCACTTATGCGACTTCTCTACACATAAGGATGAAATAAGCGCAGAATGGTGCTACGCGGTCTCGACCGCACACCGGTTCGGGCGCGGTCCGGCCGTGGGATCGGAACAGATCGAAGGAGCCGAGTCATGGCCGACGTCTCACATCCCCGTGGCGACATCACCAGCCACCCGGATGCATCCGAAATGCGCGCCCGGTACGAGCGCGTGATCAGTGGTCGCGACGTGCCGCTCGTGGACGGGCCGGTGTTCCTGCTCGGCCTGTACTGCGCCGCGTCCCCGTGGATACTCCACTACACGACGAGCCAGCCGGACCTGGCGACGCACAACCTGATCATGGGGATCGCGATCGGTGTGCTGGCTCTTGGATTCACCGCCACGCCGGGAAGGATGTACGGCCTCAGCTGGGCGATCTGCGCGATGGGCACCTGGATGATCATCTCGCCGTGGATCGTCGGCAGCAGCCCGGACACCGGAGTCGCGCTCAACAGCATCATCATCGGCGCGCTGGCCGTGGCGCTCGGTGCGGTGTGCGCGCTCACGGCGGAGAGAAACGGCAGCCGGAGGTAGACCCGCGGCAGTACGGGCGCCCGGCCTCCGGGGCCGGGAACCCGCGTCCGGTTCAGCGGCTCGGCATGAGCCACGGTTCCTGGGGCAGCGGACTGCCGGTCTCCAGCAGGGACTTCAGGTTGGACAGCACCGCGGCCCAGCCGGAGGTGGCGTCGCGCAGCGCGTCCTCGTCGGGCAGATCCTCGTGCGTCACCGTCAGCCGCACGATGTCGGCGTGCGGCTGGATGTCGAAGGTGACGCGGGAGTGCTTGTCCGCGTCGCCCTCCCCCTCGGGAGCGGCCAACGTCACGAGGCGGGTCGGACGCTCGCTCTCCACGACGGTCCCGACCACGTCGGCGATACCGGAGCCGTCCGTGCGCCGGTGCTCCCAGCGGGATCCGGTCCGCCAGTCCGAGACATTGCTGTGGCCCCAGTAGGCGGCGGTGAGATCGGCGTCGGTGAGCGCGTCCCAGACCTTTTCGGGGGTGCTCCGGATGTAGGTGGCGTAGACGAATTTCGGCTTGTCGGTCATGGCTTCCTCGGCTCGTTCCTTGAGGGCGCCGAGCGCGCGCAGCCGCGGGCGCTCGAACTTGTCGATCCACCGCTCCTGGATCTCGTGGAGCGGCACCGGATTCAGGTAGTGCAGCTTTTCCCGCCCCCGCCGCACGCTGCTGACGAGGTTGGCGGCCTCCAGGACGGCCAGGTGCTGCGTCACCGACTGGCGTGTCATGTCGATGTGTTCGCACAGCTCGCCGAGTGTCTGGCCGCTGTGGCCGTGGAGCCGGTCGAGCAGCCGCCTCCGGGTGACGTCGGCGAGCGCCTTGAAGACCTGGTCCATTCCGGAGTCGCTTCCTGATCGCACACCCAAAGTTATGCAGGCAATCACCTGCATGTCAAACTCCGGGAGATCCGAGGACCTGCCGTCGCCGACGCGCCCGGGGTTCGGCGGTACGCCTGTGGGCCGGCCCTTCGGCGGAGCCTGCGGCCCGGCTGTCGCAGGGCAGGTGGCGGGAGACCGGGGGAAACGGTCAGTTGACGTCCCGGTCGCGCCCTTCCCAGTACGGCTTGCGCAGCTTGTACTTCTGGAGCTTGCCGGTGGCCGTCCGGGCCAGCCCGCTCCGGAACTCCACCGAGGTCGGCGCCTTGTACCCGGCGAGGCGCTCCTTGCAGTACTGGATCAGCTCGCTCTCGGTCGCCTCCGCGTCCGGAGCGAGGACCACCAGGGCCTTGACGGTCTCGCCCCACTTCTCGTGCGGCACGCCGATCACCGCGACCTCGGCGACCGCGGGATGGCTGAAGAGCGCGTCCTCCACCTCGATCGAGGACACGTTCTCACCGCCCGTGATGATCACGTCCTTCTTGCGGTCGCTGATCGTCAGATATCCGTCCTCGCCGATCGATCCACCGTCGCCGGTGTGGAACCAGCCGTCGGCCAGCGCCCGTTCGGTCTCCGCGGGCTGCTCCCAGTACCCCTCCAGTACGACGTTGGAGCGCGCGAGGATCTCGCCGTCGCCGGCGGTCCGCAGGGTCACGCCCAGCGCGGGGACGCCGGCGCGCACCAGTTTCTCGGCGCGGGCCTGCGGGTCGAGGTCGTCCCATTCGGAGCGGGTGCGGTTGACGGTGAGCAGGGGTGAGGTCTCGGTGAGCCCGTAGATCTGGATGAACTCCCAGCCCAGCAGGGACTCGACGCGGGCGACGGTCCTGGTGGGCGGGGGCGCTCCGGCGACGATGATGCGGACCCGGTCGCGGCCGGGGATCTCTCCTTCCCAGGACTCGGCGGCGGCCAGCACCGCGTTGACGACGGCAGGCGCCGCGCACATCACCGTCCCCCCGTGCTCGGCCACCCGGCGCAGGATCTCCGCCCCGTCGACCTTGCGCAGGGCGATCTGCCGGACGCCGAGGCCCGCCATCGCAAAAGGCATCCCCCACCCGTTCGCGTGAAACATGGGCAGGGTGTGCAGGTACACATCGCGGTCGGTGACACCCGCGTGCAGGGCGAAGGTCGTGGCGTTGACCCAGATGTTGCGGTGCGTGATCTGTACGCCCTTGGGCCGGGCCGTCGTGCCGCTGGTGTAGTTGATCGTCGCGGTGGCGTTCTCGTCCGCCTCCCAGGCGCGGGGTTCGGTGTCGAAGCGGTACAGCTCGGCGTCCGCGGCGGCGCCGAGGGTGAAGCGGTGCTTGCAGCCGACCCCGGCGAAGCGGTCGGTCAGTTCGGGGTCGATGAGCAGGACGTCGGCGCCCGAGTGCTCGACGATGTAACTCACCTCGTCGGCCGTCAGACGGAAGTTGACCGGTACGAGGACGCGGCCGTGGCCGCTGACGCCGAAGAACGAGGTGAGCAGCCTGGCGCTGTTGGGCGAGACGACGGCCACGCGCGCGCCGTGCGGGACGTCCAGCGCGTCGAGCCCGGCGGCCTGGGCTCTGGCCAGCTCTCCGACGCGCCGGTAGGTCAGCCCCTCCCAGGACTCGGCCGGCTGGTCCGGTTCGTCGACGACGCCGACGCGGTCGCCGTACACGGTGACGGCGCGGTCCAGGAAATCACGGGCCCCGAAGGGGACGAGCATCACGGCCTCCCGACGATCGGACGATGTCCCAGTTCTATCCCGGCCACGCGCCCGCGCACCCGGACAACCCCCAAGTGGCGTCGACCGCCGTGTCCGTATCCATGTGCGTGTCCCCGCGTCCTTGGCCGTCGCCCGCCCGACGCGTCACGATCGTCCGATGGACAGCCGACCGAGCTTCGACTTCCCCGGGCCGCTGCGCATCGACGGGCTGGGGCTGCATCTGCGCGAGTGGTCCGACGACGATGTCGCGGATCTCGTCGCGCTCTACGACGATCCAGAGATCGACCGATGGACGCCGGTCACCTCTCCCTTCGACACCGAGGCGGCACTCGCCTACCTCGCGGCGGCGGAGCAGAAGAACGCCGAGCGGCGGGGCGTACAGCTGGCCATCACCACGGACGGCCGGCGGCCCCGGGGCGAGATCCTGCTGTTCCCCGGCACGGCCGACGACCGGGACGTCGAGCTGGCCTACGGCGTGGGGGCCGCGTACCGGGGCCGGGGGCTCGCGAGCCGCGCGGTCCGGCTCGTCGTGGACTTCGCCCACCGTCACGTCGGCGGACGGCGCATCGTGCTGTGCATCGAGGACGGGAACACGGCGAGCGAGGGTGTCGCCGCGTCGGCGGGTTTCGTCCTCGCCGGTGACGAGCCCGTCCTCCGCACGGCGAAGGGCCGGGACGTGGTCCTTCGAACGTGGAGCCATCTGGAAGGCGACGGCCCGTACCCCGGGTGAGGGGACCATCTCGGACGAGAGCCCCTCGGGAGGGGGAAACGCCTCTGCCGAGGGGGCCCTCCGGTGAGGAGCCCCCTCCTCGGGGAGAGGACCCCTCAGACAGCCGCCGGCCGCTTCCGCTCACGTCCCGCCGACCACAACGGCACCACGGCCTCCGAACGGTTCGAAGGACGGGTCATCGGCCCCGGACCGCAGCGGAAGCCGGCGAACAGCCGTCACGGGGCGCCTGTCGGCCGACGACTGCCATGGCCGACCCCGTCCACCGTGGCGGCCGCCGACCGGATGCCCGGTGGTCCGGTGGGCGCCCTCGGTGTCGCGCGTCCGGGGGCGCCCGGGGCCGTCACGCCCCGGCGGGCGCCGTCTCCGGAGCCGGCGCCGCCAGGTACTCCTCGGTGACCTCCTTCGGGCCGAACGGCCACACCTTCTCCAGGCGCGCCCAGACGACGAAGGCGACGAGACCGAGGGCGAGCCAGGCCAGCGACCACTCGATGGGGTGACGGCCCGGGGAGTTCTTGTCCGCGTAGCCGTAGATGGTGAGCCAGCCGGCGAGGGCCAGGAAACTCGGCACGGGGTAGAGCCACATCTTGTACGGGCGGCGCAGGCCCGGCTGCCGTTTGCGCAGCACCGACAGCGCGACGACCTGGGCCAGCGCCTGGACGATCACCATGACCGTGGTCAGCAGCTGGATGAGAGTGGCGAGGTCGGTGTGGCGGCCGATCAGGAACCCGATCGCCGTGATGACGCCCATGGTGGCCAGTCCCAGCATCGGGAAGCGGTGCTTGGGGTGCAGCTTGGCGTACGGGCGGAAGAAGACGCGCTCGCGGGCGGCGTCGTAGGGCACCCGCGAGCCGCCGAGCAGCCCGGTGAAGACCGAGGCGAACGCGGTGATCAGGATAAGGACGGTGACCGTGTCGGCGGCGCCCTTGCCCCAGGTCTCCTCCATGACCGCCGAGGCCACCGAGGTGGAGGCGATGTCGCCGGGGTCCTTCATCCGGTGCCAGTCGATGACGCCGAGCGTGCCGATCTGGAGCAGCAGGTAGATCGCCATGATGCCGAGGATCGAGTAGATGATGGAGCGGGGCAGGGTGCGGCCGGGATCCTTGATCTCCGCCCCCATGTACGCGGTGGTGTTGTAGCCGAGGTAGTCGTAGATGCCGATGGTGAGGCCCGCCGCGAAGCCGATCCAGAAGTGACTGCCGGAGAGCTCGAAGGCGTGCGCCGGGTAGGTGAAGGCGAGGTCGGCGCTGAAGTCGGTGGCGGCGGCGACGATCACCAGGAACACCGAGGTGATCATCACGGCCCACATGACGGCGGTGATCCGCGCGATGTGCTCGATCCCCCGCCACAGCAGGACGACGACGACGGCGACCATGCCGAGTCCGATGAGGTCGCCGGTGGTCTTGCTCATGTCGGGGGCCAGATAGCCCAGGTACTGGACGAAGCCGACCACGCCCGTGGACATGATCAGCGGGATGAAGAGCATCGCCGTCCACACGAACAGGAACGGCATCAGGCGTCCGGTGCGGTACTGGAAGGCCTGGCGCAGATAGACGTAACTGCCGCCGGAACCCGGCATGGCAGCGCCGAGTTCGGCCCAGATGAGCCCGTCCGCGAGTGCCAGCAGAGCGCCGGCGACGAACCCGATGACGGCCTGCGGACCGCCGAACGCTGCGACCATCAGGGGGATCGTCACGAACGGCCCGATGCCGCACATCTGGCTCATGTTGATGGCGGTGGCCTGGAACAGGCCGACTCGGCGGACGAAACCGCCGGTCGGTGGCGGGGTACCGGACACGGGTCCTCCTCAGGACAGGACGCGGGGAGAGGTACGAGGTGACGGCCGGCCTCGACGGCGGCCGACGGATCAAGGGCGGCGGGTGACCGGCCGGCGCTGGGCTCCCCTTGGTTCGCCCGGCGAGGCTGACTGGGCGATAAAGTTAAGGAGCCTTACTAAGCGCGTCAAGGGGGCGTCAGGAATGAGTGAGAATGGTCCGATGCCCGCCAGCGACACCGCAGAGCAGCCCGAACAGCCCTGGAACCGCCGGCGGCTGCGCAGCACCAACGAGCGACTGCTCCTCGACCGGCTGCGCACCGGCGGTGCCGCCTCGCGCGCGCAACTCGCCCGCGAGACGGGCCTGTCCAAGCCGACGGTCTCCAGCGCGCTCGCCGCACTGTTGGAGGCGGGACTCGTCCACGAGGTCGGAACGCATGCCCCGGAGCGCGGCAGAGTGGCCGTCCTGTACGCCCCCGACCCCGCGGCCGGGTACGCGCTCGGCATAGACATCGGCCGCAGCTGGCTGCGCGTCGCGGTCGCCGATCTCGACGGCGCGGTGGTCGCGCGCGCCGACGTGCGCAACCGCGCCCGTACCTCCGGCGCCATGGCCGACCTCGTGGTCTCCACCGCCCACCAGGTCGTCGCCAACTCCGGTGTCGGCGCGCACGAGGTGGCCCACGCGGTGGTGGGCACGCCCGGCGTGTACGACGAGAAGCAGCGCCGGGTGCGGTACGCGATGCATCTGCCCGGGTGGGGGCGGGCGGGGCTGTTCGACCGGATGCGGGAGGAGCTGGGCATCCCGCTGGAGGTGCACAACGACGCGAACCTCGCAGCGCTCGGCGAGTACACGTACGGGGTCGGCGCGGGCAGTCGGCTGTTCGCGTACATCATGATCGGTACCGGCCTCGGCATGGGCGTCGTCAGCGAGGGACGGCTGTTCACGGGCGCACACGGCGGGGCCGGCGAGATCGGTTTCCTGCCGTGGCCCGGTCGGCAGAAGCCCGAGACCCTGGAGGACGCGGTGTCCGGCGAGGCGGTCGTCGAAGCCGCCCGGCAGTTCGGCATGACCGGGCAGCTGACCGCGAAGGCCGTCTTCGACGCGGCTCGGGAGGGCCACGGGCCCGCGGTCGAGGCGGTCCGGCTGGAGGGCGAGCGGATCGCGCACACGGTGGCGGCCGCGACGGCTGTGCTCGATCCCGACCTGGTCGTTCTGGGCGGCGGGGTCGGCCACAGCGTCGATCTGCTGCTGAAGCCAGTCCGCGAGACCCTGCGCGCCCTCACACCCCTGCGCCCGAGGATCGCACCCGGCCGTCTGGGCGAGGACGCGGTGCTGCTCGGCGCGGTGGCCACGGCTCTGGGCACGGCGCGCGATGTGGTGTTCGAGCGCAGGTCGGCCTCCTGATCCGGAGACGGCGCCCGCCGCGCGCGGCACAACGGGCTCGCCCGGCACAAGTGGCGCGCCCCGCACGACCGGCAGAGTCAACGCGGTTGAACGGGTCGGCGCGCCCGGCAGGGTCGGCATCTCCGGCACGGTCGGACCGGCCGGGACGCCGGCGCGCCTAGCCCGGCCGGACCGGTCGGCTCGGCCGGCACGCCCGGCATGCTGGCTCGGTCGGCTCGCTCGGGCTCGGTCGGGCTCGCTCGGCACGCTGGCGCGGTCGGCACCCCCGGCACCCCCGGCACGCCGGCGCGGTCGGAGCGGTCGGCACGCTGGGGGCCCATGCGAGGCGGGGGCCGGGAGCCGCGCGAGGAAGGGCCGCCCCGCTGTGATTGACGGGGCCGGTGATTGACATGGCTTACTCACCGGCCTAGCTTGTGGACCCTAGTTAGTAAAGTTTCCTAACTTGCAGTGCCGAAGCGCGGATGCTCCCCCACCTCCCAAGGAGATCACCGTGTTCCACCGCCCTGCCTCCCGGCGGCGCCTCGCCACGGCCGCCGTCGCCCTGGGCCTGCTGTGCACCCTCTCCGCGAGCGCCTGGGCCGACGGGCCCGGCAGCGAAGCGGCCGCCGTGCCGCACGTCCGCGTCACACCGGTGGCCTCCGCACCGGGCAGCGCCACGGCGTTGTCCGGGTACGCGATCCAGTCCAGCGCCAAGGTCCTCGACCCGGCGTCCGCCGTCTCCAGCCCCGGCTATCGGGTGAGCGGCTGGTACCCGGCCGGCTCCCGTTCCACGGTCCTCGCGGCGCTGCTCGCGAACGGGACCTACGCGGATCCGTTCTACTCGACGAACCTGCGGAAGATCCCGAAGGCCGACTTCACCGTGCCCTGGTGGTACCGCTCGGACTTCACGGTCACCGACACCTCCGAGCGCAGTCATCTGGACTTCAGCGGAGTCATCTCGGCGGCGGACGTCTACGTCAACGGCCGTCGGGTCGCCGACGCCGCCGAGGTGGCCGGCGCCTACACGCACCACGAGCTGGACATCACCTCGCTGGTGCGCGCGGGCACCAACACGGTCGCCTTCCGAATCCGGCCCAACGACCCGAACAAGAACCTGACCATGGGATGGATCGACTGGCTCCAGCCGCCGCCCGACCAGAACATGGGGATCGTCCGGGACGTCCTCGTGCGCCGCGGCGGCCCGGTCGCGCTGCGCGACGCGCATGTGCTGACCCACCTCGACGTCCCCTCGCTCGGCTCGGCGGACCTCACGGTCAAGGCGCGGGCGCGCAACGAGACCGGCTCGGCCGTCACCGCCACGGTGTCCGGCCGCATCGGCCCGGTGTCGTTCTCGAAGACCGTCCCGCTCGCGGCCCACCAGACGAAGGCGGTCACCTTCTCGCCGTATGACGTCCCCGGGCTGCACCTGAATTCACCGAGGGTGTGGTGGCCGGCCGGCATGGGCGGGCAACCGCTGTACGGCCTCGATCTGACCGCCTCCGTCGCCGGTGCCGCCTCCGACACCGCGCACGAGGACTTCGGCGTCCGCGACGTGAAGGCGCCGCTGAACTCCGACGGCGCCCGGCAGTACAGCGTCAACGGCCGCAGGCTGCTCATCAAGGGCGGCGGCTGGTCCCCGGACGAGTTCCTGCGCTGGGACCGCGGGTACGTCGAGGACCGGCTGAGGTACGTGCGCGACCTGGGCCTCAACACCATCCGCCTCGAAGGCCACATCGAGCCGGACGAGTTCTTCGACCTCGCCGACCGCTACGGCATTCTCACCCTGCCCGGCTGGGAGTGCTGCGACAAGTGGGAGGGACAGGTCAACGGCACGGAGACCGGCGACAAATGGACCGCCGCCGACTACCCGGTCGCCAAGGCGTCGATGGCCGCGGAGGCCGCCCGGCTGCGCGACCACCCGAGCGTCATCTCCTTCCTCATCGGCAGCGACTTCGCGCCGGACGCCAGGATCGAGAAGACCTACCTCGACGCACTGAAGGCGGCCGACTGGCCGACCCCGGTGGTCGCCGCGGCCTCCGACAAGTCCTCCCCCGTGTCGGGCAGTTCGGGCATGAAGATGACCGGGCCCTACGACTGGATCCCGCCGGGCTACTGGTACGCCAAGCGCGAGGGCGGCGCCACCGGCTTCAACTCCGAGACCGGTGCGGGCCCCGACATCCCCACCCTCGACACCCTGCGCCGCATGATGTCGCCCGCCGAACTGGACACCCTCTGGAAGAACCCGGACGCCAGGCAGTACCACCGCTCACCGTCCCCGGTCTTCGGCACCCTCAAGATCTACGATGCCGCCCTCGCCGGCCGCTACGGCGCGCCGACCGGTCTCACCGACTACGTACGCAAGGCGCAGCTCGCCCAGTACGAGAACGTGCGGGCGCAGTTCGAGGCGTACGGGCGCAACGCCACCGACTCCTCGAAGCCCTCGACCGGGGTCGTCCACTGGATGCTCAACAGCGGATGGACCTCGCTGCACTGGCAGTTGATGGACCGTTATCTCGACCAGGGCGGGGCCTACTTCGGGGCGAAGAAGGCCAACGAGCCGCTGCACATCCAGTACTCGTACGACGACCGGTCCGTCGTCGTCGTGAACAACCGGCACGCGTCCGCGTCAGGCCTCACGGCGCGGGTCACGCTCTTCGACACCGACGGCACACAGCGGTACGACAGGACGGCGACCGGTGTCACCGTGCGCGGCGACGGGGCGCGCGGCACCGCGCTCACGGTGCCGTCCACGGTGAGGGGTCTGTCGACGACGTATCTGGCGCGGCTGGTCCTGCGCGACGCCGGGGGCAGGGAGGTCAGCCGGAACGTCTACTGGCTGTCGACCCGGCCGGACACCATCGACTGGGCGCACACCGACTGGTACTACACGCCGACGACGAGTTACGCGGACCTCAAGGGGCTCAGCTCCATGGCCCGGGTGCCGGTTTCGGCCTCGGTGTCGACCACTTCCGGTCCCGGCGGGACGTCCACGACCAAGGTCGTCCTGCGCAACGCGGGGACCGGGATGACGCCCTCACTCCTCACCGACGCGCATCTCGTGGACGCCAAGGGCAGGCCGGTGCTGCCGGTGCGGTGGTCCGACAACCAGGTGAGTCTGTGGCCGGGCGAGTCGGTGACGCTGACAGCGACCTACCGGACGGCCGACCTGCACGGAGCCGGGCCCGCGGTGCGGATCTCCGGGTGGAACACGCCGGAGCGGACGGTCCGGGCCCCGTAGAACGGCGCGAGGGGCGGGCCCGGTTCCGGGCCCGCCCCTCGTCCGGCCTGTACTCAGCTCACATTGAGCGCGGTGTCGTCCAGGACGAACGACGTCTGGAGCGTGGAGCCCTCGACGCCGGTGAACTTGATCGTGACCGTCTGCCCGGCGTAGGTGGTGCCGAGGCTGAACGTGCGCTGCGCGTACCCGGACGCGGCGTTCAGGTTCGAGTACGTGGCCAGGGTCGACAGCACGGTGCCGCTGCTGTTGACGACCTGAGCCTTGAGGGTGTCGTACGCCGTGGTCGTGGTCGTCTCGGCCGTGTCCACGTGCAGATAGAAGCTCAGGGTGGCCGAGCAGCCCGAGGGAATGGTCACGGCCTGGGACAGCGTGTCGGTGTTGGCCGAGCCGTAGCCGTTGAGCCACGCCTTGTACGAGCCGGTGCGCGCCGCCTCACTGGAGCTGTTGGTGATCACGCCGCTGGTGGCGGTCCAGGACGTGCTGCCGGACTCGAAACCGGGGTTGGCGAGCAGCTGCGCGGCCGTGCAGGTGCCGCCGCCACCGCCCCCGCCACCACTGCTGCTGGTGCCCGCGAGCCAGTCGGTGGCGTTGAGGGCGAGCGCGGCGTTGGTGGCGCCGGTGTCGTTCCAGCCGTCGTACAGGGTGTTGCCGGACTGGCCGGTACCGTCGTCGATGGGTGAACTGTCGCCCCAGAAGGCGACCTTGCCGCTGCCGAAGGTGCTGGTCGCGAAGAACGCGCCGGTGCTTCCGGAGTAACCGGTGCGGTACACCAGGCCCTTGACGGCGGAGTTGTCGGCCGGCTTCAGCGTGGCCGTGGTCCCGTCCGCGATCAGGCTCTTGGTGACGGTGCCGAACGAGCCGTGCAGGACCGCGTTGGTGCTGTCGCTGATGGCGGTCGGGTAGTCGGAGCTGACGTCCAGCGTGTCGATGGAGAAGCCGAACGGGTCGGTGCTGTCGACGCTGTTGTTGGTCATCAGGTCGTTGAAGATCTCGACCGCGTCGTAGCCGTCGCTGTTGCGGTCGGCGCCGGTGTGGTCGGAGATCATGAAGAGGCCGCCGCCGTTCTTGACGAACGTCATGATGGCGGTCTTCTCGGCGGTGGTGAACAGCGTGTTGGGCTCGGGCAGCACCAGCTCGTCGAAGTTCGACAGGTCGGTCGCGGCACTGCCGCCGTAGGTGAGGCTGGAGCCCGAAGGCAGTGTCTTCAGGCTGTAGTTGCCGGTCTTCTGAAGGGCCACACCCCAGGAAGAAAGGGCACCCGTCCAGGAAGTCTCCGAGGTCGGGCTGGAGTTCTGGCCGAGCGGGTCGGGCTGGCTGGTGGAGATGATCCAGTCGGCGTTGCCCGCGGTCTCGGCGTGGCCGTTGTCGAACAGGACGCGGTGGGGGGTGGCCGCGTGGGCGGGGATGGCGGTGGCCGCTTGAACAGCGGCGCCCGTGATGAGCAGTCCGAACACGGCCAGTGCCGTGGTGAGTCTGTGGCGGGACTTCCTGAATCCGAGCATCCGGCGAACCTCCGTCAGAGTGGGGAGAGGCGGTGCGGGCGCTAAGTCTGCGCGCGTAGAACGGAAGTTGGCCGTCCTCCGTTCAACAGATTATTGAACGGTACATGACTAAATGGCGGCTGCACAGGGTCCGGCCGGGTCCGCCACGGGGTGGATGCGCGGGAGCGGACTGGCTCCGCGCGATGCGGGCAGATACATAACTGCGGGGGACCGACCAAGAGGGGCGGAGATGGAGATCTCGGGCATCATCAGTGCCATCCTCATCGGCATCATCATCGGTGTACTGGGCCGGCTCGTCGTGCCGGGACGCCAGCGCATCGGCATCCTGTGGACGATCGCGGTCGGCATCGTGGCCGCGTTCATCGGGTCGGGTGTCGCCGCCGCGTTCGGCGTCGCCGACACCAAGGGCGTCGACTGGATCGAGTGGCTCATCCAGATAGGCCTGGCCGCACTGGGTGTCGCGGCACTGGACCGGACGAGGGGGAGGCGCTGAGCGGCCTGGCGCTGACGGGGCCGGGGGTCGGTGACGAGCCGGGGGTCGGCCGGCGGGCCGGGCTCAACTGACGGGCCGGGACTCGGCTGACAGGCCGAGGCTCAGCCGACGGGCCGGGACTCGACCGACAAGCCGGGACAACCGACGGGTCGGGCTCAATCGACTGGCGGGCTCGGCTGACAGGCCGAGGCTCAGCCGACGGGCGGGGCTCAACCGACAGGCCGGGGCTCGACCGACAAGCCGGGACTCATCCGACGGACCGGGCTCAACCGGCTGGCGGGGCTCAACCGACGGGCGGGCGGCTGACAGGCCGCGGCTCAGCCGACAGGTCGGGGCCCATGGCGCGGAGTGACGGATGGAATGCGGGGCGGCGCCCGCTGAATTCCGTTGCGGGGCGCGGGTGTGTCCGGCTACGGTCTGCGGGCTTCGCACCCTGCGCCCGACGCCACGGAGAGACCTTGCCGCCACGCATCACGCCGTTGACCGATCCCGAGACCGCCGCGTCGAGCCGACGTCTGGCCTGGCTCGCCTCGGACGCCGAAGGGGTCCCGGTGGGCTCGGCGTTCCTGCGGCTGTTCACCAAGGAGGGTCAGGATCATCGCGCCGAGCTGGAGATCGCCGTACACCCCGCCGAACGACGCACGGGAGTGGGCGGCGCTCTCCTGGACGCCGCCGTGACCGCCGCGCGGAGCGACAAACGGCGGTCACTTGTCTCCCAGGTCACGGCCGGCTCTCCCGGCGACCGGTTTCTCGCGGCGCGCGGGTTCCGCCAGGCGCTGGCCCTGACGTTCGCCCGCCTCCCACTGCCGGAACTGGACCTCGGGACCGTGACAGGGATCACCGAACGCCCGCACCCGGGCTACGAGTTGACGCACTGGGACGGCGTCGTGCCGCCCGAGCTGGCGCACACCTACGCCGACTCCCGGCGGGCCATGGACGACATGCCGATGGAGGACAGCGACCACGGCATCGACGTCTGGGACGTGGAGCGGGTCGTGGCGGTGGCCGAGGTCGTCCTCGAACGGGGCGACGCGCTCCACACGGTGGCCGTGGTGGACCGCTCGGACGGTTCGATCGTCGGATTCTCGGAACTCGTCGTGCCGGGCGACGGCCGGGGCGACGCCCAGCACTACGGAACGGGCGTCCTGCCCGAGCACCGCGGCCATGGCCTCGGGCTGTGGATGAAGGCGGAGTCGATCCGCCGGACCCGTCTGCGGTACCCGGAACTCTCCGGCCTGCTGACCGATACGGCCGACAGCAACGCGCCCATGATCGGCATCAACGACACACTCGGCTATCTGCCCACCCACCGGGAACTGGAGTACCGACTGGACCTCTGAGGGTCCGGGGTCCGGGGTCCGGGGGCAGATGTACGAGGGGGCCGGGAGTCCGGGCGGCCCGGCGTGCCCGGGCGCGGAGTCGGAACCTGGAGCCCGAGCCCGAGCCCGAGCCCGAGCCGGAACCGGAACCGGAACCGGAACCGGAATCGGAATCGGAGCCGGACCGGGACGTGGCGGGGTGCCGGGCTTCCGCGTCTCGCCGTCGTCGGCGAAGGCCGTATTCGGCGGAGTGCCGCCGACGAGAGGACGTCAGGGTCAGGCGGCGGCCTTGAGGGCGGCGAGACCGTCGTAGGCGGACGGGTACACGGGCGTCCAGCCCAGTTCCCGCTCCGCCTTCGCCGACGACACCCGCAGGGTCGTCCGCATCACCACATGCGCGTACGACATGGGCTTCATCATCCACAGCGGTACGGTCATCGGCTTCGGCAGGCCGAACTCCTCGGCCACGGCCCGGACATGGGCCGCGAAACCCAGCGGCGTGCGGTCGGCGACGTTGTACGCCTCCCCCGGGCGGCCCCGTTCCACGGCGGCGGCCACCGCGCGCGCAGCGTCGGCGAGGTCGACCCAGGGCAGGACCCGGCCGTGGTCGTCGGCCACGGGGAGCCGCCTCCCGCGCAGCATGGGCAGCAGGGCGTCGGTGCCACCCTCGCCGTAGAAGAGGCCGAAGCGCAGTGCGATCCCCTCCAGACCGGCGGCCTCCAAGGTGAGGCGCTCCTTGATGCGCATGGCCGCGATGTGCCGTTCCAGTTCGGGCGAGGCCCCCTCGGGCCCGAAGGTGTCGGTCTCGGTGACGACCCGGTCGCCGTGGTTGCCGAATCCGTACCCGAAGACCATCGACTCGGCGACGAGCCGGCGTGCGCCGGTGGCCCGCGCGGCCTCGACCAGGTGGGCGGTGCCGTCGACGCGCAGGGCGTCGGTCGCGTGCATGTCGCGGTGGCGCAGAGGGGCCTTGCGCAGGGCGGTCGCGGCCAGCACGACCGTGTCGTAGTGCTGTCCGTCGACGGCACGCAGCAGCGCGTCGCGGTCCATCAGATCGGCTCTGACACCGTTGGCGGGGCCGCGGCCGAGGCCGGTGACTTCATGGCCCGCTTCCGTCAGGGCCCGGGTGATGTGCCGGCCGAGGACACCGCTCGCACCGGCCAGGAGAATGCTCTGGTTCGTTGTCATGTCGATGCGACGGATCGCGGACGCCGGGATGTGACACGGGCCCGGGTCCGTCCCCGCGGAGCGGCGGCCGGCGTCACCCTTCGTAGACGTACGGGGTGGTCGTGGTGAGCGGCTGGAAGCCCAAGCGGGTGAGGATCGGGCGGCTCCGGCTGGAGGCGTCGACCTGGACGTAGCGGTAGCCGCGCTCCGCGGCGACCCGGGCGCGGTGGGCGACGAGGGCGCGGTAGATGCCACGGCCCCGCCAGGCCTCGACGGTGCCGCCGCCCCACAGCCCGGCGAATCGGGCCCCGGGCAGGAGTTCCATGCGGGCCGCGCTGACGGGAACGTCGCCGGCGAGGGCCACGACGGCTACGCCCGTGTCCGCGTCGCCGGTGAGCTGGGCGAGCAGTTGGTGGCGCAGGAGGGTGCTGTCGCCGCCGAAGGCCTGCTCATGGACTTCGGCCATCAGGGCGACGCCCGCGCGGTCGGTGACCGGCAGCAGCCGTACGCCCTCGGGCGGTTCGACGTCGAGGGCCAGATCGCCCAGCTCGGCGATCATCAGCGTCTCCTCCGGCTCGGCGACGAAGCCCGCCGCCCGCAGCCGCTGCCCCAGGTCCTCCGGCCGGTCGTGGCCGTACAGCTTCCACTCGAAGCCGCCCCCGAGCCCGGAGAAGAACCGCACCTGTCCGGCGATGGCCTCGTCGGCGCTCGTCTCGTCCAGGTCGGACCAGAGCACCCCGTTCCAGCCCTTGTCGGCGCCGACCTGGCGCACCACCTTGCCGACGCGCTCGACCCGGGCGCCCGGCGCGTCGGGCCGCGCGCGTTCCCGCATGTCCCGGTCGAACAGGGCCAGTACCGCAACGTGATCCATGGGGTCACTCCAGCACCCCGGGACGAACGGGGCAACGGGAATATGCGGCCCACATGGCGGTCGGGAAGGACGTCGTGGCCTGGCGGTCGGGAGCGACGCCGTGGCCCTGCGAAAGGGAGGGGCTCCGTGATGGGGCGGCTCCTCCGCCTCCGACGCACCCCCGACACGAGGGCGTCCGGGCGGATCCTTTGTCAGGCCCCGCCCGGACGCCGGTTCCACGCCGCTCCGGTCAGCCGGTGGCGGTCAGCTCCTGGTGCCGCACGGCGCTCGGGGGCGTCACCTGGACGCGGCGCAGGCCGGTCAGGCTGACGAACACCAGGGAGAAGACACCCGCGAGGGCGAAGGCGGTGAAGCCCGCGGTGGTCGAGCCGGTGGCGAGCAGTTGGCCGCCGAGCCAGGGGCCGAAGACGGCGCCGAAGCGTCCCATGCCGGAGGTCCAGCCGACCGCGGTGGCGCGGTTGTCGTCGTCGGAGCGGTGCGCCACCGTGGCGTAGATCATCGCTTGCGCCGAGAAGAGGAAGAGTCCGGTCAGGAAGACGACGGTGTAGGTGAGGGGCAGCGCCATCTTGAAGCTGAGGGAGTAGATCCCGACGGCGGTGGCGCCGAACCAGATCGCGGAGATCAGCGAGCCGCCGAACTTGTCGGTGAGGCGGCCGCCGATCAGCATGCCGAAGGTGGCGTAGGAGCCGACGTCGCCGGCCTTGCCGGGGTCGATGCCGAGCGCCTTCGTCTCCAGCATGTGCGGCAGCACGGAGCCGTAGATGAACATGTCGAGGCCGTCGAAGAGGACGACCAGCCAGCAGAGGCCGACGACCAGTGCGGCCAGTCTGCTGCCGCGAGCGGGCAGGGCGAGGGAGGAGGACATCGTTGTTTCCTCTCGTCCAGGAGGCGTGGGCCCTGGATGGGGATCGGGAACGCGGGTCGACGCGGCTCGTGCGGCTGACCCGATGGTGCGACAGACGCTAAGGAGCGAACTCCCGGAGTGTCAACGCTTTTGTCAACAATCCAGGAACCAATCAGGCCACCGTCCGAGACCGTCGCACAGGCAGCTGAGAAGCAGGTGAAAGCGCACGCGGGCGGCACACGTCCCATGCCGCCCGCGTGTATGTACTGGCTTGATCTGGTCGCTCAGTTGACCGTCCGGCAGGAAGCCGCCAGTGGCCGGTCAGCCGATGGGCGGGGTGCCGTGGGTGTGGAAGGACTCGATGGTCTTCAGACCCCAGGCCTGGCCCTTCTTCCGCTCGTCCTCGGTCCACGTGATCAGCGGCCAGTCGGGGGCCAGGACGAGGCGGGTGAGCGGGTTGCACAACTCGACACGGTTGCCACCGGGTTCGTAGACGTAGAGGAAGAACGTCTGCTGGATGGCGTGCTTGTGCGGGCCCGTCTCGATGAACACGCCGGTGTCGATGGCGAGATCGGCGGCGCGCAGGATGTCCTCACGGGTGTCCGTGGCGAACGCGATGTGGTGCAGGCGCCCGCTCGAACCCGTCCAGTCCTCCGTGTAGACGACGTCGTACGACTTGTTGCTGAAGGTCAGCCACTGGGCGGCGATCCGGCCGCTGTCGAGCTGGATCTGCTCGGTCGGGCGGGCCCCGAGCGCGTCACGGACGAAGTCTCCGTTGGCGGCGACGTCGGAGGCGAGGTAGTTCACGTGGTCCAGGCGCCGGACGCCGACCCCGTGACCGGGCTTGGCCTGCGGCTGGTTCTTGAGGCCGGGCTTGAGATGGTCGGGCGCCTGATACCACTCGCTCTCCCAGTACAGGGCGAGTTCGTGGCCGTCGGGGTCGGTGGTGACGTAGACGGGGCCGAGGCCGGGCTCGTCGTTCACCCAGCGGCCCTCGCGGCCGGCGCTCTCGATCTCCTTGACCCGGCGCCGCAGGGCCTCCTCGCTGGAGGCGCGCAGGGCGGTGCGGCGGATGCCCGAGGTCGTGTGGGCGGTGAGGGTCAGGCTGTGGTGCTCGTAGTCGTCCCAGGTCCGCAGGTAGACGGAGTCTCCGGAGCGGCCGTTCTCGGTCAGGCCGAGGTAGTCCGTGAAGAACCGGACGCTGGCGTCCAGGTCGGGGGTGAGCAGTTCGACGTGCCCGAGGTGGGCGATGTCGCCGAGCGGCGGGGCCATGGGGCCTCCTCAGTGTTGTACGGCTCCGGTCGGCCGGGGGAAGACCGTGCCGTCGAAGATCTTGCGGGCGGTGCGGACGACGGCGGTGCGCCGGGCCACGGGTGGGGCTCCCCCGGGGCCGTACTCGACACCGGCTTCGATGTCGAGGAATCCGGTGGGGTGTTCGATACGCAGCCGGTCGCCCCGTTCGGGCGGGTGTGCCACGGCGTGCCCGACGCCACCCTCCACGCGCAGCCCGGCGGCGACGCTCGCGGCGCCGAGGACGCCGATGGAGGTGTGGCAGCGCACCGGGATGAAGGTGCGGGTCATGACGGTTCCGCCGGCGCGCGGCGGAGCGAGCAGGGTCAGCTTGGGCACGGGGGCGTTCTCGTCGTCCCCGAGGCCCATCAACTTGCCCGCTTCCAGCCGGATTTCGCGGAGTCGCCCGGCCAGGGTCCGATCCTCGTCCAGGTCCTTCGGACTCTCGTACCCGGTGACACCCAGCGAGGACGCGGCGATCAGCACGGTCGGCATGCCGTTGTCCACGCAGGTGACCGGAGTGTCGGCGACGAGGTCCCGGGCGTGGCCGGTGGGCAGCAACGGAGCGCTTCCCTGCGGGAATTCGATCACCACGGGCGCCGCGGTCCCCGGCACCCCGGAGATCTCGGCGGAGCCCTCGTAGACCACGCGCCCGCCCTCGGTGGGGAAGCTCGCGTGCGCGAAGTCACCCGAGTTGACCATGCGGATGCGTACCGACGTACGACCGTCCCCCGGCTCGACCAGTCCGCGTTCGACGGCGAACGGGCCGACCCCGGCGAGGATGTTGCCGCAGTTCTGACGATCCGACACCTCCGCCTTCTCGAGGGCGACTTGGAGGAAGAGGTAGTCCACATCCGCGGCGGGGTCGGCGGAGACCGAGACCACGGCCACCTTGCTGGTGAGCGGATGCGCGCCGCCCAGACCGTCGATCTGGCGCGGATCGGGGCTGCCCATCACGCGCAGCAGCAGGTCGTCGCGTTCGGCGGCGTCGGCGGGCAGGTCCCCGGCCAGGAAGTAGGCGCCCTTGGAGGTGCCACCGCGCAGGAGCATGCAGCGCACCTCCTCGGCCCCGCTCACGGCGCGGCTCCGTCCCGCACGTACTCGTCGTACGTCGTGTACGTCACGCCCAGGCGTACGAGGGTCTCGCGCAACCCGTAACGGTCCAGGCCGAGTTCGCCGTCGAGGAAGGCGGCGCGGGCCAGCGCCTCCTTGCGCTCACGGGCCTCGGACGCCTCGGCGGTCCGGCGGGCGCTCTCACGGGGCACGCACACCACGCCGTCGTCGTCGGCGAGGATCACGTCGCCCGGCCGGACGATCTGGCCGCCGAGGACCACCGGGACGTTGACGGAGCCGCCGGTCGCCTTCACGGTGCCCTGCGGGCTGACCGCGGCGGACCAGGCGGGAAAGCCCATCCCCCGCAGTTCGGCGGTGTCCCGGACGCCGGCGTCGATGACCAGGCCGCGCACGCCGCGCCGGTGGAGCGCGGTGGCGAACAGCTCGCCGAACATGCCGTCGGTGGAGGGCGAGGTGGTGGTGACGACCAGGATGTCGCCCTCGCCGCACTGTTCGACGGCGGCGTGGATCATGAGGTTGTCGCCGGGCCAGGACAGCACGGTGACCGCGGTGCCCGCGACGCGGATGCCCTGCTGGATGGGACGCAGATGCGTGCCGAGCAGACCGGTGCGGCCCATCGCCTCGTGCACGGTCGCGGTGCCGTATCCGGCGATCGCCTCGACGTCCTTCACGTCCGCCTTCGGCGGGCCGGTGACGATCACGCCGCTCATGCCAGTTCCTTCGCGATCTGCGGGAAGGGACGCATGTACGCCTCGGCCCTGGTCCGGTGGGCCAGGCCCAGGTTGGGGCCCGCGTTGCGCTTGAGCTGCACCCCGCGGCGTACGGCGAGGTCGGTGTAGTAGTCCCACAGGTGCTGCTGGGCGCCGAGGCATTCCATCGCCCTGCGCTTGGTCTCCCACACCTCGGTGATGTCGAGGAGCACTTCGGGCCGGAAGCCGCTCATCTCGGGCTGGTGCGGTTCGAAGTAGAAGACGGGCGGGGCGCCGATGATCTCGCCCTCGCCGGGGTAGCCGATGGCCTGGGCGAGGACACGGGCCTCCAGCGCCATGCGGTTGGCGGCCGGGTGATCGCCGTTGTACGGGTCCTCGGTCGGGTGGGTGAGCACGACGTCCGGCTGGGTCTCGCGGTAGACCGTCACCAGGCGGTCGGTGAGCTCGGCGGTGGCGGTCAGCGGGTAGTCGCCGGCGTCGAAGAAGCGGACTGCGGCGCCGAGCTTGGCGGCGGCCTTCTCGGCCTCCTCGCGGCGTATCGCCTTGATCTCGTCGAGCTTCTTGCCCTCACGCCAGGCCTTGGCGGACTCGCCGCGCTCGCCGAAGGTCAGGCACGCGATGGTGACCTTCTCGCCCCGGGAGGCGGCCAGGGCGATGGCTCCCCCGGCCCGCCACACGAAGTCTCCGGCGTGCGCGGTGACGACCAGGGTCGACCGTGCTGGGCGCCCCCCTGGCTCGGGCCGGTCCGAGGGTTCGGGGGCGGCGGGCGCGTTGCCGTGCGTCATTGCAGCAATCTCCTTGGTGGACAGGTGGGCGCCCGCCTCGGCTGTCCGTCGTACCGCGCGTCGCCGCGCGGCACGTCAGTCGCGCAGCGCTTCGATCACACTGCCGAGGTGAGCGCGGACGGCCGCTTCGGCCGCCTGCGGGTCCCTGGCCGCGATCGCCTCGATCATGGCCAGGTGTTCACTCAGGGACTGCTGCGCACGACCGGGGCGCAGCGCCAACTGGAACCGGTGGCGCACCAGTTGGGCGTTGAGCCGTTCCAGGAGTCCGACGGCCGTCTGCTGGCCGGAGAACTCCCTGATCCGGGCGTGCACTTCGTGGTTGAGCTCCGAGTAGGTGACCGGATCGCCGTCGGCGACCGCCTTGACCATGGCGGCGCCCAGGTCGGCCAGTTCGGCGAGCTGGTCGTCGGTGGCCGCGACGGCCGCCTTGGCGGCGCAGAGCCCTTCGAGCGCCATACGGCACTCGGTGATGGCGACCGCTTCCTCCACGGTCACCACCCGCACGCGTGATCCGCGGTTGCGGATCCGCTCGACCAGTCCCTCCGATTCCAGCTCGATGAGTGCCGCCCGTGCGCTGGCCCGGGTGACACCGAACTGCTCGGCGAGCTCGTTCTCCACCAGCCGCTGGGCCGGTGCCATGTCTCCGCGCAGAATCGCCTGCCGCAGCTGCACCAACGCGTGCTGCTTGGCCTGCTCGCCGGTGCCTGGACGGGCTTCCGTCTGCATTGCTGCCCTCCCTGAGTGAGTGCCTGTCGAACGTAAATCTAGACCAACAAGATTGTCAACAATTTTGTTCGGCATGTTGCCGACACGCTTGCGCGACCCTCGGTGCAGACCTGACAGGCGTTCCGATCGCCGGCCCCTTCCGCTTGTGGTGCGCGAGGGACGGCCTCACCATGAACCTCGACCGCCGGGGTCCGCAGGGCCGAGGCAGTCCGCCCCTCGCCCGCGCCGCGGACCGGACTCCGGGAATCCCGGCGCGGGTGCGGCACGCTCCACAGCGCGAACGCCAACTCACCTTCGGCCGAAGGGACTTACCGCATGCGCGCCTCGCTCCGCACCGGGTCGGCAGGGATAGCGGCCCTGTGTCTGTCACTCGTCGCCGTTCCCGCTCACGCAACTCCTCCCGGCCCCGGGGTCAGCGGCAAGATCATCTCGCAGACCACCGTCGACGGCACGGACTACACCCTCCGGGAGATCACCATCCCGCCCGGCCAGGCGACCGGCTGGCACTACCACGACGGCCCGCTCTACGGCTACGTCAAGCAGGGCACCCTCAGCCATTTCGACTCGACGTGCGCGAAGGACGGTCTCTACCGGACCGGCGACTCCCTCACCGAGCCGCCCGGCCCCACGAACGTCCACATCGGTCGCAACCTCGGCACCAAGCCGCTGGTCCTGGACGTCCTCTACGTACTGCCGCACGGCGCGCCCTTCTCCGAGGACGCCCCCAATCCCGGCTGCGACTTCGAATAAGGCCCGAGGACCCGATCCCTACGACGGTCGCCCCGGCCCGCGCCACGGTGTACCTGCCGACGTCCTACGGGCCGCCACCGCCGGTGCGCGTCAACTTCCGCGGCGGCGGCCACGTGCTGCCGCTGACGGAGCTGGACGACCCGATGTGCCGCCTCGCGATCGGCGGGCAGAGTGCGGGCGGCGGCCTCGCCGCTGTTCGACTCCTCCACCGCGCTCGTGCTGGAAATGAGGACGGCCCCGCCCTTGTCGGGGCGGGGCCGTCGTCACGCGTGGAACCGCGCGCGGCTACCGGGCCGGTGCCCCTTGCGAGGGCGCCGGGGCGAGGCCGGTGGGCCGGGTGGTGAAGACGCCCCGGCCCTGGGTCCGGCTGCGCAACCGGGTCGCGTAGCCGAAGAGTTCGGCCAGCGGCACGGTGGCGGTGATCACCGCCGTACCCACGCGGGTGAGCGAGCCGGAGACCCGGCCGCGCCGCGCCGCGAGGTCGCCGAGCACCCCGCCGACTGCGTCCTCGGGCACGGTGGCGGTGACCTCGACCACCGGTTCCAGCAGGACCATGGCACTGGCGCGCAGCGCCTCACGCAGCCCGAACCGGCCGGCCGTGCGGAACGCCATCTCCGAGGAGTCCTTCGCATGGGTCGCCCCGTCCGTGAGGGTGACGCGCAGCCCGGTCACCGGGTGCCCGCCGAGGGGACCCTCGGCGAGCGCGTCCCGGCAGCCGGCCTCCACGGCACGGACGTACTCCTGCGGCACCCGGCCGCCGACGACCGTCGAGGCGAACACGAAGCCCGCGGGACTCCCCTCGACACCGTCGGGGTCGGTCCCCAGCGGCTCCACGTCGAGGACGACATGGGCGAACTGCCCCGCGCCGCCGTCCTGTTTGACATGCCGGTACACCAGACCCGACACCCCTCGGACCACCGTCTCCCGGTAGGACACCCTCGGGCGCCCGACGGCGACGTCGAGCCCGTGGGCGCGCCGGATCTTCTCCACCGCCACCTCCAGATGCAGTTCTCCCATGCCCGACAGCACCGTCTGCCCGGTCTCGGGGTCGGTGCGGACGACCAGCGAGGGGTCCTCCTCGACCAGCCGCGCCAACGCCGACACCAGACGGTCGGTCTCGGTGCTCCTTCGTGCCTCGACCGCCACGGACACCACCGGATCGGCGACGACCGGCGGTTCGAGGAGCAGCGGCGCCGCGGGGGCGCACAGCGTCGCCCCGGCCCGGGCGGACTTCGGCCCGATGACGGCGACGATGTCACCGGCCACCGCGCGCTCCAGCTCCGCGTGGCGGTCGGCCCGGACGCGAAGGATCCGTCCGATCCGCTCGGTGCGTCCCGTGCCCACGTCCACCACCGTCTGTCCCTTCTCCACCGTGCCCGCGTAGACACGCAGATACGTCATCCGTCCGGTGGCGGTGGCGTTCACCTTGAACACCAGCCCCGCGAACGGCGCTTGTGGGTCGGCCGCCCGTTCCTGCTCCGCGCCGCCGTGCGTGCCGCGGACGGCGGGCACGTCGAGCGGCGAGGGCAGGTAGGCCACCACGGCCTCCAGCAGCGGTTCGATCCCGCGGTTGCGGTAGGCCGAGCCGCACAGCACCACCACGCCCTCGCCGGTACGGGTCAGGTCGCGGAGTGCGGCCGAAAGGGTCCGTGCCGAGAGGGTGGAGCGGGCACAGAACTCCTCCAGGGCCGCCGGGTGGAGTTCCGCCACCGCCTCCTCCAGCAGACGGCGTCGTCGGCGGGCCTCCTCCAGCAGGTCCTGCGGCACCGGGATCTCCTCGGCCGACTCGGCGCCGTCGGCCCACACCAGCGCGCGCATCCGGAGCAGATCGACCACGCCCGTGAAGGCGTCCTCCGTGCCGATCGGCAACTGGACGACCAGCGGCGCCGGATGCAGCCGTTCCCGGATCGACGCGACCGCGGTGTCGAGGTCGGCGCCGGCGCGGTCCAGCTTGTTCACGAAGGCGATCCGCGGGACGCCGTGCCGGTCGGCCCGCCGCCACACCGACTCGCTCTGCGGCTCCACGCCCGCCACGGCGTCGAACACCGCGACGGCGCCGTCGAGGACACGGAGCGAGCGCTCCACCTCGTCGGAGAAGTCGACGTGGCCCGGGGTGTCGATCAGGTTGATCCGGTGGCCGTCCCAGGCACAACTGACGGCCGCGGCGAAGATGGTGATGCCACGGTCGCGCTCCTGGGAGTCGAAGTCGGTGACGGTGGTTCCGTCGTGGACCTCGCCCCGTTTGTGGGTGGTCCCGGTGAGGTAGAGGATCCGTTCGGTGACGGTGGTCTTCCCCGCGTCGACATGGGCGAGGATGCCCAGGTTGCGGACGGTGGCGAGGGGGTCGGTGAAGGGGTCGGTGAGGTGACGGTGCAGGTCGGTACGCACGGCCCAGGGCCTTTCGGACGATCCGGAGAACGGGTCGGCGCGATTCCCGGACGACACACCTGAGTTCAGGCGGGGACAGACCTCCGGCGGGCAGGCTGCACGGCGACCGGGCATGCGGTCGCCACCGTACGGGCGGAGGTCAGAAGGTCGTCGCGGGCATCCGGTTCCGGCCGCGCAGCCGATACCGGGCCCGCGGAGACACGAGGATCACCTCGTACTGTGACCGGGGAACGACGACAGCGGTGCGGTAACGCACGGCCCGGCTCCCCTCGTTCGTCACGACACACACGGCGCCGGAAGGGGTGGTGTGTGATTCCGTGGCGAGTCTAGGGAACCGGGCGCGGGCCGCGCACCGGGTTTTCCCCGGCCCGCTCGGCCGGCCGGATCACGCCCGGGCCCTATCAGCCGGCCCGTGTCCCGCCGACCCGGTCATCTCACCCATCGGCGTCAACCGGCCTCCTCAGCGGCGCGGTTCGCTCAGTTGCGGCTCCACTTCTGGTTCGTTCCCCCGTTGCACGACCACAGGACGATCGACGTTCCGTTCGCCGTGCCGTTGCCCGACGCGTCGAGGCACAGGCCGGAGACGTTGTTGGTGATGGTGCCGTTGGAGTTGACGGTCCACTTCTGGTTGGTGCCGCCGTTGCAGTCCCACAGGACGACCCGAGTGCCGTTCGCGGTCCCGCTGTTGTAGGCGTCCAGGCACTTGTTGCCGTAGACGACGAGTTCGCCGCGCGAGGTGGCGGTGAACGTCTGGTTCTGGCCTCCGCCGCAGTCCCAGAGTTCGGCCTGGGTGTTGTTGGCGATGGAGCTCTTGAAGAAGTCGAGGCAGCGCCCGGAGCCGGTGCCCACGATCGCGGTGCCGTTGGTTCCGGGGAGGGCGCGGACCGTGACGGCGTCGATGTCGGGCGCGGTGCCCGAGGCCGCGAAGGCCAGCGTGTTGGAGCCCTTGGCCAGGGAGGCGAGGACGGAGACGGTGCGGTACGTGCTCGACGACCCGGTGGGCGGGAAGGCGAGGGTCTGCGCGTACTGGCCGTTGACCTGGAGGGTCGCCCGGCGGGCCGTGGAGCCGCTGTTGGCGTAGCTGATGTCGACGAGCTCCGTGCCGGCGGCGGTCGCGCTGACGCCGGTGAAGGTCGGCGTCGTGGCCGAGGTGGTGTCCTCGTAGGTCGCCACGGAGCCCTCGGTGCCGACGACGGTGAGCAGGACGGCCTCGCCCGCGGGCACGCTGGTGGTGTAACTCGTTGCGTAGGACCCGGCGTTGGCGGCCGACCACACATTGCGGACCGTGGCGGAGGCTGTGGTCAGGCCCATGTCCGCCCAGCGGGCGGTGATGTCGGCGGCGGCGGACGTGCGGTTCACCAGCAGGACCGCGCGCTTGCCGGTGCCGGCGAGGACCTTGCTGTAGACCTGAAGGCCGGTCGTGTCCTCGGCGACCTTGACGCCCTGGAGACCGCGCGGATCCTGGTCGATGGCGATGACCAAGGAGTTGGTGAGGATCGACGCGGTCGACGAGCTCATGGTGGCGAGGTTGTCGCCCGCGAGCAGCGGTGCGCCGGAGATGGCCCACAGTCCCATGTGGGTGCGGTTCTGGGCGGCGCTCAGGCCCGTCATGCCGACGGTCATCATGTCGGGGTCGTTGTAGAAGCCGGTGTGCTGGGCCGCGGGGTGCAGCGACTTGTCGAAGTTCGCGAGGACGCTCGTCATCGAGGGGTTGTCGGGCCAGTAGACGATGTCGGTGCTGGTGCGCCAGATGTCACCGGTGCCGGCGGCCCAGTTCCACGGGTTTCCCGTGCCCCATTCGCACAGGGACAGGACGAGCGAGTGTCCGGTGACCGCGGTGGCGGCCGCGTTCGCGTCGCGGATCGCCTTGTACGTCGTCTCCTGGTCGAGGCCCTCGGCGTCCCCGCCGCACCAGTCGACCTTGACGAAGTCGAAGCCCCAGTTCTGGAAGGTCTGGAGGTCCTGCTGGCTGTGGCCCTCAAGACCGGTGCCGGGAGTGGCCGGGGTCGTGGAGGGGGTCGGGTAGTAGTAGCCGCAGCCGTTCTTCCCGGCGTCGGTGTAGATGCCGGCCTTGAGACCCTTGCCGTGGATGTAGTCGGCGATGGCCTTCATGCCGCCCGGCCACTGGGTGGTGTCGACGCTGATGTTGCCGCTGCTGTCGCGGGCGCCCTGCCACCAGCCCTCGTCGATGTTGACGTACTTGTATCCGGCGGCGGCCATGCCGGAGGAGACGAGGGCGTCCGCCTGGGCCTTGATGGTGGCGTAGTCGATGGCGCTGGCGAAGCTGTTCCAGGACGCCCAGCCCATCGGGGCCGGGGTGACCCCGGCCTGGCTGGTGGCGACCGCGGCGGGCTCGGCCGCGAGCGGAGCGGCCGGGCGGCCGGGTCCGGTCAGCGCGGCGACGGCGAGCAGCAGGACGGCGCCCTGGATACCCACGCGTCTGAGGAGACGTACCAGACACATCATGTTCGAAAGAGGGGACATACGACTCTCCCTTGAGGGGTTTGTTCGCAGAGTCGAACAAAAGTCAACGTGACTCGCCATATGGCAGCGTCTTGGCCGGGCCGCGTCAAGTCCCCTGCCACAAAGGGCCGTTCACCTTCGAGCCGTCCTTCACGGATGGCGCGGGCGCCCCGGACGGAGGCCCGTTCCGTTCGCCACGTCACGGAGGCAACCGTGCCGGGACCCGGGACCCCCGGCGCCGACGGGTGCGACGGGGCCGACGGGGCCGACGAGGACGAACGGGGTGCGCGGCGGCCGTACGCCGCCGCGCACCCGCTCGCGATACCTTTCGCCTTGTCAGGACCCATGGGGTCGCCAGCAGTTGTCCAACATCGGGATGGTCATGCGCGAGGAAGCGATCGTCGAGGCAGCCACCGGAGTTCATCTGGTGCACGGCAGCAACACGAACTGGGTGGTGCTGTCCGAGGGCGACTCCGTCACCCTGATCGACACGGGGTATCCCGGCGACCGCGAGGATCTCCTGGCGTCACTGAAGGCCCTCGGCCACGCGCCCGAGGCCGTGACCGCCGTGCTCATCACCCACGCGCACAGCGACCACCTCGGCTCCGCCGAGTTCCTGAACAGCACCTACGGGACCCCGGTCCAGCTGCACGAGACCGAAGTGCCGCACGCGCGCCGCGAGTTCCTCCACCAGGTGAGCATCGGACAGGTGATGCGGCAGGCCTGGCGTCCCGGCGTGCTGCCCTGGGCGGTGCACGCCATCCGCTCCGGCGGCACGGCGGACGTGACGATGAAGAAGCCCGAGGCCTTCCCGCACGAGGGCCCGCTCGATCTGCCCGGCCGGCCGGTCCCGGTGCACACGCCCGGCCACACACCCGGCCATTGCGTCTACCACCTGCCGCACGCCGGAGTGCTGATCTCCGGTGACGCCCTGGTGAGCGGTCACCCCACGTCACGGATACAGGGCCCGCAGCTGCTGCCCAAGATGTTCGACACCGAACGCGCCGGGGCCCTCGCCTCACTCGAAAGCATCGAGGCCCTCGCCGCCGACGTACTGCTTCCCGGACACGGACCCGTGCACCGCGCTTCGGTGCGCGAGGCCGCTCAGCGCGCCCGGGAGCTGGCCGGCTGACGGGGTCCGGCCGGTACGCGGCCGAGCGGGCCGCAACCGGTCCCGGATGCGCGTTCAGGCGGTCGGCGGACCGCCTGGACCGCTTGACGGTCGGGGCAAAACGGTGCAGAGTTGTATATATACGCCGTAAACATACGTCGTTGTCTACTGCATGTCACTCAGGAGCGTCACGCCATGGCGCACAGCAAGCCGACTCGCACGGAAGCCCCCGAGGCGGAGCCCGCTTCGGCGGGGGTCCCGGACGTACAAATCGTCCGGCCCGCCCCCTGGTCCCGGCACCCGGCCTGCCGTGCCCACGCGGCGCTCGCCTCCGGACCGCCGCCCGCGCGCACACGAAGGAGCCGGGCCCATGAGTGCCCCCTCGACCATTCTCGTCACGGGCGGCGCAGGATTCATCGGCAGTCACGCCTGCGTCGAACTGCTCGATCACGGCTACGAGTTGATCGTGGTCGACAACTACTCCAACAGCACGCCGCAGGTCTTCGCCCGCGTGGAACGCATCGCGGGCCGTTTTGTCGGCACCGTCTATGAGCTGGACATCCGTGACCGACGTGCCCTGTCGGCCGTCTTCGACCGACACTCTATCGACGCCGTCGTGCACTTTGCCGCGCACAAGGCCGTCGGCACGTCGACACGGATGCCCATCGAGTACTACGACACCAACGTCGGCGGAACGACCGCGCTGCTGAACACCATGCACGAACACGGAGTGCACCAGCTCGTCTTCTCCTCCTCCTGCTCTATCTACGGCGACGCCGGACACGAACCTCTCGACGAATCCACCCCGGCCCGGCCCACCAATCCGTACGCGGCCTCCAAGCTCGTCTGCGAGCAGATCCTGGCCGATGTCTGCCGACGCCGTCCCGAGTACACGGTGCTGTGTCTGCGGTACTTCAACCCGGCGGGCGCCCATCCCAGCGGACTGCTCGGCGAGGACCCCCGCGGCTCTCCGGAGAACCTGCTGCCGAACGTGGCCCAGGTGGCCATCGGCCGGCGGGAACGCCTCCGCGTCTTCGGCGACGACTACCCGACAACGGACGGGACCGCGATCCGCGACTATCTGCACGTCATGGACACCGTCGAAGCCCACCGCGTCGCCCTCGACCACCTCGCGGACGAGCGGGGCATGCGCGTGTACAACCTCGGCATGGGAAAAGGGAGTTCGGTGCTCGACGTGATCGCCGCCTTCTCCAAGGAATGCGGCATCCCCGTTCCCTACGAGATCGTCCCGCGACGCCCCGGCGACGTGGCCGCGCTGGTGGCGGACGCCACCGCCGTGGGGCGTGCCTGGGGTTGGCACCCGTCCCGGGACCTCGCCGACATGTGCCGTGACGCGTGGCGGTTCCAGCAGCTCAACCCGCACGGCTACGGCGGCTCCGCCCGGCGCCCGATCGCCAAGAACTGACCCTCAGGAACTGACCGTCGCCGACCCTCAAGAACTGACCGTCGACGACTCGCCAAGGACTGAGGGTCAACGACGCGGCTGCGGCTCCGACAGCAGGAACGCCGTCTCCACCAGCGCGATGTGGCTGAACGCCTGGGGTGCGTTGCCCAGTTGACGGCCGGTGTCGGGGTCCCACTGTTCCGAGAGCAGTCCGACGTCGTTGCGGATCGCCAGGACTCGGTCGAAGGCTTCCCGGGCCGCCTCCGGGTGTCCGGTCGTGGCGAGAGCGTCGGCGTACCAGAGGGAGCACGCCACGAACGCGCCCTCGGAGCCGTGCATGCCGTCCACGCCGTGCACGCCCTGGCCGTTGTGGGCGTACCGCCGCACGAACCCGCCATGGGTCAGCTCCCGCATCGCGTGCACGGTACCGCGCACTCTGTCGTCCCCGGCGGGCAGGAAGCCCAGCCGGGGAATCAGCAGTGCGGAGGCGTCGAGCGTCGACGAGCCGTAGGACTGGACGAAGGATCCCCGGCCCGCGTCCCATCCTTCCCGGCACACCTCCTGGTGCACCTCGTCACGCAGGGCCCGCCACACCTCCGAGGACCCGTTCCTTCCGAGCAGCGCGCCCATGCGCAGCGCACGGTCCGCCGCCACCCACGTCATGACCTTGGAATGGACGAACTGCCGTGCGGGTCCGCGCACTTGCCACAGCCCTTGGTCCGGCTCCCGCCAGTGACGGCGGAGGTGGCCCATCATGGATTCGACCAGACTCCACACATGGCCCGGCAGGGGGATCCCCGCTCGCAGGGACAGGAGCAGCGTGTCGAGAACCTCGCCGTACACATCGAGTTGGAACTGGCTCACCGCGGAGTTCCCGAAGCGGACCGGCTGCGACCCCTCGTAGCCGGTCAGCCACGGCGCCTCCGTCTCCGGGAGTAGTCGCTGTCCGCCGACGCCGTACACGGTCTGAAGATCGGCGGGTTCCCCCGCGATGGCCCGTACCAGCCAGCCCAGCCATGCCTCCGCCTCGTCCCGGTAGCCGCTGTGCAGCAGACAGGACTGGGTCAGGGTGGAATCACGCAACCAGCAGAAGCGGTAGTCCCAGTTGCGTTCCCCGCCGATGCAGCCGGGCAGTGAGGTGGTCGGGGCCGCGACGATGCCACCGGTGGGCGCGTAGGTGAGGGCCTTCAGGGTGATCAGGGACCGCACCACGGCATCGCGCCAGGGCCCTTCGTATTGGCACTGTCCGGTCCAGTGCCGCCAGAAGTCACAGGTTTCCTTGAGTACCGTCTCCGCGGGTACGGACAACGGCGCGGGCGGCTCGGGCACGTACGAGGGCGCCCAGACGAACGTCAGTGTCGTCTTCCGGCCGGCCCGGACGGTGAAATCGTGGACCGTGCGGTCCCCGTCGGTGAGTTCCCGCACCGGCCCTTCGGTGCTCAGCCAGACGGCGTCCGGCCCGGCGACCGCGACGGTACAGCCTTCGCCGACCTGGATCCATGGCACGACCCGGCCCTGGTGGAAGCGCAGCCGCAGTTCGCTGCGCACGTCGACGACACCCCACAGGCCTTCCACCACACGTACGATGCAGGGCAGTTGAGAGCGCGGCGGCATGAAGTCGGTGACCCGCACGGCGCCCGTCGGGGTCTCCCAGCGGGACTCCAGGACGAGAGAGTCGGGCCGGTACGACCGGCGCGCGCAGGGAGCGCGTGCCATCCGTGAGACCGGCGCGATCCGCCAGAAGCCGTTGTCCTCGGTGCCCAGCATGGCGGCCAGGCAGGCCGGAGAATCGAACCGGGGCAGGCACAACCAGTCGATGGATCCGTCCCTGCCGACCATGGCAGCGGTTTCCAGATCGCTGATGAGGGCGTAGTCCTCGATGAGTGAGTTCATAGTCGAAGCCACGCCGTCGTGCACATTGCCGCCTCTCCAGCATACGACCGCGACGCTGGAATTCGCATCATGACCAGGCGCTTCGGGGATCGCACCCTCGCCGGCCGTCCTGCGTGTGACACCGGGCGCCGACCGACGGGCGAGCGTGTGCGAGTCCCGGAGGGGGGTCGCGCCGGGGGTTCCCTTGGCGCGGACGCCGACGGCAGAGGAACGTGGTCCGTATGAAGCCGCTCAAGGTCGACGGTGCCTGGGTTCACGAGCCCCGGGTCTTCGCGGACCACCGAGGGTCCTTCCACGAGTGGTTCGCGGGCGCCGACTTCCCGCGGACCGTCGGCCGGGACCCCGGGCTCGCGCAGGCGAACTGCTCCGTCGTCGACGACCTGGAGAACCTCCTGCTCCCGCGCCAGACGGATCATGCCGTCGGCTCCCGTGACCAGCCAGTCGCCCCTCATGCCGCCGCGCTCTCGGCTCGCGGCAGCAGCGGTTCCCACCACGACCGGTGGGTCCGGTACCAGTCGACCGTCTCCGCGAGCCCCGCGGCCAGTTCCTTGCGCGGCGCGTAGCCGAGTTCGTCGCCGATCTTCGAGAAGTCGACCGAGTAGCGGCGGTCGTGGCCCTTGCGGTCCTCGACGTAGGTCACCATGTCCCAGTCGGCGCCGCACTCCTCCAGCAGCAGCCCGGTCAGTTCGCGGTTGGACAGTTCGTTGCCCCCGCCGATGTTGTAGATCTCGCCCGGCCGGCCGCCGGTACGGACGAGTTCGATGCCCCGGACGTGGTCGTCGATGTGGACCCAGTCACGGACGTTGAGGCCGTCGCCGTAGAGCGGTACGGACCGGCCGTCCAGCAGATGGGTGACGAAGAGAGGAATGACCTTCTCCGGGAACTGGTGGTGTCCGTAGTTGTTCGAGCACCGGGTGACCCGTATGTCGAGGCCGTGCGTGCGGTGATGGGCCAGCGCGATGAGATCCGACGCCGCTTTGGACGCGGCGTAGGGCGAGTTGGGGCTCAACGGGTCGGTCTCCGGCCAGGAGCCCTCGGGGATCGATCCGTAGACCTCGTCGGAGGAGATGTGCACGAAGGTGCCCAGCCGGTGGCGGAGGGCCGCGTCCAGGAGCGTCTGGGTGCCCAGCACGTTCGTGCGGACGAACACGTCCGCGCCCAGGATGGACCGGTCGACATGGGACTCCGCGGCGAAGTGCACGACCTGGTCGTGCCCGGAGACGAGATTGCCGACGAGTGCCGGGTCGCAGATGTCGCCCTGGACGAAGGCGAAGCCGTCCGCGTCCCGGACCTCCTCCAGATTGGCGGGGTTTCCGGCATAGGTGAGTTTGTCGAGCACCGTGACCGCCACGTCCGGCGGGCCGTCCGGGCCGAGCAGGGTGCGGACGTAATGGGAGCCGATGAATCCGGCTCCGCCGGTGACCAGGATGCGGGTCGTGGTCACGGGATCTGCACTTTGCTGTGGTCGCCGAGCACCAGCCGGTGAACGGAGGGCGTGCGGGGAACGGGGCTCACTTCGACGTTGTGGCCGATCAGCGAGACTTCGATACGGCGCATCCCGACGATGGATGCCCGGCGCAGGACGATGGAGTACTCGATCTCGCTCGCCTCGACACGGCAGTCCTCCGCGATCGAGGTGAAGGGACCGATGCAGGAGTCGGCGATCACCGTGCCGGCGCCGACGACCGCCGGGCCGACGATCCGGCTGGCGAACACTTCGGCGCCGTCGTCGATCCTGACGCGGCCGATGATCTCGTTCGCGTCGTGGACGCTGCCGTCGATCCGCGGTTCGATCGTTTCTAGGACGGACCGGTTCACCTCCAGCCTGTCGGTGACGTTCCCGGTGTCCTTCCAGCAGCCGGAGACCGTCGTGGAGCGCACGTCGAGCCCGCGGTCGAGCAGCCACTGCAGGGCCTCCGTGATCTCCAGTTCACCGCGCCGGGACGGCCGGATGGCGCGTAAGGCGTCGTGCACGCTCGGGGTGAAGAGGTAGACGCCGACCAGCGCGAGATCGCTCTTGGGCTCCTGGGGCTTCTCCTCGAGGCCCACCACCCGGCCCTCGGCGTCGAGTTCGGCGATCCCGAAGGCCGTCGGTTCCGACACATGGGTCAGCAGGATGCGGGCGTCCGGCCGCTCCCGGCGGAAGTCGTCGACCACTCCGGAGATGCCTCCGACGATGAAGTTGTCGCCGAGGTACATCATGAAGTCGTCGTCGCCGAGGAAGTCCCGTGCGATCATGACCGCATGGGCGAGGCCGCGGGGAACGTCCTGGGGCAGGTACGTCACGTCCAGACCGAACGAGGAGCCGTCGCCGACGGCCTCGCGGATCTCCCGCTCGGTGTCCTCGACCACGATCCCGGTCTCCCTGACGCCGGCGGCCGCGATGGCCTCCAGGCCGTAGAACAGCACGGGTTTGCCGGCCACCGACACCAGTTGCTTCGCCGAGGTATGAGTGATCGGGTGGAGCCTGGTGCCCGCTCCGCCGCACAGGACGAGTGCTTTCATGATGGCCGCACCACTGGGGCTTGCTCGGATGGTCGTACGGGTCGCCGCGACTGCGCCACGAACCATTCGACGGTTTGCCGCAGCCCTTCCTCGAGGGGCACCTGGGGGCGCCACCCGAGGCCTTCTCGCGCACGGGAGATGACGGGGCGCCGGCGGACCGGATCATCGACGGGCAGCGGAAGGAAGCGCAGCCCGCTGCCAGATCCGGTGATCATGATCACCAGCTCCGCGAGCTCCAGTACGGTCCGTTCGTTGGGATTTCCCAGATTGAACGGGCCGGGCCGGTGTGAATCGATCATGGCTACCAGGCCTCTGACCATGTCGTCGGCGTAGCAGAAACTCCGTGTCTGGCTGCCGTCTCCGAAGAGGGTCAGGGCCTCGCCCGTGAGGGCCTGCCGGATGAAGCTGGAGACCACCCGGCCGTCGTGCGAACGCATGCGGGGGCCGTAGGTGTTGAAGATGCGGACGATTCCCACATCGACCGCCCGGGTGCGCCGGTACGCCATCGAGACGGCTTCGGCGAAGCGTTTGGCCTCGTCGTAGACGCTGCGCGGCCCGATGGGATTGACGTGTCCCCAGTACTCCTCGTCCTGCGGGTGCACCATCGGATCGCCGTAGACCTCGCTGGTGGACGCCAGAACGAAGCGGGCCGAGTGACGGTCCGCGAGTCGCAGCATGTTCTCCGTTCCCCGGCTGCCGGCGGCCAGTGTCTCCAGCTGGAGACGCTGGTAGTCGACGGGCGACGCCGGGCTGGCGAGGTGCACCACGGCGTCCACGTCCCCCGGGACCGTGAACGGCTCGGTGACATCGCACGCTTCGAGGGTGAACCGGGGATGGCGCAGGAGCGGGGCGATGTTGACCGGTCTGCCCGAGGAGAAATTGTCCAGGCAGCGGACATGGTCACCTCTGAGCAGCAGGGCCTCGCACAGATGCGATCCCAGGAAGCCGCTCCCGCCGGACACGACGACACGCATGCGATTCTCCTCCTTCCGGTCAGCCGAGCCGCGACCGGCCCAGCGCGTGCAGGGACCATCCCGCCGAGTGCCATCGCGACGGGTCGAGCGTGTTCCGCGCGTCCACCAGGACCGGGGAGCGCACCACCGTGGCGAGCAGGGCGGGGTCGAGCTCCCGGTACTGGGGCCACTCGGTGAGGTGCAGCACGACATCGGCCTGCTCGCACGCCTTGGCCACGTCCAGGGCGAATTGAAGTGCCGGGTGGGCCGCTCGGGCGTTGTCGATGGCCTCGGGGTCGTGCACACGGACCTGTGCTCCCCGGAGCCGGACGGCGTCTGCGACCGCGAGCGCGGGCGAGTCCCGCACGTCGTCGCTGCCGGGCTTGAAGGCGGCGCCCAGCACCGCGACGCTGCGGTCGGCGAAGGAGCCCCCCAGGACCTGTTCCGCGAGGTCGACGGTGCGCAGGCGCTGCCGTGTGTTGATCTCGTCTATCTGGCGGAGGAAGGCCACGGACCGTCCGAGTCCGAGCTCCTCCGCCCTGGCGGTGAAGGCCCGGATGTCCTTGGGCAGACAACTGCCGCCGAATCCGAGTCCGGGGGCCAGGAATCGGGGGCCGATCCGGGAGTCCCGTCCCATCGCCTCGGCCAGGGTCAGCACATCGGCCCCGGTGGCCTCGCAGATCTCGGCCATCGCGTTGATGAAGGAGATCTTGGTGGCGAGGAAAGAGTTCGAGGCGACCTTCACCAGTTCGGCGGTGGCCGGGTCGGTGACGATGAGCGGGGTGCCCGCGTCCAGCAGCGGTGCGTAGATCTCCCGGAGTCGTGTCCCCGCGTACTCGGACCGGGCGCCGACCACGACGCGTTCCGGCCGCAGGGTGTCCTGGACGGCGCAGCCCTCGCGCAGGAATTCGGGGTTCCAGGCGACTTCGGCCGCCGGAGCGGTGGCGTGCAGCCGTACGGCCAGGCGGGCCGCGGTGCCGACCGGGACGGTGGACTTGCCGACCACCAGGACCCGTTCGTACCCGCTGTCCCGCAGACAGGGCGCCAGCGCGTCGACGGCCGCCTCCACGTATCCCAGATCGGCGGCACCGGACTCGGGGTGCTGCGGTGTGCCGACGCAGACGAAGTGGGTGTCGGCGAACCGGGCGGCCTCGGCCGGCGAGGTGGTGAAGCGCAGTCTGCCCGTGTCCACGGCTCTCTTGAGCATCTCGGACAGGCCGGGTTCGAAGAACGGGGGCGTGCCACGGGTGAGGGCGGCGATCCTGTCCGCGTCGATGTCGACGCCGAGGACGTCGTGCCCGATGTCCGCCATGCAGGCGGCGTGGACCGCGCCGACGTATCCGGTGCCGATGACTGTCAGGCGCATGTTGATCTCCGAGGTCGGCGCGTGGTCGGCCGGTGGCCGAGGGTGCGGGTGGGTGGGGCAAGGGGGTTCAGTGGCCGGAGGCGGCTCCCGGGGCGGTCCCGGTGACGGGAAGGCCCAACAGGCCGCGGTAGCAGGCGTCGACGGCCCCGCACATGGCTTCCGGCGCGAACGTGGTGCGGACGCGCAGGCAGCCCTGCCGGCCCATCTCCGCGGCCTCCCGCGGATGGTCGAGGAGCCAGCCAACCGCGTTCGCGGCGCCGTCCGGGTCGGCCGGTGTCACGAGCAGACCCGTGACACCGTGCTCCACCAGGTCGGGCACGCCGTTCACGGCCGTCGCGACGACGGGTCGAGCAGTGGCCAGCGCCTCGGTGAGCGCCCGGCCGAGCCCCTCGTAGAGGGAGGTGACCGCGAACACGTCGAGTCCGGCGACGAGCCGGGCGGCGTCCGGTCGCTGACCGGTGAGTGTCACTTCGACATCCAGGTCGGCGGCGAGCCGTCGCACATCCTCTGCCAGCGGCCCGTCTCCGATCATGACGAATGCGGTGTCGGGGTGCTCCACCCGGATCGCGGCCGCCATGCGGACGAATCCGAGGGGGTCCTTCTGAGTATCGATGCGGCCGACCGTACCGACGAGGGCCGTCTCCCGCGCGATGCCGAGCAGCGCGCGGGCGGCGGGGTCGAACGCTTCGGGAATGTCTCCCAGTTGTACGGCCGAGGGCACCACCTGGACGCGGCCCGGCGGCGCGAGACGCTCCTTGACGGCCTCCTGCGCCACACGCGGCGCGACGGCGAGGAACCGGTGGGCCAGACGCCGTGTCACGCGCTCCAGACCCCGGTACAAGGCGCGTCTGGGGCGGGACATGTACGGGTGGAAACTCAGTCCGTGGAAGGTGTGCACCACCACGGGTGTGCGGCACAGTCGTGCGGCGACCCTGCCGAGGAAGCCGCCCTTCGCGGAGTGGGTGTGCACGACCATGAACCGCTCGCGGCGGATGAGTCGCACGAGCCGCCACAGCACCAGGAGGTCGGCGGGGGTCAACGTGTGCCGGAATCCCGGGATTTCGACGGTGTGCACACCCGCGGCCCGCGCCGGTTCCCAGAGGTCGCCGCCCGGCACGCCGGCGACCCACACCTCGTACCGGTCGGGGTCCATGCCCTCGGCCGCCAGCAGGGTGTTGCCTCCGGCTCCCGCCCAGAACCGGGTGATGACGTGCAGGACCTTGATCCGCGGCAGGGCCGGCGCCGGGGGCAGTTCCTCCCCGGATGCCACCCGTGGAGGCGTCGCGGGCCAGCTTCCGGGCGAGCCGTCAGGCCGCCCCGAGCGGGGGACGAGGGTCCCGTACAGCATCGCCGATCACCACCGATGGGGATAATGCGTATATTTACGCTGTATACGTACATCATCACCCCTGGAGCGATTCAGGTCAATCCAGGGGCGGGAGCGGGGCCGCGAGGCGCACTCGAAGGCGAGGTTCCCCTCCCCGGGGGCCCGGAGATGCCGGGGTGCGCCAGGGCCCGGATACTGCGCACGCGGGAGGCTCCCCCGATCCCGGAAGAACACCCATGGCCCTGGCCGAACCGGAAGAGATCGAGCCGCTGCCGGTGTATCCGCGCCGCCGGTCCGCTCTGACGGCGGCACCCGGGGAACTCCGGTGCGGCACCCCCGACTGCCCCTGCCACGCCCCGCTCGCCTTCCCCGTCGCCGGACGGTGGCCAGTCCTCGTCGACTTCGAGAGCAGCGTCGTCGACCGGGCGGCGGTGCTGTCGGCACCCGAAGGCACCGGTCCGGCGGGAACGGCGTCCGTCAAGGGCGCGGACGGGCTTCCGGCGCCGCTGCGCCGCGTCTTCAAGCCGCCCAACCGCGCCGCGGCGCACAACATCGACCTGCTGCTGCACAGCCTGACGGGCTGCGTGCCACTCCTGCCCGTCGCCGGCGGGGCGACGGTGGGCAACGGCGCGGGCCCGATCTACCGCGATCCGCGGGTTCACGTCATCGGGTTCGACATCGTCGGCAGTCCGGTGACCCAGTTCATCGCCGACGCCCACCGGATCCCGCTTCCCGCGGCGAGCGTCGACACGGAGCTGGCACAGTGCCGACCTGGAGCATGTGCTCGACCCGGCCGCGGTCGTGGCCGAGATTCACCAGGCGCTCAAGGACGGTGGACTCGTGTACGCCGAGACCCCGTTCCTCCAGCAGGTCCACGCAGGCGCCCACGACTTCACCCGCTTCACCGCGAGCGGCCACCGCTACCCGGGTCGGCCACCGGTTCGACGAGATCGCCGCCGGACCGGTGGCCGGCCCTGGCACCCAAATACTGTGGAGCGCGGACCACTTGGTCCGCGGACTGACACGCTTCGCGGGCCGCGCGGTGCGGGGCCTGGCGTTCTGGCTGAGAGGCCCCGACCGGCTCGTCCCGCCTCCGTTCGCGACCGACGGCGCCTCGGCCCTGTACTTCCTGGGCCGCAGGACGGTCTCCCGAACACGGTCACTTCGCCGAGAACGGGCAGTTCACCGATGACGGCGGCGCGGCGTTTGGCCGGATCGTCGTCGAGGAAACCGACGGGAACGAGCCCGAACTGCGGGGTCCGTCCCAGATCCCGGGCGAGTGCCTGTCCGGCCTCCCCGGCTCCGATCACGAGGGTGCGCAGACCGGTGGGCTGTTGCGTTTCGGACTGTTCGACGGGGGCGGGCGAGGGAGGGGACGCTGGCGCCGGCTTCGGGCGAGGCCGGCCAGTTCGCCGCAGACCCGGTCGACAGCACTGTCGGTGAGGTCGAGATGCAGCGGGATGGACAGGAGCTGGGAAAAGAGCGCGTCGGCTCCCGGCAGCCCGCCGGGCGGGGTCGTCGTGGTGCTCCTGAAGTACGGCATGTGGTGCAGCGGGATGAAGCGGACGGAGGTGCCGATACCCAGCTCGGCGAGCAGGTCGAACAGCTCGCCCCGGCTCCTCCCGTACTCCCCCGACACTCGTACGACGTAGAGGTGGCAGGCGTGTTGCCCGAGGTCGCGACATCCAGGGGTTCGATACCGGGGACGTCCTCCAGCGCCGCCGTGTACCGCCGCGCGAGGGCGTGGCGGCGCCGCTGCCAGTCGCCGAGGTCGCCGTTCGAGGCGGGCCAGGCGGCCTCCTCCGAGTCCTTGCGGGGCCGCATCCGATCGACTGTCATGCCCTGCTCCCCGACATGACTCCGTTTGGGGAAGAATGGCGACGCCACACCCGTCCGGATGGCGTATATTTACGCCGTATACATACACCTTGCCCCTGTAGGTGCATAGAGTCAACACGAGCAGGACGTGGAGCGGGCGGGCCGTCTGGAGGCAGGCATGGCCAAGGAACAGGCGCGCGACGAGGACGACGAAGCCACCACGAAGCCGGCGCGGCGCGCCAGCGACCGGGGCCACTACGGCCGGCTGAGCCGGGAACGTGTACTCGCCGCCGCACTGGAACTGGTGGACCAGGAGGGCCTCTCCGCGCTGAGCATGCGTCGGCTCGGCGCGCAGCTCGGCGTCGAGGCCATGGCGCTGTACCGGTACGCGGAGGGCAAGGACGCCCTCCTGGACGGTCTGGTCGAAGCCCTCTACCTCGAACTGGAGGAGCGCCTGTCCGCCGGGCCCGAACCGGACACCGGGTCCGCGGAGTCCGAGTCGCCCGCATGGCGCGCGGAACTCCAACGGATCGCCCGCGCGATGTACGAGGTCTGCCTCGCCCATCCCCAGGCCGTGCCGCTGCTGTCCACCCGCATGCTCGCGGTCCCGCTGGCCCGGCGGCCGCTCGCCGTACTCAAGGAACACGAACGGGTGCTCGCCCTGCTCCAGGACGCGGGGCTCGACCGTGTCCGCTCCGCGGCCGTCTTCCGCGCCTTCACCGGCTGGGTTCTCGGCTATGTGTCCGTGGAACTGCGCGCCATGGTGGACAACCCCGAGGAGTCGGACCCCGCCTTCCGTCTGGGGCTGCACCGGATGCCGCCTCATGAGCTGCCGAGGCTCCGCGAGGTCGCGGCGGCCCTCGCCGACCGGGGCGGCCCGGACGGCCTGGCCGCCGGACTGGACGCCCTGCTGGACCGCTTCACACAAGGACCCTAGGAGCACGGGCAGGCAGGGCGTCCCCGCCGCGACGAGCCCCCGGAGCAGCGCCGGAGCGTGTACGGCGGGGTCCGCGGCGCGCCTGCGCGCCCCTGCCGTATCCCACCAGGAGATGCACCTGCCCACCGCCCGGGCCTACGATCAACAGAGCCCCGGAACCCGGCGAACGGTCCTGTGTCGTCCGACGTAGGGAGGCGGTTCGGCTTGCTGCGGGCATATCGCCTCACAGGCGTGTACGCCTCGCTGGTGTCGGTCGCAACAGTCGTCTACCTGACCGTTCCGGCAGCCCGGCCGCCGCTGTGGGCACTCATGGGACTCGGCGGCGTCGCGGCCGTACTCACGGGAGTCCACGTCCACCACCCCGCCCACCGGTGGCCGTGGTGGCTGCTGGCGGGAGGACTGCTGGCCTTCGCCGCCGGCGACACCTCGTACAACGTGATGGAGGCGTACTTCGGCTTCTCCCACCCGTTCCCGTCCCCGGCCGACGCCTGCTATCTCGCGGTGTATCCACTCTTCGCCGTCGGGCTGTACGGCCTCGTACGGTACCGCTGGCCGGGACACGACCCGCCGAGTCTGCTCGACGCGCTGATCTTCGCTCTGGCTCTCGCGCTGCCGGTCTGGGTCTTCCTGGTGCAGCCGCTCACGCACGTGGAAGGCATGACCTGGCAGCAGCGCGCCATCAGCATCGCCTACCCGCTCGGAGACGTCCTCGTACTGGCCATGCTGGCCCGTCTGCTCGCGTCGAGCCCCGGATCCGGCCGCAACCGCTCCCTGCAGCTCCTCGTGGTGGGAACGTCGGCACTGCTCGCCTTCGACATCGCGTACGGAATTCTCCAGCTCCACACGCTGTGGCGGACCGGGACCGCGCTCGACGCCGGCTGGATCGTCTTCTACACGGCCTGGGGGCTCGCCGGACTTCATCCCTCCATGGTGGAACTGACGCAGCCCGTACAACGCCAGGATTCCCTGCGGCCCACACCGCGTCGGCTGCTGATGCTCGCCGCGGCCACCCTCGTGGCGCCCGGGATTCTTCTGTACGAGGGGCAGCGGGCGAACGCGCAGGACGCCGCCGTGATCGCGGTGTTCTCGGCAGCGCTCTTCCTCCTGGTGATCCTTCGGCTGTCCGGGATGGTCGTGGCCCACCGCAACGCCGTGGCACGGGAACTGGCGCTGCGCACGGCGGCCATCTCCCTCGTCGCGGCGGTCCGGCCGCTGGACGTCGCGGAGACGTGCGACAGGACGGTCAGCATGCTGTTCGGGCCCAAAGTCCGGCACCGGAGTCTGCTGCTGACCACCGAGTACGCGAGCGGGCCGGCGAACCACCGCTCGCACCTGGTGCCCACGGCCGGGCTCGGCCAGGACATCGCGAGCAGGCTCGGCGACCTGCCGACCACCCTCGTGTGCCCCATGATCCCGCCCGACGGGGCCGCCGGAGAACTGCCGGGTGTGCTCATGGCGGCCGGACCGGAGCAGCAACTCCTTGAGATCCAGAGCTCGTTGGAGATTCTGGCCTCACACTCCGGCCTGGCCATGGAGCGCATCGCGCTACGCCAGGAGATCATCCGCAAGGAGAGCGAGGCGTACTTCCGTACCCTGGTGCGCAACGCCTCGGACGTCATCCTCATCGTCGAGGACGACAACACGCTGCGGTACGCGAGTCCCTCCGCCCGAGCCGTCTTCGGCGGGGTGAACCTGACCGGCGCGTCGCTGCCCGATCTGGTGGATTCCGGCGACCGGCAGCGGGTTGTCGAAGGGCTCGCGGCCATGCGGCGCCAGGGGGCGCCCGAGACGCACGACCACTGGTGGGTCCTGCGCGACGGCGGCCGCATCGAGGTCGAGGTGCGATGCAGCGACCTGCGCGAGGACCACACAGTGGGCGGTCTGGTCGTCACGCTGCGCGACGTGACCGAGCAGCGACGCCTGGAACACGAACTGACGGAGCGGGCCTTCCACGATCCGCTGACAGGTCTGCCCAACCGGACGCTGCTCCTCGAGCGGATCGAGCGCGCGCTGCTGCGCAGTCGCCGCGGGGCGACGCTCACCTGTCTGCTCTTCATCGACCTCGACGACTTCAAAATGGTCAACGACACGATGGGGCACTCGACGGGCGACCATCTGCTGACCGTCGTCGGCGAACGGCTGTCGGGAGCGCTGCGCCGCACGGACACGGCGGCCCGCCTCGGGGGCGACGAGTTCGCGGTGCTGATGGAGGACGCGACGAAGCCGCTCGACGCCGAGCTGCTGGCCGCGCAGTTGATCCAGGCACTGAGCAGGCCGTTCAGCCTTCGGGGGGGTTCGGTGAGCGTGTCCGCCAGCGTGGGCGTCGCCACCGCCGAGGACAGCACGGACGCCGAGGAACTCCTCGGTCACGCAGATCTGGCCCTCTACGCGGCGAAGGCCGCGGGCAAGCGGCAGTGGCGTCGGTTCCAGCCGCGGCTGCGGGTGCGCATGGTGGAACGGCACGATCTGCAGGCACGCCTCGACGGAGCGGTGGAGCGGTCCGAATTCACGCTGCGCTACCAACCCGTCGTCGACATCAGCGCGGGCGAGGTCGTCGGATTCGAGGCGCTGGCCCGCTGGCCGCATCCCCAGCACGATTCCGTTCCGCCGGACCAGTTCATCGCCCTCGCCGAGGAGACGGGGCACATCACGCCGCTGGGTGCGTGGGTCCTGGCGAACGCCACCACCGACATCGCCGGTCTGCAGCGGATGACCGACCCGAAGGATCCGCCGTACGTCAGTGTCAATGTGTCCGCCCGGCAGTTCCGGGACACCAGCTTCCTGGCCAAGGTCCGCAAGGCGCTGGAAACGCCGGGACTAGCCCCCGGCTCACTCCAGCTGGAACTCACCGAGACGGTGCTGATGCGCCAGGACGCACAGATCCAGGCGATGCTGTATTCGCTCAAGGACCTCGGTGTGCACATCGCGGTGGACGACTTCGGCAGCGGCTACTCCTCACTGCGATATCTGCGCGACTTCCCCGTCGACGTACTGAAGATCGACAAGACGTTCATCGACGACATCGCGCTGGACACCCGGCAGGTCGCGCTCGTCGAGGGAATCGTCAGCCTCGCCGACACCCTGGGCATCCAGGTGATCGCCGAGGGAATCGAGGACCAGGCGCAACGGGATCTGCTCGCCGCCATGGGATGCCGCTTCGGGCAGGGCTTCCTCTTCGCACGGCCGATGACGGTGCAGCAGAGCGAGTTCCTCCTGCGGCAGCGAAAAGGGGCCCGTGCCCCGGAACAGTCCGTCGGGGCGCCGACGGAAGCGAGGCGGCCGACCGGGCGGAGACCGCAGACTCCCCCCGCCCCGCGCCCGGAGCTGCCCGCCCCGCCCGGGACAGCGGAGCCCGGCGGCACCCGCCGCTCCAGACGCCGGCGCGACCTCGAACACCTGCGGCAGACCAGCCCCATGAGCGACGCCATCCTGGACGAGGTGCGCGGCCGGCACATCCGCAGCGGCGATCACTGGCTGATCGACTTCGCCTCCTGCAACTACCTCGGCTTCGACTGCGATCCGGAGATCATCCAGGCGATCGAGCCGGCCGTACGCCGCTGGGGAACCCACCCGAGCTGGTCCCGGCTGCTCGGCAGTCCACGCCTGTATCCCGACATCGAGGAACGGCTCTCCGACCTGCTCGGCGCGCCGGACACGCTGCTGCTCCCCACCGCGACCCTCATCCATGCCTCGGTGATCCCGGTCCTGGCCGACGAGGGCCATGTCTTCGTCGAGGCCACGGCACACCGGACCGTGTTCGACGGATGCGAGGGCGCCCGCGGGCAGGGCGCGACGCTGCAGCGGTTCCACGCCGAACGGCCCGACGAACTGGACGCCATGCTGCGCGAGGTGCCGCGCGGCCTGCCCCGGCTCGTGTGTCTGGACGGCGTGAACAGCATGAGCGGGAACATTCCCGACCTGCCCAGCCTGGCCGCGGTGTGCCGGGCGCGCGACGCCACGCTGTACATCGACGACACACACGGATTCGGCGTCATCGGCGAGCGCGGGCCGCACGAGTCGTGTCCGTACGGGGACCGCGGCAACAGCGTCGTACGGCACACAGGAGAGACCTACGACGGCATCGTGCTCGTCGGCGGATTCTCCAAGGCGTACTCGTCCCTGCTGGCCTTTCTGGCCCTGCCCTCCTCGCTCAAGATCCGCCTCAAGACGGCCGCGGCGCCCTATCTCTACTCGGGCCCCTCACCCACCGCGTCCCTCGCCACAGCGCTGGCCGGTCTCGACGTCAACGACAGCCGCGGGGACGCCATCCGCGCCGATCTGTACCGCAAGACCGTCCGTGTGCTCGACCACCTGGAAGCACTCGGGGCGGGCACGCTCAACACGGACCGGCTGCCGATCGTGGAGATCCTCCTCGCCAACGCGGCAGACCTGGACGCGGTCGCCGGGTTCCTGTGGGACAACGGCATCTATGTGACCCTGGCGGCCTACCCGCTCGTCCCCCGTGACCGGGCGGGTTTCCGGGTCCAGCTCACCGCGCTCAACTCCGACGAAGACATCGAGCGGCTCAACGACACCCTGACCCGGCTCTGCGAGCGCTATCAGTTGCGGCCCAGGGACGGAGTCCGCGATGGCGATTCTCAATGACGACGTCAACTGGGACAACCGGCCCGTCGAGGACTACCTGGCGGAGAACTCCTCGAGCTGCACCCCGCCGACGCGGCCGCCATCACCCACCATGCGCCTTCTACCGCGGGTTCGCGCCGGGCAGCGTCCGCCGCTCCGTGGAGGTCGGGGCCGGGCACCCTCCGCCTTGCGATGCACGGCACCGGACACCGCGGTCCGATCCGACGTGCATGGTCGGACAGGCCCTAGCCGAGTTCCAGCGACGTCACCCCATGAACCCGCGCCCCCGCGAACGCCCTGACCGGCCCGGTGTACATGCGGGCCGTCTCGAAGGAGGGCGTCAGGCCGAGCTTCTCGACGAGGGCGACGGCCGCCGCGTTCGTCTCGGGTACGTCGATGGCGAGCGCCCTCCCGCCCGCGTCGGCGGCCAGCGCGGCGAACAGGGCGCGGGCGTCGTCGGCGCTGTCGGCGAACAGGGGGCCGATCCGCAGCGAGTCACGCGCCGGACGGATCACGGCGTACCCGCTCAGTCGCCCGTCGTCGGCGTGCCGGACGAAGGTGCGGTGCCCGGGTGCGCTCAGCCACGACTCCAGGAACACCGGCCGGTCGGCGGGGTAGCACGCGCTGTCGTACGCCGTGATGGCCGTGCGGTCCGCGCGCTCCGCCGCCCGTACTCCTGACGGCTCCTCCCCCACCGGGGCCACGCCCGTGAACCGGACGGTGCGGTAGGCGAGTTCGAAGCCGGACTTGCGGTAGTTGTCCTGCTGCGCGACTACTCCGTCGAGGCCGACGGTCCGGTCACCCGCGTGGGCGAGGGCCGCCTCCCATGTGGCGACGCCGTAGCCGTTCCCGCGCAGATCGGGGCGTACGAGGTAGAAGCCGAGGAAGGCATAGTCGGCGCCGTAGTTGACCACCGAGATGGCCGAGACCGGCTCCCCGTCGACGCGGCCGAGGAAGAAGCCCCCGGGATCCTGGGCGAAGAAGCTCGCACTGTCGGAGAGCCCGGGATTCCATCCCTCGTCCGCCGCCCAGCCGCCGACCACCTTCCAGTCGTCGAGCGTGGCCTGGCTGACGACGAGGCCGTCGGGTCCCGGAGAGGTCATGGGGGCGCTCCAATGCATACGGGTCGGGAGTGCGCCGGCCGCAGACCGGTCGCCGGGTGCGCCGGCCGCCTACGGACTGCGGGGTGCGCCGGCCGGCCGCACGCGCAGCATCCTTCCCGATCTCCGGACCGATCGCAGCGACAAGCGCCCCACGCTGGAAGGGATTCGGCCACTTCGGCACGTGCGGCCGACGCAATGCCGTCGCAGTGCCACCGCCGTGCCGCACGGGCCGGCCTGCGGATGCCGTCTTCGTGCCGGTCGGGCCCGGACGGGGTGCAATACCGTCTCGGTGCCGCGCGGGCCCGGACAGGGTGCAATACCGTCTCCGCGCCGCGCGCGCCCGAAAGGGTGCACTCGACGCCCCCGCCTTCATTGACGCGCACGCGTCATGCGACTAACTTCCGGGAGCGCTCTCGGTCCCCGCCGATCCCCCTCCGGGCCCCCTCCGACCCATCGCCGGTCCCCCACCGGTCCCCCACCGACCCCTCTCCCCCGATCAGAGGTCGACCATGAAGACAACGTTGTCCCACGGTCTGCGAAGAGCCGTTCCGGTCCTCCTGGCTCTCTCCGCCGCGCTGGCACTCCCCACGCCCGCCGCAGGGGCAGTCCCCGCGCCCTCCGCCGCGTCCGCCGCCCCGGCCACGTCCGCGTCCGCCGCCGCGTCCGTCTGCAACAAGTACTGCGACGCCCGCGACCCCGCCCTCGCGCCGCAGGACCGCACCCCGGTCTCCACCACTCTCTTCTCCCGCGCCATCACCCTGCACTTCGACGACACGGACGCGATGGGCTGGGCGTCGCTCGACAACGGCAGCCCCGGCGACGAGGTGTGGCTCGACCGATCCCTCGACGGTGGCCGCACCTGGAGTTCGGGCAGCCGGCTCGGGGACACCCCCGTGCCCGCGGGTCGGCGCGGCTGGCGCACTCTCATGTACAACGTCGACGACTGGGGCAACCTCGGTGTCGGCGCCCTGCGCGCCTGCGGCAAGGCCGGGGACCGCACCGCCATCGCGTGCACCGCGTGGGCGCGCACGACCTGGAACGCGGGCGAGCGGCGTACGGCCGCCGCGACGGCCCAGATGATGTTCTACGACAACTCCACCGGGCTCTTCGCCACGACCGGCTGGTGGAACTCCGCGAACGCGCTCACGGCCCTGATCGACAACATCCGGGTGACCGGCATGGGCAGCTACAAGTACGCGATCGCCAGGACCTACGACCGCCAACTCGGCTCACAGGGAGGGCAGTTCCGCAACGACTACCTCGACGACACCGGCTGGTGGGGACTCGCCTGGGTGGCCGCGTACGACCTGACGGGCGACAGCCGCTATCTGAGTACCGCGCGCGCCGACGCCGATCACATGGCGGCCTACTGGGACTCGACCTGCGGCGGCGGGGTGTGGTGGAGCACCGCGAAGACGTACAAGAACGCGATCGCCAACTCGCTGTACATCCAGCTCAACGCGGCCCTGCACAACCGGGTGTCCGGTGACAGCGCCTATCTCTCGCGGGCGCTGGCCGGCTGGTCCTGGTTCCGGTCGACGGGCATGGTGAACGCGTCGCACCTGGTGAACGACGGCATCGACCTGTCGACCTGCCGGAACAACGGCGGCACCGTGTGGTCGTACAACCAGGGCGTGCTGCTGGGGGCGCTCACCGAGCTGAACCGGGCGACCGGCGACAGCGGCACGCTCGACGCGGCCCGGCAGATCGCCGACGCGGCGACCACGTCGGCGGCGCTCAACACGGCGGCCGGGATTCTGCGGGACCCCTGCGAGAGTGGCGACTGCGGGGCCGACGGCCCGTCCTTCAAGGGCGCCCATGTGCGCGGTCTCGGCCGGCTGAACGCCGCGCTGCCCGACCATCCGTACTCGGCCTATCTGGGACGGCAGGCCGACGCCGCCCACGCCGGCGACCGCAACGCCCTCGACCAGTACGGTCTGCGCTGGTCCGGTCCCCTGGACCTCACCGACGCGGCCCGGCAGCAGAGCGCACTCGACCTCCTGGACGCCGCGCCCTGAGACGTCCGCGACACGGCCCGGACGACGCGGAGGAGAGGAGAAGGACGCGAAGGAGGACGGACGGTCGCGGAGGAGGACGGACGGGGAGGAGGCTCCACCGGTCACCCGTCCGCTGGAGCCTCCCGACTGTGATCGCCGCGTGTCAGCGGACCGCGGCGGGCCGGAACCGGCGGTACAGGACGGCGCCGCCCAACAGGAACGCCGCGCTCGCCGCGATGGCCGGCATCGTCTGGTCCGCGCCGGTGTGGGCGAGGGAGGCCACGGCCCCGCTCTGCGGCCGGACCTGTCCCGACGCTCGGGTGTCCGGGGCCGCGGCGGGCGGAGCGGACGGCCTCGGGGTGGGGTTCCCCGGGTGGTGCGGCTGCCGGGGCTTGCCGTCCGAGGTGTTGACGGACTCGTTCCCGACGGACGCGTTGCCGAGACCGACCACCGTCACCGAGTTGCCGCTGACGTTGACCGGGAGATCCACCGGGAGCTGGAGGCCGTTGCCCGAGAGCACACCCGGTGAATCCTTTCCGCCACCGTGCGCGACCGCGCCACCACCCCCGTGCGCGCCACCGTCACGGCCCGTGCCGCCGCCTCGGTGCGCGCCGACTCCCCCGTGCTTCCCGCCTCGGGACGCGGCGGCCCTTCCTCCGGCACTCACGTCGGCGCAGCGGTTGCCCGCGGCGGGGTTGAGCAGCCCAGCCACGTTGAGCGTGTTCCCGCACAGGTTCACGGGGACGTGCACGGGGAGCTGGACGGTGTTGCCGGAGATCAGACCGGGCGAGTCCGCCGCCGTGCCGTTGGCCGCGGAGTCGGCGTGGGCCGGCATGGTCGCGGCCAGCGCGCCCGAGGCGGCGGCCGCGGCGATCAAGCCATTTCGGGTCACCCGTTTCATAAGGTTCACTGCCTTCCTGACAACGTCGCGGGCACTCGCCCACATTGCCAAGAACGCCTGTGAACCATCCGAGTTATGGCTTATCGGTCTTTCACCCCATCGAGCGTCACCCATGTCGAACGGTGCCCCGCCCTCGTTCGAAGGACCTCGGCGGGCAGGGTAAGGCACGGCGGCAGGTTGCGCCCGCCCAGAGGCGTGCCCCCGAGGCCGCGCCTATCGTGATCCGGGGGGTACAGCCGGTCCACCGCAGGGCGACCCTGGAGGCAGGCATGCTGTCCATGCACCAACGCTTCGCGGTCGTGGGAGCCGCCACCGCGACGCTGACCCTGCTGGCGGCGGGTCTGCCGATGGCGGCGACCGCCGACGACGGGCCCGACCTGTCCCGCTTCTACGGCCAGAAGGTCGCGTGGGCGGCCTGCAAGGGGGACGGCATGCCCGAAGACCTGCAGTGCGGCAAGGTCACCGTCCCGCTGGACTACGCGAGGCCGGACCACGGCACGCTCGACCTGGCCCTGGCCCGCTACCGGGCGACGGGCCAGTCACGGGGTTCGGTGCTGTTGAACTTCGGCGGCCCCGGCGGTGCTGGAATTCCCGAGCTCGCCGCGGGCGGCAAGGACTTCATGGGGCTGACGAACGGCTATGACGTGGTGACCTTCGACCCCCGTGGCGTCGGCCGGTCCTCGCCCGTCAGTTGCGGCGACGGTGTGGACGCGATCTTCGGGGCGACGATGGGCGATACCGACGTGCAGGCGGCGCTCAAGGCGGTCAAGAAGGCCGCCGACACCTGCGCCGAGCACTCCGGCGCCGTCCTGCCCCACATCGGCACGGTCAACGCCTCCCGCGACCTGGACGTGATGCGCCAGGCACTCGGCGACAAGAAGCTCAACTACCTCGGCTTCTCGTACGGGACGCGGCTCGGCGCGGTGTACGCGGCCCAGTTCCCCAAGAAGACGGGGCGAATGGTGCTCGACGGTGTCGACACCCTCACCGAGCCGATCGCCGAGCAGGGCCTCATAGGTGCCGAGGGACAGCAGACCGCGCTCGACGACTTCATCACCTGGTGCGCGAAGAACATGGCCTGCCCGTTCGGACAGGATCAGCGCAGCGCCGGCGAGCAGGTGGTCCAGCTCGTCAAGTCGCTCGACGAGGAGCCGGTGCCGTCGGACTTCGGGCAGGACTTCACCGGACAGGACCTGGTGGGGGCGATCAGCCAGGCGCTCTACAGCAAGGCGATGTGGCCCGTCCTCGAACAGGCCCTCAACCTGCTGGTCCAGGACGGCGACACCCACGGACTCACCCAGCTGAACGGCGGCGCCTCCCTGCCCGACACCTCCACGCCCGCCCGGCAGCGGCCGAAGCAGAACGGCGGGCTGGTCGACGACGAGGACATCCCCCTCGACAATCTCCCCGCCGCCCTGATGGCCATCAACTGCGCCGACGACCCCGACCGGCCCAGCGCGGATCAGGTCACCCGGCAGATCGACGGGCTGCGTGCCGCGTACCAGGAGGCGTCGCCCGTCTTCGGCCAGTACCGTCTCGCCCAGGTGCTGATGTGCTACGGCCGCCCGAAGGGCACCGACTACATACGCGACAAGGTCCGCGACGTACCCACTGCGAAGATGCTGCTCGTCGGCACCCGGGGGGACCCGGCGACCCCCTACCGCTGGACCGTGGAGACCGCCGAGCGCCTCGGCTCCTCCGCCGTGGTGCTCGACAACAAGGGGGAGGGGCACACCGGGTACGCGTCCTCGAAGTGCGTGCACGAAAAGGTCGACGACTTCCTGCTGTACGGGTCACTGCCGGCCAACGGAAGCTCCTGCGGCCCGGAGGACACGGACACCTACTGACCGGCGACCTCCGGCTGACGCGTGACCGCCGACCGCCGACCGCAGCGAGACAAGGGGCGTGGCGCCGGCGGCCACGCGGTCGACCGTCTCACCCACCGGGTCCGGAGAGCCCCTCCCCGAACGGCCGAGGCGTCCCGCTCCGTCGACCGCGTCTCCCGTGTCCTCGTCGGCGACGCCGATGTCACGGCCCCGCCGGAGCCCGCCGGACGGAACGCTTCGTGGCCCGCGTGATCCGCCGGTGTCCCGACCGGCGGCTTTCGTCCCCATGGGGTTGACTCATGGTGTGCGCCGGATGCTCCCACTGCTGCTCGTCGCCCTCGGTGCGGCCGGGGCGCTCGTCCTCGTCCGCGGCGTCTCGGCGTGGTGGTGGTGCGCGGCGGTCCCGCTGCTGGCGCTGACCTTGCTCGGCGGCTGGGACCTGGGGCAGCGACGTCACTCCGTGCTGCGGAACCATCCCCTCTCCGGCCATCTCCGCCTTCTCCTGGAGGCGCTGCGCCCGAAGCTCCAGCGGTACCTCGTCGAGGGGAACCATGACGGACGGCCCTACGACCGCCGGGTGCGGGCCCTCGTGTACGAGCGCGCCAAGGGCGCCGACGTCGAGGAGCCGTTCGGCACCCAGCGTGACGTGTACGCGGACGGCCACGAGTTCCTGGAGCCGTCGATGCGTCCGGTGGAGGTGCCGGACGAGCCGCCGGTCGTCCGCGTCGGCGGCTCCGACTGCACCCAGCCCTACGACATGGCGCTGCTCAATGTCTCCGCGATGAGTTTCGGAGCCCTGTCGGCGAACGCGATCATGGCGCTCAACAGGGGTGCGGCGCTGGGGGGTTTCGCGCACGACACCGGCGAGGGTGGGCTCTCGGACTACCATCTGCGGGGCGGCGGCGACCTTGTCTGGGAGATCGGCACGGGGTACTTCGGCTGCCGCACCTCCGAAGGGGACTTCGAGGCGCGGGAGTTCGCGGACAAGGCCGCGCTGCCCGAGGTGAAGTGCGTGTCGCTGAAGCTCTCCCAGGGCGCGGACCCGAGGTTCGGCGGGGTCCTGCCCGGGGCCAAGGTGAGCGCCGAGATCGCACGGGCGCGCGATGTCCCCGAGGGTCGGACCGTGGTGTCGCCGCCCTACCACCGGGTGTTCTCGACCCCGCGGGAACTGGTGTTGTTCCTCGCCCGGATGCGGGAGTTGGCGGGCGGCAAGCCGACCGGCTTCAAGCTCTGCGTCGGCTCGCGCCGTCAGTTCCTGGCCGTCTGCAAGGCCATGCTCGCCGAGGGCGTGACGCCCGACTTCATCGTGGTCGACGGTTCGGAGGGCGGCACCGGGGCCGCGCCCGCGGAGTTCGGCGGCGGCATCGGCGCGCCTTTGACCGAGGGCCTGATCACAGTGCACAACGCGCTGGTCGGCACCGGGCTGCGCGACCACGTGCGGATCGGGGCGAGCGGCAAGGTCGCCACCGGCTCGGACATCGTCAAACGCCTCCTCCAGGGCGCCGACTACACCAACGCGGCCCGCGCGATGATGTTCGCCGTCGGCTGCCTCCAGGCCCAGCGCTGCCACACCAACACCTGTCCGGTGGGCGTGGCCACCCAGGACCCCGGCCGGGCCCGCGCGCTGGACGTGGCCGACAAGTCCGAGCGCGTGCACCGCTATCAGCGGGCCACCGTTCACAGCGCGAGCCGGATCATGGCCGCGATGGGCGTACGGGATCCGGGCGACCTCACGCCCCACCGGCTGCTGCGGCGCGTCGGCCCCACGGCCGTACGGTCGTACGCGGAACTCTACGAGTGGCTGGCCCCGGGAGTGCTGCTCGCCGAGCCGCCCACGTCCTGGGCGGCGGACTGGACCGCCGCCGATCCGGACTCCTTCTGAGCGTCGCAGACTCGCGGCATGGGAATCCCTCACGGTCCGCATGGCATCCCACTGGCCACCGTCCGGGTGGTATCCAGCGGACTATTACCGCCAGGACCTTGAGACGCGTGACCACCTCGAGCACGTGCCCGCGTCAATTCCGGCGGGCGTCGCAAGTGCGCTCAGAAACGTGAGCGGCATTGACTACCAATTACCCTGAATGCCCGATAAAGGGTTCTGCCGGGGTGCTGCGTTACTGATCTCGGCGGCCGAGAATCGGATCACAGGGACGGAATGGTCCGAGCTGTCGGCGGAGAGGTGCGCACCGCGTGAGTGAGCTGTTGGGTGTGGCGGTACTGGGTGCCGGACACATGGGAGCCGACCATGTACGCCGCATAGACCGGGTGGTGAGCGGGGCCAGGGTCGCCGCCGTGGCGGATCCCGATACCGGTCGCGCCGAGGAGGCGGTGGCCGGCATCGACGGCGTGTCGGTGCACGCCGAGGCGGCGGCCGCACTCGACGCGCCCGGCGTGGGAGCCGTACTGATCGCGTCCCCGGGTCCCGCGCACGAGGAAGCCCTGCTCGCCGCCTTCGCGCGCGGCTTGCCTGTGCTGTGCGAGAAGCCGCTGGTGCCGGAGTCGGAGGGGGCGCTGCGGGTGGTGGCGGCGGAGGTACGGCTCGGGCGGCGGCTGGCGCAGGTCGGATTCATGCGCCGGTACGACGCCGAGTACCAGCGCCTCAAGTCCCTGCTGGACAGCCGCCGGCTGGGCCGCCCGTTGATGCTGCACTGCACGCACCGCAATGTCGCCTCGCCGCCCGGCTTCACCTCCGCGATGCTGGTCAACAGTTCCGTCTCGCACGAGATCGACGCGGCGCGCTGGCTCCTGGGCCAGGAGCTCACGGCGGTGACCGTGCTGCGCCCCCAGCCGTCCGCGAACGCCCCCGAGGGCCTGATCGATCCCCAGTTCATCGTGTTCGAGACCGCCGGCGGCGCCCTGGTCGACGTCGAGGTCTTCGTGAACTCCGGGTTCGGGTACCAGGTGGGGTGCGAGGCGGTCTGCGAGTCGGGGACCGCGCGCATCGGGGACGAGCGCGGCATGGCCGTGACGACGGCGGGAGGCAGGCACGAGGAAGTCGCGCAGGACTATCTCGTCCGCTTCGCCGACGCCTACGACCGTGAGGTCCAGGCATGGGTGGACGCCACCCGGGCCGGCCGGGTCACCGGACCCGGCGTCTGGGACGGGTACGCGGCGTCCGCGGTCGCCGAGGCGGGAGTCCGGGCGCTGGAGAACGGCGGCCGGGTGACCGTCGAACTGGCCCCGCGCCCGGACCTCTACGCCTGATCAACCGCTGACGCTCGCGGCACCCGTCTCGAGGTGCCCGGTGAACCGGCGCGACCAGCTCGCGTCGGAGCTGATCGTGATCGTGAAGTCGTACCAGCCGTCCTGGTACGCCACCGCGTTGAAGTAGTCCTCCGTCGAGCCGCCCGCGGCGGCGGTGTACGTCCAGGGACCGTCGGAGCGGTAGTGGTTCGAGGTGACGGTGAACGTCACCGGGGAGGCGGAGGAGTTGGTCATCCTGAAGTAGACGGCCGTCTTTCCGGTGCCGGGCTCGGTCGCGTACCGCACGCCGACCTCGGCCGACTTGCCCTCCTTCGTCGCGTCTCCCTTGAAGCGGCGCAGGAAGCGGTTGGGGCCGGTCATCGAGAAGTCGTACTTGCCGTCGCCGTAGCCCGAGCCGATGTTGAAGGAGTCGGAGGCGGTGGCGCCCGCGTCGACCGTGTACTGCCAGGGCACGGTGTCCCGGTAGGCGTTCGGGTGGATGGAGAAGTGCGCCGCCCTCTTGGCCGGGGCACCCTGGTTGGCCATGGTGAACCAGGCGAGGATCCCGCCGCTCACGCCGAACTCCAGGTGGTCCAGGTAGCCGTTGGGCTGGTACGGCAGCGCGCGGGCGGGCCGGGTGCCGGGCTCCTGGACGGGCAGCGCGTTGGTGGTGGGCACGGGGTTGGGCAGCGGGCCGCAGGTGGCGTACCCGATCACGCTCGTGGCGGGCAGCGCGGCGGTGCCGTGAACGGGGTGCGCGAAGTCGAAGACACCGGTCAGGTCACCGGTGACCCTGCGCCGCCAGGCACTGATGTTCGGGCAGGCCGCGGGCTGGCCCAGGGCGCTGGTCCACGTCTCCAGGAAGCGCAGGACCGAGGTGTGGTCGAAGACCTCCGAGGAGACCCAGCCACCGCGCGTCCAGGGCGAGACGACGAGCATCGGGACCCGGAAACCGAGGCCGTACGGAACGCCGTTCAGGTACTCCCCCGCGGTCCCGGCGGGCGGGGCGGGCGGCGGCACAGGGTCGAAGAAGCCGTCGTTCTCGTCGTAGTTGAGGAACAGGACGGTGGAGTCGAAGACGTTCGCGTCGGCGGCGAGCGCCTTGTACACCAGGTCGACGAAGTGGGCGCCGTCGCCGGGCGGGGCGTACGGGTGCTCCGAGAAGGCCTGGTTGGCGACCACCCAGGACACCTGGGGCAGGGTGCCGGCTACGACGTCGGCCTTGATGGCGGCCGCGATGTCGTCGGGCGTGGAGCCCGTGACCTTGGGGACGGAGGCCATGCCGCGGTCGTACAGCGGGTCGCCGGCCTTGGCGGCGGCGAACTTCTTGAAGTAGGCGCAGCCGTTGTCGCCGTAGTTGTCCTGGGCGTTCTGGTAGACCTTCCAGCTCACACCGGCCGCCTGGAGCGCCTCGGCGTAGTTCTGCCAGGTCAGCCCGGACTCCTCGCCGCCGTCGTAGCTGGCGCCGTCGACCTTGCCGCTCCACAGGAAGGTGCGGTTGGGTCCGGTGGCGCTGAGTGTGGAGCAGAAGTAGGCGTCGCAGATGGTGTAGTTGTCGGCGAGCGCGTAGTGGAACGGGATGTCGGAACGGTCGAGGTAGCCGAGCGACCGTGTGTTGCCGACGCCCGAGACCCAGTTGTCGAGCCGCCCCTTGTTCCAGGCGGAGTGCTGCGAGGACCAGGAGTGCGGAAGGTCGCCGCTGCACTGGGCGAGGGTCTCGCCGTCCTTGCCGCCCGCCGCGGGCGTGGAGCTGAGCTTCCACGGGTACTGCCTGCCCACGCCGTTCGGCTGGTTGAAGACCGAGTACCCGCCGGACAGCGTGACGCCGCTGCGGTCGTCGAAGCCACGGACGCCCTTGAGGCGCCCGAAGTAGTGGTCGAAACTGCGGTTCTCCTGCATGAGGATGACGACGTGCTGTACATCCGAGATCGTGCCGGTCGCCGTTGCCGCGGTGGCCGCGGCAGCCGCTGGACGCGAGCCGACGCCCAGCGCGGCTCCCGCCGCCACGGATGCGCCGAACCCAACGAAGCCTCTTCGGCTGATCGGTGTCATTCGCCCGCCCTGGTCAACTGGAGTGCCCCTGCGGCACGCCGCAGGCAAGCGTGCCCGGGGCGACCGTCAGGGGTCGTACGGGTGCGGTGAGGGCGGGTGAACAGCGGTCGAACCTGCCCGTCCGGATCCTATGGCCACCCCTTGGCGCTCGCCCGCGGCCGCTCGGTACGGCTCACCGACGCTCGTTACTCCCTATCGCGACCGTGATAGTATCTAACTAAGTGCACTTCTCCGCGCTCCGTCCACCGAAAAGCATGAGGAGCCGGGCAGCCCGCCCGAGACCCGCACCCCGAGACGAAGAGGCGATGACGTGGCCGCTGAGACCCGAACCGGGACGGGCCCGCGCGACCGGTTCCGCGCACAGGTACGCCAGGAAGTGAAGACGGCGGCGCTGCGCCAGCTGGCCGAGGGCGGCCCGGAAGGGCTGTCGCTCAACGCGATCGCCAAGCAGCTGGGCATGACGGGGCCCGCGCTCTACCGCTACTTCGCCAACCGCGACAGCCTGCTGACCGAACTCGTCATCGACGCCTACGGGGACCTGGCGTCGGCCCTCTCGCGCACCGCCGAGGCCGGCACGACGGACGCCGTCACCCGGCTGACCGAGCTGGGCCGGGCCTACCGGGCCTGGGCGCTGGCCGAGCCGCACCGCTACCGCCTGCTCTTCCGGGCCCCGCTCCAGGGCTACGACGCCCAGTCCGCGAGCCTGGTCGAGGCCTCGCAGCCCGCCATGACCGTGCTCCTGGAGGCGGTGAGCTCCCTGGCCGATCCGGGCGCGCGGGTCCCGGACGGCGCGGCGGCGCAGTTCCGGGAGTGGCAGGAGCGGCACGGTTTCGAGGGCGTGCCGGAAGCGGTCGCCGCGCGCTCCACGATGCTGTGGGCCCATCTGCACGGCATGGTCGCCCTGGAGATCGAGGGCAATTTCGCCTCGATGGGCATCGATCCGTCCTTTCTCTACGAGGCCGAGGTGACGGACTTCGTGCGCTCGCTCTGAGACGGAGACGAACCCTCGACAAGGGGCTCGCACAAACGCCCCTCGAACAGCAGAATGAGAGACCTGCACGGGTCCATGGTCCGACCCTCAAGTCGCGTACGGTGTCTACGACTTGCCCCCGAACGACGCCTACCGCATCGGGACCAGTCGCCCGCTCCGGGAGGACTGCGGCATATACCAGAAGCACGACCGTATCGGGTGTTGCCATATCCCTTACAGCGCGTCGTGGGCTGTGCGACAGTCGTAACGGTCCTTCCGTCAGCCTAGGTCGTACCGTCCCCGCATCGGAGTACGTCATGCCACCCCATCTCTCTGCGGACCGCCCCGCCGCTCAGCCGCCCCGGCGCGGCACGGTCGACGCGCTCATCTCGCAGACGCGGCGCCTGCGCGGTGAGGTGGACGCCGTACGGCGTGAGGCACCCGCCGACGTCGAGGACGCTCAGGGGCGCTGGCAGCGCGCGCTGTGCAATCTGGCACTGCATCAACTGCGCGATCTGGACGAGCACTTGGCCCAGCTGCGGGACGGACCGCAGGCCGCGCCCGGCTGGCCCGCGGCCAACCCCGCCGCGCCCACCGCCCGGACCGCGCCGGCCGCATCCCCGCACGGCTCACTGCTGAGCCGGGTCGGCAGCGCCGAGTGGAACCTGTTGACGGACGAGGCCAGCTGGTCGGGCGAGCTCTACCAGATCCTGGGCCGCGACGCCGCCGCTCCCCCGCTCACCCTCGACGAACTGCCCTCCCTGGTCCTCGACGACGACCGGCCGATGCTGACGACGATGGTCACCGACTGCCTCATCGACGCCAAGCCCATCGACGGGGAGTTCCGCATCATGCGCCCCGACGGCGGAGTGCGGACCGTGCACATGATGGGCGAGCCCGTGCTCGACACGGACGGCAGCACCGCCTCGATGTGGGCCGTGCTGCGCGATGTCAGCGAACTGCGCCTCAGCCAGCGGACGGTGGGCGAGACCCGTGAATCGCTCCAGCGTCAGCAGCACGTCGCACAGACCGAGCACCGGCTCGCGGTCGAGCTCCAGGAGGCTGTGCTGCCCCCCTGGCGCGGCTCGCTGCGGTTCCCGCGCCAGGGCCCCCGGGCGCTGGACGTGGCCGCCCACTATCTGCCGTCCTCGACGAGTGCGCTGATCGGCGGCAACTGGTACGACGCACTCGAACTCCCCGACGGGGAAACCCTGTTGAGCGTCGGCGACCTCACAGGCCACGGGGTCACCGTGACCTCGGGAATGGCGATGCTGCTCGGCGCCCTGCGCGGCATGGCGGTGGCGGGCACCCAGCCGGGTCAACTCCTTTCCTGGCTCAATCAGTTGATCGACACCACCGTCCAACCCGCGCTGGGCAGTGCCGTCTGCTGCCGCTATCTGCCCGCGACCCGCACCCTCAGCTGGGCGCAGGCAGGACACCCCGCCCCGTTGCTGTTCCGCGACGGGACGGGGCGTGCGCTGGCCGCACCGGACGGCGTACTGCTGGGAGCCACCTCCGGTGCCGTCTACGGGCAGGCCGAGGAGAGCCTCCGCGTGGGCGACCTGCTGCTCCTGCGCACCGAGGGACTGGTGCCCCGGCGATCGGGTTCTCCGGACCCGGGCGAAGCCGGGAGCCGGGGAGAAACAGTGGCCGTCCAGAGGCTGCTCGGCCTGGCCCCGCGCTTCGGCGAGGCCCGTACGGCCCAGGACTGTGTACGGATGGTTGTGGAGGAATTCGGCGAGACCGAACGCGAGGACGACGCCTGCGTACTCGTCGCCCGGATCGGATCCTGACGCCGATCACGCTGACGCTGACGTCACCGGGGAAACCGATGACCCGGAAACCGATGACACCGGGGTCGGACGGGACGGAGAGTCGGCCCGGATCGGCATCGGCCCCTGACGGCTGACGTCCTTGTCAGCCGAGCCACCGCGGCACGTCGCAGCGCGACCCGCCCCGGACTCCGACCCGCACGCGGGGATGCAGGAGCGGGCCCCTTACACCCGCGCGCTGTTGCCGCGCCTGGGCTTCAACGAACCCTTCGGCAGCGCGAGTTTGATCTCCTCACGCAGATCGCTGATCTTCGGATAGCTGGAGTACTGCCCGGTGAGCCGGTACATCTCGCGCAACCGGTCCCAGGTGCGATGGGAGGAGTTGGAACCCATCGACGTCAAGGCCAGTCGCGCGTAGCGGTCGGCCTGTTCGGGATCGTCGGCGATGAAGCAGGCCGACGCGAGGGAGATGTGGTCGAAGATCTTCGACCGCTCCCGGCCCGACTCCCGTAGCTTCAGCGCCTCCTTGGCGTGACGCTGCGCGGTTGCCGCGGCGGCCGGCTCGTGCTCGGCGAGGGTGCGGTAGGCGAGAGCCTGCATGCCGTGCATGTCGGCCTCGTCGAACAACTGCATCCAGCTGGGCGGGGGTACGTCACCGCGGTCGGAGACGAACAGGTCCTCCGCCACACCGAGGGTGCGCCGCATGGCCTGGCCCTTGCCCATGGACGCCTGCGCCCAGGCCTCGATGGTGCGCAGCATCGCCTGGGTGCGGGGCAGCACCTCTTCACCCGAACCGGACTTGGCGAGCTTCATGAGGTCGAGTGCGTCGTCGGGCCGGCCCAGGTGCACCATCTGGCGAGCCGCTCGGGAGAGCGCCTCCCCGGCGCGGGGCCGGTCGCCGCCCTCCCGGGCCGCGTGGGCGGCGATGACGAAGTACTTCTGAGCCGTGGGCTCCAGGCCGACGTCGTGCGACATCCAGCCCGCGAGGACGGCGAGGTTGGCGGCGACGCCCCACAGGCGCCGCTGGAGATGGTCGGGGTGCCGGTAGGAGAGCATGCCTCCCACTTCGTTGAGCTGGCCCACCACGGCCTTGCGTTGCAGCCCGCCGCCGCGGGCCGCGTCCCAGGCCCGGAACACCTCGACGGAGCGCTCCAGTTCCTCGATCTCCTGCGACCCGATGGGGGCGGCCTCGTAGCGGTCGAACCCGGCGGAGTCGGCGTGCAGGGGGTCTTCGAACTGCGGAGCGTCGGCCGTCAGGGCCGGATCGGTGTGCAGCCAGTCGTGCATGGCAGTGCTGAGTGCGGATCCCGCGGCGAGCGCGGCACCCGCGCCCACCAAGCCGCGTCGGTTGAGCATGAGGTCCATTCCCGTGAATTCGGTGAGGACCGCGGCAGTCCGCTCGGGCGCCCACGGCACACCGTCGGGATGTTCCACACTCCCGCCGCCCTGCCGTTTCCCCGTACGCCCGTGCCTGACCAGACCGAGGTCCTCGATGGTCACGACACGGCCGAGACGCTCGGTGAACAGAGCCGCCAGCACCCGCGGCACCGGATCGCGCGGGATCTCTCCCATGTCGATCCACCGACGCACCCGCGAGGTGTCGGTCGCCAGCTGGGGGTGGCCCATGGCCGCCGCCTGCCGATTGACCAGCCTCGCGAGTTCGCCCTTGGACCAGCCGGCCAGGCCGAACAGGTCCGACAGACGGGTGTTGGGTTGTCCGTTCACGTCAAGCCCCCAGGTTCTCGGCTGATTTCGACAGTAACCGCCTGTCAGTTGCTGAGCGACTATTCGCCAGGGTTCGCCAGGGTGCGCCAGATGGTGTGCCAGTGGACGTCGGGTGTCAGGTAGGAACGCGCCACCCCGACCCGGTTGCCAGGGACATTCCCCAGGATGAACCAGGCGGCCGGGGCGGGCAGCGCGGCAACTTGCAGGCACACGAAGGGATCTGTTTCGCCCATGTACACAGCATCGTCCTCCGTGTCCGCTCCGCCCCGGTCGTTGCACTCCCGCCCGGTGGGCAGCGGCCCTTACCTCGACCCCGCGCGTCAGGCGGCCCCCGTGCTCGGAGCCGGCCGGACGCGGCGCGTGCCGGGGCTCGGCACCCAACCGCTCAGCGGGAGACTCGACTTGTCCGGCCCTCAGGGCGCCCAGCTGCGCACGGCGCTCGCGTCGGTGCACCGGATCTGTCCGGAGTTCGCTCCGGTCCAGGTGCTGCGGCGCAGCGGACGCTCCGTGCTCCTCGTCGGCACGACGGGACGCAGCACGGCCGTAGCCAAGTGTTTACTGGACCACTCCCCCGTCTGGGCCGAGCGGATCCGGCACGAAATAGCTGCATACCGTCTGTTCGTCCGGCACCGCCCGCCCGTGCGGGTGCCCCGGCTGATCGCGGCGGATCCGGACAACTGCACGCTGGTGATCGAGCGCATGCCGGGCCGCGTGGCCGCGCTCCAGCGCCACCCGCTCGAGGCCCCGCCGCGCGCGGACATCCGCGCCGCGCTCAGCGCCATCTGCCGGCTGAACGCGTGGCGGCCGCCGGCGGGGACCTTCAACGCCCCGCTGGACTACGCGGAACGGATCTCCCGCTTCCACGATCTGGGGCTGCTCACGGACCGGGACATGGGCGATCTGCAGAAGCTCGTGCACGGCATCGCGGCTTCGTCCGGCCGCCAGGGCATGGGTCAGTTCTGCCACGGCGACGCCCTCCTGTCGAACATCCTCCTCTCACCGGCCGGTCCAGTGCTGGTGGACTGGGAGCACGCGGGCTGGTATCTGCCGGGCTACGACCTGGCGACGCTGTGGGCGGTCCTCGGCGACGCTCCCGTGGCGCGCCGTCAGATCAGCCAGCTCGCGCAGTCGGCCGGCCCGGCGGCACGGGACGCCTTTCTGGTGAACCTGATGATCGTCCTGACCCGCGAGATCCGTACGTACGAGACGGCCGTGCAGCGTTCCCTGCACGACGCGGCCCCGGCAGCAGCGGGCCCGGCCCACCCCGCTGCTGTGCCGTCCGGCGAGGAACAGCGGCTGCTGCTCAGGCGGCTGCACGACGACTGCCAGATGGCCCGTCGGGCCGTTCGAGCGGCGGTCGGCACTCGCTGAAGGGGGACGGAGGTCCACGGTGACGCCCAGGTACTGGCGCACCGTGGGCCTCCCTCTTGTGTGGCCCGCCGTTCGGGGCATTGGTCCATGCCATTGACGCCCCGCAGGCCGGGAGGCCGCCGCCACGAAACCCCTTCACCCCGCGCTGACATGGGAAATCGCCTGCCTCCGGGCATGATTGACGGATCGTCGGAGAGCCGGTAGCACTGACGCGTTCGGCCCTCGCACGCCCCACCGCGCTCGACCGTCCCAGGAGGCTGCATTGCACTGGTCCGCCACCGAACCCAAGGGCACCACCGGGCACAGACGCGCGCGCAGGTCAGCGGGAGCCGTCGCCTCGGCGGCGCTGCTTCTGCCGCTGCTCGGCGCGGCTCCTTCGAACTCCGCCGAGGAGGTGCCCGCCGCCCAGTTGCAGCGGGCCTTCGCCGCCGCGGCCACCGAGTACCACGTTCCGCAGAGTGTGCTGCTCGCCGTCTCCTATCTGCAGTCCCGCTGGGACGCGCACGCCGGTGCCCCGAGCGTCACCGGCGGCTACGGTCCCATGCACCTGACCGACGCCCGGACTGCGATCGCCGGGACCCCGCATCACAGTGACGGCACGGAGGACGCCCGCGGCGACAGCTCGCGCTCCGCCCTCCTGCCCGACACGTCGGCGCCCACGAACTCCCAACTCCCCGCCCGTCTCAAGACGTTGACGAAGGCCGCCGACCTCACCGGCCTGCCCGCGGAGCGGCTGCGCACCGACGCGGCGGCAAACGTCGCGGGTGGCGCCGCCCTCCTCGCAGCGGCGCAGCGGGACCTCGGCGAGCCCCTGAGCGACGACGCCGGCGACTGGTACGGAGCGGTGGCGCGCTTCTCGGGAGCGGACGACAGCACCACCGCGGCGACCTACGCCGACGACGCGTACGACGTGATGCGCGCCGGCGAACAGCGCACCACGGACGCCGGCCAGCAGGTCACGCTCGCCGCTCAGCCCCGGCTGAGCCCCGACACCGCCCAGCTCCGCGGCGCGGGACTGCGGACGGCCTCCGCCGACGGCACGGAATGCCCGAGGACGGTGTCCTGCGAGTGGATCCCGGCCCCGTACGAGGAGTTCGGCGAGGGGGACTACGGCAACCACGACCTGGGCGACCGGCCCACGTCGCAGAGCATCAAGTACATCGTCATCCATGACACGGAAGGCACCTGGGACGGTGTGCTGAACCTTGTCCAGGACCCGACCTATGTGTCGTGGAACTACACCCTGCGCTCGACCGACGGGCACATCGCCCAGCACGTGAAGGCCAAGGACGTGGCCTGGCACGCGGGCAACTGGTACATCAACGCGAAGTCGATCGGCCTGGAGCACGAGGGCTTCCTCACCGCGCCCGACGCCTGGTACACGGAGGAGATGTATCGCGCCTCCGCCCGCCTGGTGAGGTACCTCTCCCGGAAGTACGACATCCCGCTGGACCGGCAGCACATCCTGGGGCACGACAACGTACCGGGCCCCACGACCTCCACCATTCCGGGCATGCACACGGACCCGGGCCCGTACTGGGACTGGCAGCACTATTTCACTCTGCTCGGGCACCCGTTCCACCGTTCGCTCCGCAAGGGCGGCGGCCTGGTGACCGTCCTGCCCGACTTCGACGAGAACCAGCCGGTGTACACGGGCTGCGTCACCAAGGGCGAGCCCTGCGCCGCGCACGGCTCCAGTGAGGTACGGCTGTACTCCCAGCCGGACGAGAGCTCGCCGCTGATCCAGGACATCGGCCTTTACCCGAAGGGCGACGCCTCGACGACCGGCGTGAACGACGTCGCCTCGCGCGTCTCCACCGGGCAGCGGTACGCGCTCGCCGGACGGGACGGCGACTGGACCGCGATCTGGTACCTGGGCCAGAAGGCCTGGTTCAAGAACCCGAGGACGCAGCCGACGGCGGTGAGGGCGTCGGGACCCGTCGTGACACCCAAGGAGGGGCTGGCACAGATCCCCGTATACGGAAGGGCGTACCCGGAGAAGGAGGCGTACCCGGCGGGCGTGCCCGTCCAGGCCGTCTCGCCGCTGCCGTACAAGATTCTCGCGGGCCAGCGGTACGCGGCCGGTGACAAGGTTCCCGGCGAGTACTTCTACGCGCCGACCTTCGACACGACACCGCACAGGGTCGTGATCGGTACGGACATGTACTACGAGATCCAGTTCGGGCACCGGGTGGAGTTCGTGCGTGCCGCGGACGTGGACCTGGTTCCGTAGCAGATCCGACGGCTCGGGGTCCGGGCCCGCGCGAAGCGGGCCCGGATCCGTCGGTCGGTGACGACAATGACACGGGCAACCGACCAGGGAATGTGCCGCCTAGGACAGGTTCGAGCTCGGTAGGGCCAGTTAACGACATGTAACCGTGCGCCCGGTCCTGTTGCGCTGAGATGGGCCGTTCACGGTAAGCGGCACACCTGGGGCAGGCATGGGCGACTTTGTCAAAGAGACTTCAACGCGGCCCGCAGATGCGGCGGACCCACGGCAGTGCCAGTGCGGCGGCAAACCGCTTGACCGCGCGCCGGCGGGGGCGGAGGAAAGGTTCCGTGGGCTGCTGGAGGCGGCGCCGGACGCCATGGTGATCGTCGACGACACCGGAACCATCAGACTCGTCAACGCCCAGACCGAAGCCCTCTTCGGATAC
>NZ_JBVHQB010000010.1:0-206271 GCF_055567635.1 Streptomyces sp. NPDC026500 | reverse complement strand
CCAAGTCCGCCCCATGGGAGCCGAACTCGAACTCCACGGCCTCCGCAAGGACGGCACCGAATTCCCCGTCGAGATCAGCCTCAGCCCCCTCGAAACGGCCGACGGTCTGCTCGTCTCCGCCGCCGTCCGCGACGTCAGCGACCGCAAGGCTGCGGAGGAAAGGTTTCGTGGGCTGCTGGAGGCGGCGCCGGACGCCATGGTGATCGTCGACGACACCGGAACCATCAGACTCGTCAACGCCCAGACCGAAGCCCTCTTCGGATACCGGCGCGAGGAACTCCTCGGCCACACCGTCGAACTCCTCGTACCCGGCCGCTTCCGAGCCCACCACCACCAGCACCGCGACGGCTACGCCGACAACCGCCAAGTCCGCCCCATGGGAGCCGAACTCGAACTCCACGGCCTCCGCAAGGACGGCACCGAATTCCCCGTCGAGATCAGCCTCAGCCCCCTCGAAACCACCGACGGTCTGCTCGTCTCCGCCGCCGTCCGCGACGTCAGCGACCGCAAGCGTGCCGAGGCCCGGATCAACGAACTGGCCGGTCTGGTGGAGTCCTCCCAGGACGCGATCCTCGCCAAGACGCTGGACGGCCACATCACGTACTGGAACGCGGCGGCCCAGCGGCTGTACGGCTACACCCGGGCCGAGGTGATGGGCAGGCACGTGTCGCTGCTCGCCACCACCGAGGGGCGCGATGAGATCGACCTGCTCCTGGACCGGCTGCGCAGCGGTGAGAGGGTCGAACACTTCGAGACATTGCGGCTGACGCGCTCGGGCGACCTGCTGGACGTGGACATCACGCTGTGGCCCACCCACGCCACGGACGGCTCGATCATCGGTGCGTGCGCGATCGTCCGGGACATCAGCGACCGCAAGAAGGCCGAGGCGGAGCTGACCTTCCTCTACGAGCAGCAGCGGCACATCGCCCTCACCCTCCAGCGCAGCCTCATGGGCACCCCGCCCGCCATTCCCGGCCTGACCACGGCGAGCCGCTACCGGCCGGCGACACAGGGAGCCGGGGTGGGCGGCGACTGGTTCGACCTGATCCCGCTGGGGGCCGGCCGTGTCGGGGTCCTGATCGGCGATGTGATGGGCCGCGGTCTGGACGCCGCCGCCGTGATGGGTCAGCTGCGGTCGGCCGCGCACGCCCTGGCCAAGACCGGTATGCAGCCCCGCCAGCTGATGCAGGCCCTGGAGGCCGTCGTCGGCGATCTGGACGTGCCCGATCAGCTCGTGACCTGCTGCTATCTGGTCATCTCCGCCGACGCGGGCGAGGTGACGGTCTGCTCGGCCGGGCATCTGCCGACCCTGGTGGCCACGCCCGGCGCCGACGCCCGGCCGCTCCCCGCACCGGTGAACGCGCCCCTCGGTGTCGGCGACATCCTCTACGAGCAGGCGACCTCGGTGATACCGCCCGGGGCGACGCTCGTCCTGTACACCGACGGTCTCATCGAGACGCCCGGCAGCGACATCGAGGGCCAGCTCGCCGAACTCACCTCGACCCTCACGGGCCTGTTCACCACCGCGCCCGATCTGGAGGTGGCCGCCGACCATGTGCTGGCCGCCCTGCTGCCGGACGCCGACGGACACAACGACGACGTCACGCTGCTGCTCACCCGGCTCCCCGAGGGCCCGCTATCTACCGTCAGCACCGACCTGCCGGCGGCGCCCGAATCGGTGCCGGAGGGCCGCGCCTTCCTGAGCAAGGCGCTGACGGCCTGGGACTGCGTGCCCTCCGCGGACGACGCCCGGCTCCTGCTCTCCGAGATCCTGACGAACGCCGTGCAGCACGCCCAGGGACCCATCAGCCTGCACCTGTGCCGCACGGCCACCGATCTGACCGTGGAGATCAGCGACAACAGCCCGCATCTGCCGCAGCCCCGTATGGCGACCGAGGACGAGGAGTCGGGGCGGGGACTGATCCTGGTCCGGGCGCTCGCGGACGACTGGGGCGTACGTCCCACCGACACGGGCAAGACCACCTGGTTCACCCTCAATCTGTGACGTCAGGCGGGGTGTTGGGCCTCAGCCCTGCTGGAAGAGTTCCGCCGGGAGCGGCTTCAGCAGGGCGTACAGGTCGTCCGTGATCGGTCGGTCCCAGGCCGCGATGGTCACCAGGACGTTGTCGCTGCGGTCGAACTGGACGCAGGAGATCCGGGTCTCGGACAGCTTCAGGCGGCGCACGATCAGCAGGTTGTCGCCCTGCATCACCGGCATGTCCTCGGTCCCGGTGACGGTCACCTCCTCGTCGTTCTCCAGCGCGATCAGCAGCTGGGCGACCTCGAAGGGGACCTCGCCCTCGGCGACGTCACGGGCCTGGGAGCCCTCCGGCAGATTGCCGATGATCATCGCGGGACCGCGGCCGCCGAACAGGTCGTAGCGCAGGAAGACGCCCTGGCAGCTGCCGTCGGGGGCGGGCAGCAGGCCCGCGCCGAGATTGCCGGGCCAGTCGCCCGGGTCCATGGCCAGAACGTCGAAGTCGGGCCCGGCGGGCGTGGCGCTGCGGCGGCGGAGGAAGGACATGCCGCAATGGTACGTGCACGGGCGCTTACCGGGCCCCACGGGCACTGTCCGCGCGGGGCCGGGGGACGGCCCGCTCGCGTCAGGAAATCGCCTGTTCCCCCAGCGCCGCCGCGAGTCCCCTGCGGTCCGTGCCGACCTTGCGGTAGACCGCCGAAAGGAGCCGGGTGACGGCGTGCTCGTCGATGTTCAGTTCCTCGGCGATCTGGGCCGGGGTCCGGTCCTGCGCGGTGAGTGCCGCGGCGGTGCGCTCGCGGGCCGTCAGGGTGTCCGTTTCGGTGCTGTGCAGGCGGCGCGGCCGCAGTCCCGCCGCCGCCAGCCCGTCACGGGCGTCCTCGATCAGCCCGTCGGCGCCGCACTGGACGGCCGCGTCGAGGCCGCGGTAGAGGTGCTCGGCGGCTTCCTTGGGGCGGCCGGCGCGGCGCAGTTCGGTGCCCAGGGCGACCAGGGCGCAGGCCAGTTCGTAGCCGGCCGGGGAGCGCTCCAGATGGCCGACGGACTCTTCGAGGAGCCGGACGCGGGCCGGGACCGGGGAGACCTCGGCGGCGACGCGCAGGGCCTGGCCGATCGCGGAGGGGGCGCCGTACTGGCGGGCGCGGTTCACCGCTTCGAGTGCCGTGGCGACAGCGCGCTCCGGGGCGTCGTGGCTCTCGGCGCGGGCGAGGTGGAGCTGCCAGGGGCACCAGGCGGGGTTGCGCATGCCGCGCGGGTCGAGGCGGCGGCCGGCCGAGGCGAGCTCGACGGCGGCGTCCTTGGTGAGGCCGCGGGCGAGCAGGAGTTCGCCGTACACCGTCTGGGCGTCCGGGAAGGTCACGGCGGCCGGGAAGGGGGCGCAGAAGGCGTAGGCCTCGCCGGTGCGCGCGGCCTCCTCGACCTGGCCCCGGGCGAGCAGGACCTGGATGAGGGTGCCCACCGCGTACCAGTGGACGGGCGTACCGGGCCCGACGCGTTCGGCGAGCCTGAGGCCCGCGCGGACGAAGTCCTCGGCTTCGGCGAGACGGCCGCGGCGGAAGCGGACGTATCCGAGGATCGTGTAGCCGAAGGAGAGGTGGGCGCCGTGCCAGCCCTGGGATTCGAAGTCGGCGACCCCCGTGGCGAAGAGTTCCTCGGTGCGGCCCGGCCGGTCGGCGTACATGAAGGTCATGGCGACCAGGACCGGGACCTCGAAGCCGCGGTCGGCCTCGGCCCAGCCGAGGCCGCCGGCCAGGGCGCGTTCGGCGTGGTGGAGGGCGATGTGCGCGGGTTCGCCGCGCAGGGTGGCGTCCCAGGCGCGCAGTCCGATGACATAGCGTTCGGTGAGGTCGTGGCCGGTGAGCCGGTCGGCGAGGCGGGCCAGCCGGCGGGAGCGGGCGGGCGAGTCGGGTTCGTCGGCGCGGAACGCGTCCCACATGAACTGCTCGGACTGCATGCGCAGCCGTACCCGGGCGTCGCCGGTGACCGGGATCTCGCGGGCGAGGGTCTCGGACGCCTCGGCGAGGCGGTCGCTGTGCGCGAGGACCTGCGAGAGGCGGTAGACGATGTTGTGGCGCAGCTCGGGGTCGGTGATGGGCTCTTCCAGGGCGGCGCGCAGATGGTTGACCGTGGTCGTCGGTTCGGTGAGCAGGGACGCGCAGCCCAGTTCGTACAGGACGGCGGCGCGGTCCTCGAAGGGCGGCGGTTCGCGCAGGGCGCGGGCGAGGTAGCGGCGGGCGGCGTCGGGGGCTCCGGCGCGCTGGGTCTCGCGGGCCGCGGCGCGCAGTTGCTGGACGATCCAGGTGTCGCCGTCGGGGTGGGTCTCCATGAGGTGCCGGGCGGCGGCGGCCGGGCCGAGGCCTTCGTCGATCACGCACCAGGCGGCCTGGCCGTGCAGGGCGACGCGGACGCTGCCGGGGATGTCCCGGTAGACGGCGGTGGCGATCAGCGGGTGGACGAATTCGAGGGGGTCGGCGCCGGTGAGGATCCGCGCGATGCGCAGGGCGTCCGCCGCGTCGGCGGCCTCCTCGGAGCCGAGGCCCGCGACGGCGGCGGCGAGCGTCGGGTGGATCTCGGTGCCGAGCACGGCGCACGCCCAGGCGAAGCGGACGGTCGCGGTGCCGAGGCGTTCGAGGCGGGCGACGATGCCGCTGCCTTTGACGGCGGCGGCGAGGTCGCGCAGGAAATGCGCCCCGTCCTCGGTCGGGGTCAGGCCGCGGTCGCGGACCTTCGCGGTCAGTTCGACGGCCTCGAACGGGTTGCCCGCGGTGACCGCCCAGCACTCGCGGCAGAAGGCGTCGTCGGCCTGGGTACCGAGATCCTCCCGGACGAGCCGGGCGACGGCCGCCGCACTGAGCGGTTCGAGGCCGATGGGGCGCTGTCCGGCGCGGCCGGGCAGCCCTCTGAACGCCTCGGCGTGTTCGGGGAGTTCGTCGGGCCGGTAGGCGACGACGAGCAGCAGCGGGAGTTGCTCGGCGCGTGGCGCGAACGCGGCCAGCCAGCTGAGCGATTCGGCGTCGGCCCAGTGCGCGTCGTCGAGGAGGAGCACCATCGGGGCACGCTGCACGGCGAGGTGGGTGAGCACCCAGTCGAGTCCGGCGCGCAGGCCCTGCTGGTCGGGCGGGGCGCCCTCGGACGGCGCGCAGAGGCCGAGCGCGGGGCCGACGATCGCGTACCAACTGCCCAGGGAGGCGCGGAGTTCGGCCTCGGAGAATCCGGCGAGCTGCGGCTGCAGGAGCTGGCGGGCGACGTGGAAGGCGACGCGCTGCTCCTGTTCTCCGCCGCGCGCGCTCAGCACGGTGCAGCCCTTGGCAGCGGAGCGCCTGTGGACCTCGGCGAGGAGGGTCGTCTTGCCGATTCCGGCGCGTCCCGCGAAGGCGAGGAGCGCGCCGCGGGGGCGGCCCGGTGGTTCGCCGGCTTCCCGGCGCAGCCCGACGAGTTCGCTCAACGCCTCGTCGGCGGTCGACAGTTCACTCTCGCGCTCGAAGAGCGTCCGACGGCTGCGCAGGCTGCGTTGCCCCATGATCACCCCCTGTCACGATCGCGCGCCCGCGCGTGGAGCGGGTGCGCACCGTGACGTCCAGGCACCTCAGCGTACGCCCCGATCATCGACGGGGCAGCCCGTTCGCGCGCTCCTGGTCAGAACCTCGTCGAGGCAGCGTGGCTGCGGGAGGACCGGCCGGTGAGCCGCCCCCTGGGCGCGAGGGCCCGGGCCGCCGCCCCTTCCCTGTGGCAGGGGCCGGGGCGGCGGGGCCCGGCTGTCCTCGGTTCAGGTCAGGTCGAACTCGCCCTCGCGGGCTCCCGATACGAACGCCCCCCACTCCGCGGGCGTGAAGATCAAGGAATGGCTCTGGGGGCGGCCACTGTTGCGCATCGCGATGAAGCCCTCGACAAAGGCGATCTGGACATCTCCCCGCCCCCGGCTGCTGGACTGCCATTCGGCGTTGCTGAGGTCCAGCTCCGGCTTGTCCCAGCCCGCGAGCGGGTGTTGCTCGATGGTGCTTTCGGCCACGTCCGTGCTCCTCCCGGTTCGTCGTCCGCGGCCAGCCTAGCGATCGGTCCCTGCCGCGCACAGGCCACGTGAGGGGGACGGTTTCAGGAGGCGGGCGGCTCGGCCCCGACCAGCCACATCGAGAAGAACTGGGATCCGCCGCCGTAGGCGTGGCCGAGTACCCTGCGAGCCCCGTCGACCTGGTGTTCTCCGGCCTGGCCGCGCACCTGGAGGGCCGCTTCGGCGAAGCGGATCATGCCGGAGGCACCGATCGGATTGGTGGAGAGGACCCCGCCCGACATGTTGACGGGCAGGTCGCCCTCCAGTTCGGTCACACCCGCCTCGGTGAGCTTCCATCCCTCGCCCTCGTCGGCGAAGCCGAGGTTCTCCAGCCACATGGGCTCGTACCAGGAGAACGGCACGTACATCTCGACGGCGTCGATCTCTCGGCGGGGGTCCGCGATCCCCGCCTGCCGGTACACGTCCGCCGCGCAGTCCTTTCCGGCTTGCGGGGACACGCAGTCCTTTCCGGCGAAGAGGGTCGGTTCGCTGCGCATCGCGCCGCCGTGCATCCAGGCGGGCGGGCGCGGTGAACGGGCCGCTCCGGCGCGGTCGGTGAGGATCATCGCGCAGGCTCCGTCGGAGGAGGGGCAGGTCTCGGAGTAGCGGATCGGGTCCCAGAGCATGGGTGAGGCCTGGACCTTCTCCAGGGTGATGTCGTGCTCGTGGAGGTGCGCGTACGGGTTCTTGAGCGCGTTGCGGCGGTCCTTGTACGCGACGAGGGAGCCGACGGTGTCGGGTGCGCCGGTCCGCCGCATGTAGGCGCGCACGTGCGGTGCGAAGAAGCCGCCGGCCCCGGCGAGCAGCGGCTGCTGGAAGGGGATGGGCAGGGACAGGCCCCACATGGCGTTGGACTCGGACTGCTTCTCGTAGGCCAGGGTCAGGACGGTGCCGTGGACGCGGCCCGCGACGAGGTTGGTGGCGACCAGGGCCGTCGATCCGCCCACGGAGCCGGCCGTGTGCACCCTGAGCATCGGTTTGCCGACCGCGCCGAGCGCGTCGGCGAGATACAGCTCGGGCATCATGACGCCCTCGAAGAAGTCGGGCGCCTTCCCGATGACGACGGCGTCGATGTCGGCCCACGTCAACTCGGCGTCTTCCAGGGCTCGTTGGGCCGCCTCTCGGACGAGTCCCGCGATGGACACGTCCCGCCGGGCCGCCACGTGCTTGGTCTGGCCGATGCCTACGACGGCCACGGGCTCCTTGCTCATCGGGCATCCCCTTCGAGTACGGCGACCAGGTTCTGTTGGAGGCAGGGGCCCGAGGTGGCGTGGGCGAGCGCCCGGTCGGACTCCCCGCGATGGACGCGTGCGGCGGCCTCGCCGATGCGGATGAGCCCGGCCGCCATGACCGGGTTCGCGGCGAGCGCGCCCCCCGACGGGTTGACGCGCACGCTGTCGTCGAGCCGCAGCGCCTTGCGCACGATCACTTCCTGGGAGGTGAAGGGAGCGTGCAACTCGGCTGTGTCGACGGGCCGTTCGAAGGCGCCGGCTCGTTCGGCGGCCAGTCGGGTGGACGGTGAGTCGGTGAGGTCGCGTACGCCGAGGGAGTGTGCCTCGATGCGGTGGTCGATGCCCCGGATCCAGGCGGGCCGTTCGCACAGTTCCCGGGCCCGGTCCCCTGCCGCGAGGATCACTGCGGCGGCGCCGTCGCCGATGGGCGGGCAGTCGCCGGTGCGCAGCGGTCGTACGAGATGGTCGCCCTGCGGCACCGAACCCCGCAGCTGCGCATGGGGGTTGGCGGTCGCGGAGGCCCGGCTCCGGGCGGCGACCGAGGCGAGCGCGAGCTCGTCGGTCTCGCCCGCGTCGATGAGCGCCTGCGCCTGGAGCGCGGCGAGGGCGACCGAGTCGGGCCACAGCGGGGCCACGTAGTACGGGTCCAGCTGCCGGGTCAGGACGTCGCGTACGGAGCCGGGCGACGACTTGCCGTACGCGTACACGAGCGCGGTGTCGGCGTCGCCGGTCAGCAGTTTGGTCCACGCCTCGTACAGCGCCCAGGCGCCGTCCATCTCGACGTGCGACTCGGAGATCGGCGGCCAGGCGCCCACGCCGTCGAGCGCCATGGTGAAGGAGAAGGCGCGGCCCGCCAGATAGTCGGTGGAGCCGGAGCAGGTGAAGCCGATGTCACTGGTCTGCAGGCCCGTCCGGTCGAGGACGTCGTGCAGGACCGGCAGGAGCATCTCGACCTCGGAGAGCTCGTCGGAGGTGCGCCGGTGGTCGGTCTGCCCGAAGGCGACGACGGCGATGTCCCTGATGGGCCGCATCTACAGCATCTCCTTGTACGTCTCGTAGTCCGCGTCCGGTTCCCCGGTGGGTCGGTAGTGATCCGGGTAGCGGCCGCCGTCCGTCCACACGGGCTCCACACGCAGGCCCATCCGGACCTCGTCGTAGGGGATGCCGCCGATCCGGCCGTGCAGCGCGAGGCCGGCGCCGTCGAGGGCGATGTGCGCGTAGACGTACGGGACTTCGATGTCGAGGTTCTTCGCCTTGATGTTGACGATGCAGTACGTGGTGACGGTGCCGCGCGGACCGACCTCGACCTGTTCGGAGGTGGCCACCCCGCAGGTGGGGCACGCGCCCTTGGGCGGGACGTACACCTTGTGGCAGGAGGGGCAGCGTTCGCCGACGGTCCGCTGCTCGGAGAGGCTCGCGATGTAGGCGGACTGGGCGCGGCCCGGTGAGTAGACGTAGTCGAGCCGTGCGGGGGCGACGATCCCGGTCACCATGTCCTCGAACCTGCCGTCGTGGCCCGTGAGTTGCACCCTGGCGCCGTCGTACGGCTCGAAGCAGGCGATGTCGGTGATCGCGCCGGAGCGTTCGCGGGCCCAGCGGACGCGGACGCGCATCCCGGTGCGGACGGCGTCGGGACCCGGGGCGTCGAGGGCGTGCAGCAGGCCGGTGTCGGCGCCGTCGAGCTTGACCAGGACCCAGGCGAAGGGGGTGTCGAGGGGCTGGCCACGGCGGGGTTCGTGGTTCCAGGCCCAGGTGGTGACGGTGCCGGTGGGGGCGACCTCGACGAGGTCGCGTATCTCCTCGGCGGTGACGGGGTCGTACTCGACGGGCGGCACGAGCGTGCGGCCGTCGGCGGTCCGTACACCGAGGACGACCCGTTCGCGCAGGCCCGTGAGGAAGGCGCTCTGTACGGGCCCGAGCGAGCGGGTGAAGGGGAACTCGACGACGAGGGGGGCTTTGAGGACTTCGGGCATCCCGGATCTCTCCTTCCAACGGCCGGACGCGCCGCGTCCGCGGGGCGGGCAGGACGCGTCCGGGGCCGGGCTTGCGGGTCAGGCGCGCCGGTAGACGGGCGGGCGCTTCTCGGCGAAGGCCCGGGAGCCCTCCTTGGCGTCTGCGGTGTCGAAGACCGGCCAGCCGCGCCGCAGTTCGACGGCGAGGCCGTCGGTCTCGGTCAGCTCCGCGGTCTCGTACACGGAGGCCTTGACGGCCTCGACGGCGAGCGGGCCGCAGGCGTTGATCTGCTCGGCGACGGCGAGGGCCTTGTCGAGCGCGGTGCCATCGGGCACGACATGGCCGATCAGACCGATGCCCGCGGCCTCTTCGGCGGTGTACGGGCGTCCGGTGAGCAGCATTTCGAGGGCGTGGGTGCGCGGGATCTGGCGTTGCAGCCGGACCGTCGAGCCGCCGATCGGGAAGAGTCCGCGCCTGACCTCGAAGAGCCCGAAGGTGGCGGAGGCGCCGGCGACCCGGATGTCGGTGCCCTGGAGGATCTCGGTGCCGCCCGCGACGCAGTACCCCTCGACGGCCGCGATCACCGGTTTGCGGGGGCGGTGGTGGCGCAGCATGGCCTTCCAGTGCAGATCGGGGTCGGCCTTGAGCCGGTCCCGGTACTGCTCGCCCTCCATGCCCTTTCCGGCCAGCGCCTTGAGGTCCATCCCGGCACAGAAGGCACCGCCGGCGCCGGTGAGCACGATCGAGCGGATCGCGTCGTCCTCGTCGGCCTCGACCCAGCCGTCGTACAGACCGACCAGCATCGGCAGCGAGAGCGCGTTCTTGGCCTCGGGCCTGTTGAGCGTGAGCACCAGTGTGGCGCCTTCGCGCTGCACGGTGAGGTGTTCCGTCCCACCCATTGCCGTCCTCCCGTCTCGGATGCGAGAACAGGTTGCAGGAGGCGTCGAGCCAGTACAAGGGTTTTCTGACAGACAGTCAGATTTCTTGTGCCGGGACCCTTCACAGTTGGGTCGGGCTTTGCTCTGATGACCGTCGGGCCCGGAGCGGACACGCCCCGGGGGCGCCCGGCCACGGACGTAGACGGCGTGCACGGTCAGGAGGAACGGTGGAGTACAACCTTGCCGACCTGTTCGAGTCGGTCGTCGACGTGGTCCCGGACCGCGAGGCGCTCGTGTACGTCGACCACCCGGGCACGGGCACGGAGCGCCGCCTGACGTACGCGCAACTGGACGCGGCCGCCAACCGTGTCGCGCACCACCTGATCGACAGCGGGATCCGCCCGGGAGAGCACCTCGGCCTCCACCTGTACAACGGCATCGAGTACCTCCAGACCGTGCTGGCCTGCCTGAAGGCGCGCGTCGTCCCGGTCAACGTCAACTACCGATACGTAGAGGAAGAGTTGGCGTACCTCTATCAGGACGCCGACCTGGCGGCGCTGGTCTTCGACGCGGAGTTCACCGACCGGGTGGCGGCGGCACGGCCACGCGCCCCGCGACTGCGGCACCTCGTACGGGTGGGAGCCTCGACGTCCGGAGCGGGCGCCGGGGATGCGGCGGATGCGCTGGGCTCTGCGGGTCCGGCGGACGCGGTGAGCGCGGTGGAGTTCGCCGATGCCGAGGGTGCCGGGTCGCCCGAGCGTGGCTTCGCCTCGCGTTCCGCGGACGACCAGTTCATCATCTACACCGGCGGCACGACGGGTATGCCCAAGGGCGTGATGTGGCGCCAGGAGGACCTCTTCTTCGCCGGCCTCGGCGGTGGCGCGCCGACCGGCGACCCGGTCACGAAGCCGGAGGAACTCGCCGAGCGCGTCGCGGCCGGTGGCGCCGGGATCACCTTCTTCCCCACTCCCCCGCTGATGCACGGCACCTCGACGCTCACCGCCTTCATCGCCTTCAACTTCGGTCAACGCGTCGTGCTCCACCGCAAGTTCGCGCCCGAGGAAGTCCTGCGGACGATCGAGAAGGAGCGGGTGACCAGCGTGTCGCTGGTCGGCGACGCGATGCTGCGGCCCCTGATCGACGCGCTGAACGGTCCTTTGAAGGGCACGGACTGCTCCGCCCTGTTCAGCGTGTCCTCGTCCGGCGCGATCATGTCGGACACCGTGCGCGAACAGTTCCAGGCGCTTGTCCCGAACGTGATGCTGCTCAACAACTTCGGCTCCTCGGAGTCCGGCTTCAACGGCACCGCGACGGCCGACTCCGGCCCGGAGCGCGGCTTCCGGATCCGCGTCAACGCCCGTACGCAGGTGGTCGATCCGGTCACCCACGAGCCGGTCGCGGTGGGCGAGCCGGGACGGGTCGCGCAGCGGGGCCATGTACCCCTCGGCTACTACAACGACCCCAAGAAGACCGCCGAGACCTTCTTCCGCAAGGGCGACGAGCGCTGGGTGCTTCTCGGCGACATGGCCACGGTCGACGAGGAGGGCATCGTCATCGTCCTCGGCCGCGGCTCGCAGTGCATCAACACCGGCGGCGAGAAGGTCTATCCCGAGGAGGTCGAGCAGGCCCTCAAGTCGCATCCGGACGTGTACGACGCCCTGGTGGCCGGAGTGCCCGACCCGAAGTGGGGCAACCACGTGGCGGCGGTCGTCCAGCTCCGGGAGGGCGCTCCACAGCTGTCCCTCGACGACATCCAGACGCACTGCCGCACCCACCTCGCGGGATACAAGATCCCGCGCCGCCTCGTCATCACCGACTTCATCCAGCGCTCCCCGAGCGGCAAGGCGGACTACCGCTGGGCCCGGTCGGTCGCCGCGAACGCGACGCGGTGAACGAAGGACCAGTGACCCCGGCGTAGTCCGGGACGCGCCGGTCACGATCTCCACGCACGGCCCGAAGGTGCCCGGCCAGGATCCCCGGCCGGGGCCGGGACGCGCCGACCGCCCTACGGCCGGCCGGGCGCCGTCGCCGCGACATCGGGGTTCCCCGTCCGAGCAGCACCGGTCCCGGTCCGGGTGCGGTGGGCCCACCGCACCCCACCAGACCGACACCGGGCGCCCGCGGCCCAGAACGCTCCCCCCTCCCGTCACCCCCATCACGCCGGTCCGGCGTGCCCGGGACGGCCGGCCGACGGGCTCGCGTCCTCGTCCCTGCCTCGCGCACGTCGATGGAGCTGATCGCGTGGGCGCTCGTAAATCCGCGCCGCCGTACCCATTGACCCCCAGGATTCACGAATCTAACCTGAGTTCTCATATATAGACGTCGTCTGCATACAGGGATGAGATTCATGGCAGGGTTCAGCGCGGATCCGGAAGGCGTGGTCCAGCGGCTGCGGGACGGCATGGCGAGCGGGGTCCTGTCCTTCCCGCTCACGAGCTTCACGGAGGACGGCGACCTCGATCCGGAGTCCTACCGGGCCTACCTGACCGCCCAGTTGGCCACGGCGCCGGGCGCGGTCTTCCCCGCCTGCGGGACCGGAGAGTTCAGCGCACTGGACGAGGACGAGTACCGCGCGGTCGTCACCGCGACGGTCGAGATCGCCGACGGCCGCATGCCCGTCGTCGCGGGCGTCGGGTACGGATGGGCGCAGGCGCTGCGGTTCGCCCGGATCGCGGAGGAGGCCGGCGCGGACGCCCTCCTCGTGCTGCCCCACTATCTCGTCGAGGCCCCCGAGGCCGGCCTGGTCGAACAACTGCGCCGGATCGCCGCCGGTACGCGGCTGCCGCTCATCGCCTACCAGCGTGGCCCGGTCGCCTTCACCCCCGAGGGACTGCGGGCCGTCGCGGCGATCCCGACGGTCATCGGACTCAAGGACGGACACAGCGACCTCGACCGGCTCCAGCGCCTCACGCTCGCGGCACCCGACGGTTTCCTCTTCTTCAACGGAGCCGCCACCGCCGAGATCCAGGCCCGCGCGTACGCCACCGTGGGCGTCCCCGCCTACTCCTCGGCCGTCCACGCCTTCGCTCCCGAGATCGCCGACGCCTTCTTCACCGCGCTGCGCACCGGCGACGACGCGACCGTGACCAAGCTGCTGCGCGACTTCTACGTCCCGCTCGTCGAACTGCGCGACAAGGTGCCCGGCTACGCCGTCTCCCTGGTCAAGGCCGCGGCCCGGCTGCGGGGCCTGCCCGTCGGCCCGGTGCGCGCGCCGCTCACCGATCCCGGCCCGGCCGATCTCGCCGCACTGGAGCGGATCCTCGACACCGGGCTGGCTCTGGCCGGAGCCGTGCGCCGACCTGCCTGAGGCACGCGGGGGACGGCCCGACGGGGCTCAGGGCGGGCCGCCCCCGCGCCCGGCTCGTCGCCGCCATCCTGTGATCACCGGCCCCGGTCACCCTCGTACACAAGGATTTTGATGATGAGTCAGCAACCGACGATCACCGAGTTCTCCGTCTACCCCGTCGCGGGACGGGACTGCATGGAGCTGAACCTGTCGGGCGCCCACGGCCCGTACTTCACCCGCAATGTCGTCGTCATCAAGGACTCCGAGGGGCGGACCGGCCTCGGCGAGGTGCCCGGCGGGGAGAAGATCACCCGGACGCTGCGCGACGCTGAGTCACTCGTCCTCGGCGCGAAGGTGGGCGACTACCAGCGCGTCCTGCGCGAGATCGGGGACCGCTTCCGCGACCGCGACGCCGGCGGACGCGGCGCCCAGACCTTCGATCTGCGCACGACCGTCCACGCCGTGACCGCCGTCGAGTCGGCCCTCCTCGACCTGCTCGGCCAGCATCTCGGCGTGCCGGTCGCCGCCCTCCTCGGCGACGGGCAGCAACGCGACCGCGTACGGGTGCTCGGTTATCTCTTCTACGTCGGCGACCCGGACCGCACGGACCTGGCGTACGTCCGCGAAAGCGACTCGGAGGTGGACTGGTACCGCCTGCGGCACGAGGAGGCCCTCACGCCCGGCGCGATCGTCCGGCAGGCCGAGGCCGCCCACGACCTGTACGGCTTCCGGGACTTCAAGCTCAAGGGCGGTGTCCTGGAGGGTGCCGAGGAGGTCCGGGCCGCCCGCGCGCTCAAGGACCGCTTTCCCGAGGCCCGGATCACGCTCGACCCCAACGGCGCATGGTCGCTGCGCGAGGCGGTCGAGCTGTGCGAGCCCCTGGTGGGCACGCTCGCCTACGCCGAGGACCCCTGCGGGGCCGAGGACGGCTACTCGGGGCGGGAGATCCTGGCCGAGTTCCGCCGGGCGACGGGGCTGCCGACGGCGACCAACATGATCGCCACGGACTGGCGCCAGCTGACCCACGCCCTGGCGCTCCAGTCGGTCTCCATCCCGCTGGCCGACCCGCACTTCTGGACCATGCGGGGCTCGGTGCGTGTGGCCCAGTTGTGCAACGCGATGGGCCTGACCTGGGGCTGTCACTCGAACAACCACTTCGACATCTCGCTCGCCATGGTCACGCACTGCGGGGCCGCGGCACCGGGCGCGTACAACGCCCTCGACACGCACTGGATCTGGCAGGAGGGTCTGGAGCGGCTCACGGTCGCCCCGCCGCGCATCGTCGACGGCGAGATCGCGCTTCCGGACGCCCCCGGCCTGGGCGTCCAACTCGACATGGACCGGCTGCTGGCGGCGCACGAGCTGTACCTGAAGGAGGCGCTCGGCTCCCGGGACGACGCCGTCGGGATGCGCTTCCTCGTCCCCGGCTGGGAGTTCGACGCCAAGCGGCCCGCCCTGGTGCGCTGACCGGCGTCTCGCACGCTCCCGCAAAAAGCGGTCACGGACCCCTTGCACTGGCGCGGGACACCTGAATTACTGATCCGGAACAGCACGACCGAATGATCGGTCGTCCGGAATCGCACGGTTGGCGAGGGAGTGGGCGCGATGGCGGGCTCGATGGACTCGAAGGGCCTGCTCGACGCGGGCGAGCGGCTCGACGCGGAGGCATTGCGGGCGCTCCAGCTTGAGCGGCTGCGCGCGTCGCTGCGGCACGCGTACGAGAACGTCCCCTTCTACCGGCAGTCCTTCGACAAGGCGGGGCTGCACCCGGACGACTGCCGCTCGCTCGCCGACCTGGCCCGGTTCCCCTTCACGGTGAAGGCGGATCTGCGCGAGAACTATCCGTACGGGATGTTCGCCGTGCCGCAGGAGCAAATTCGGCGCATCCACGCGTCGAGCGGAACGACCGGGCGGCCGACGGTCGTCGGCTACACGGAGAACGATCTCTCCATGTGGGCCGACATGGTGGCCCGTTCGATCCGCGCGGCGGGCGGCCGGCCCGGCGACAAGGTCCATATCGCCTACGGCTACGGGCTGTTCACGGGCGGGCTCGGCGCCCACTACGGCGCGGAACGGCTCGGCTGTACGGTGATCCCCGCGTCCGGCGGCATGACGGCACGTCAGGTCCAGCTGATCCAGGACCTGAAGCCCGAGATCATCATGGTGACACCGTCGTACATGCTGACCCTGCTCGACGAGTTCGAGCGGCAGGGCGTGGACCCGCGCGGTACCTCGCTGCGGGTCGGCGTGTTCGGGGCCGAGCCGTGGACCGAGGAGATGCGCCGCGAGATCGAGGAGCGGTTCGCGATCGACGCGGTGGACATCTACGGCCTCTCGGAGGTCATCGGCCCGGGGGTCGCCCAGGAGTGCGTGGAGACCAAGGACGGTCTGCACATCTGGGAGGACCACTTCTACCCGGAGGTCGTCGACCCGATCACGGGCGAGGTGCTGCCGGACGGCGAGGAGGGCGAGCTGGTGTTCACCTCGCTCACCAAGGAGGCCATGCCCGTGATTCGTTACCGGACACGGGACCTGACGCGGCTGCTGCCCGGCACGGCGCGGGTCTTCCGCCGGATGGAGAAGATCACCGGGCGCAGTGACGACATGGTGATCCTGCGGGGGGTCAACCTCTTCCCGACGCAGATCGAGGAGATCGTGCTGCGGACCCCGGGAGTCGCCCCGCACTTCCAGCTCCGGCTGACCCGCGAGGGCCGCCTCGACGCCCTCACCGTCCGGGCCGAGGCCCGGTCCGGCGCCACACCGGAGATCCGCGAGGCAGCCGCACTGGCGATCACCGCGGGCATCAAGGACGGGATCGGCGTCTCGGTCACGGTGGAGATCGTCGAACCGGAGTCGCTGGAGCGCTCGGTGGGCAAGCTGAAGCGGATCGTGGACCTGCGCCCACGCCCCTGACCGGCCGCAGACGGGACGGGTCGCGCCGACAGTCGATCACGGCGCTGCCCGTCCCGAGAAGTGCACGGCGTGGCCCTCGCATGTGCGACCGAACGCCGCCCCGGCCTACGAGGCCGTCACCCGCCGGCGGTCCTCGGCTCGGTCATCCGGCGGGCGGCCTCGACGACCGCCGAGCGGTGCAGGGCCGCCAGCCGCTGCGCCGACCAGGACTGTGCGACCTCCTCGGGGTCGACGCCCTCGGCCGCCCAGAACCACGCCTGGGCCGCGGCCAGAACCATGGTCAGAAGATCGCCGGGCTCCATCTCCTGGGTGACCTCGCCACGGTGCTGCGCGTCGGCCACCTCCGCCGCTTTGCGCCGGAAGGCGTTCGGTTCGAGTCCGGTGGCGGAGGGGCGCTCCAGCAGTTTCCATAGCCGTAGGCGCATCAGGTCCGGCCGGGCGACGAGGTGGTCGAAGACCGCGCCGGCGTACCCGGGCAGGTCCTCGGCGTCGAAGGGCACCGATTCGACTTCGCCGGACACCGGCGGCCGGGGCCCACCCGCGCGAGCACCGTGCAGTGGATGCTGGTTCACCTGCCGCTCACGGCCGCGGTGGCCGTCATGGGCGCCGCGATGAGCGGCCTCGTGGAACACGCCCACGACAGCCGGACCCCCGCCGGCACGGCCTGGGTGCTCGGCGGGGGTGCGGCCCTCGTGCTGTGCACGACGATGCTGGTCGCGAGTTCCCTGCGCGTCTGGCGTCCGGACCGCGGGCTCTACCGGCCGCTGGCCGGTACCTGCGTCGCCGTGGCGGTCGTATGTGTGGGAGTCGGTGCCGCACGCCCGGCTCCACTCTTTCTCGGCCTCGCCCTCGTCCTCCTTCTCAGCGTCCCCTGGGGACTTGCCGTGGCCTACCGCCTGTCCCACGAGGAGGGGTCCGCGGCCGGGGAAGCACCGGAGGTCGCGGAACATCAGGACGACAACCGGCGCAAGGACCCTCGCGAGTAGCGGACGTCGTCCCCGCCGTCGGCTACGCGTCGCCGAACCGGTCCCGCAGTTCCCGCTTGAGGATCTTTCCGCTGGCGTTGCGGGGCAGTTCGTCCACGAACAGGACGCGTTTGGGTGCCTTGAAGTGGGCGAGCTTCTCGCGTGCGTGGGCGATCAGTTCGTCCTCGGTGACCTCGCCCCGCGGAACGACGACCGCGGTGACGGCCTCGATCCAGCGCTCGTCGGGGAGCCCGACGACCGCCACCTCGGCGACCTGCTGATGGGTGTACAGCGCGTCCTCGACCTGCCGCGAAGCGACCAGCACACCACCGGAGTTGATGACGTCCTTCACCCGGTCCACGACCGTGAAATACCCGTGGGCGTCGCGCACGGCGAGGTCCCCCGAGTGGAACCAGCCGTCGCGGAACGCCTCGGCCGTCTCCTCGGGCTTGTCCCAGTAGCCCTCGCACAACTGCGGTGAGCGGTAGACGACTTCGCCCGGCGTCCCGTCCGGCGCGTCCTTGCCGTCCTCGTCGACGACCCGCGCGTCCACGAACAGCACCGGGCGTCCGCAGGAGTCCATCCGGCCCTTGTGTTCGTCGGGTCCCAGCACAGTGGCCAGAGGGCCGATCTCGCTCTGGCCGAAGCAGTTGTAGAAGGCCAGCTTCGGCAGCCGTGCGCGCAGCCGTTCCAGGACGGGGACCGGCATGATCGACGCCCCGTAGTACGCCTTGCGCAGGCCGCTCAGGTCGCGGTCGGTGAAGTCGGGGCGGTTCGAAAGGCCGATCCACACGGTGGGCGGGGCGAACAGGCTGTCCGCGCGGCCGGCCTCGATCAGGTCGAAGAGCTGACCGGCGTCCGGTGCGTCGAGGATGGTGTTCGATGCGCCGACCGCGAGATAGGGCAGCAGGAACACATGCATCTGCGCCGAGTGGTAGAGCGGCAGCGAATGGACCGGCCGGTCCCCGGCGCTCAGATCGAGAGCGGTGATCGCGCTCAGGTACTCGTGCACCAGGGCGCGGTGCGTCATCATCGCGCCCTTGGGCAGTGCGGTGGTGCCCGACGTGTAGAGCAGCTGCACGAGCGTGTCACCGCGCGGCTCGTCACCGTCGTACGGGGGTGCCGTGTCCAGGCGTGCGAGGAACGAGTCGTCGGTGTCGCGCAGCAGCAGGGTCCGTACGCCCTCCGGGAGCCGGCCGGCGAGGTCGGGGTCGGTCAGGACCAGGGTGCTGCCCGACTGGCCGACGATGTAGGCGAGGTCGTCGCCGGTCAGGTTCTGGTTCACCGGCACATGCACGAGTCCCGCGCGGGCGCAGGCGAGGAAGCCGATCAGATAGGCGTCCGAGTTGTGGCCGTAGGCGCCCACGCGGTCCCCCGGGGACAGCCCCTCGTCGAGGAGGACGGTCGCCGCGCGGGAGACGGCTTCGTCGAGTTCCGCGTACGTCCAGGAGCGATCTCGGTAGTCGACGGCGCGCCGCGCCGGTGTGCGCCGGGCGCTGCGGCGCAGCACCCCGTCGACCGTACTGCCGTGTCCAGGCTTCATGACACGTGATCCTCGATCCGCGGAAGGGCGAGGTCAAGTGAGGCGGCGTGGCGCGACAGCCCTGGAAGGGGAACCGGGTCACATCGCTCGCGTGTGGCCCTCCCAGTAGGGATCGCGCAGCCGTCGCTTGTACAGCTTTCCGTTGGGATCGCGGGGCATGGTCGCGATGAAGTCGACGCTCTTGGGCCGCTTGTACCCGGCGAGTCGGCGCTCGCAGTGGCCGAGGATGTCGGCGGCGAGCGCCGGACCGGGTTCGTGGCCGGGGGCGGCCTCGACCACGGCCTTGACCTCCTCGCCCCAGTCGTCGTGCGGGATACCGAAGGCGGCCGCGTCCGCGACGGCGGGGTGGGAGAGCAGGGCCGCCTCGATCTCGGCCGGGTAGATGTTGACCCCGCCCGAGATGATCATGTCGATCTTGCGGTCGCGGAGGAAGAGATAGCCGTCCTCGTCGAGGCAGCCCAGGTCTCCGACGGTGAAGAAGTCCCCGATGCGGTTCTTCCGGGTCTTGGTCTCGTCCTTGTGGTACGAGAATCCTCCGGTGCTCATCTTCATGTAGACGGTGCCGAGTTCACCGGGCGGCAGCCGGTTGCCGTCGTCGTCGAAGACGGCCAGTTCGCTGATGGGCCATGCCTTGCCGACGGTGCCGGGCTTCTTCAGCCAGTCCTCGGCGGTCGCGAAGGCTCCGCCGCCCTCGCTGGCCGCGTAGTACTCCTCGACGCTGTCGCCCCACCACGCGATCATGGCTCGTTTCACATGGTCGGGGCAGGGGGCCGCGCCATGGATGGCGTGCCGCATCGAGGAGACGTCGTAGCGGGCCTTCACCTCGTCGGGGAGGGCCAGCAGTCGGTGGAACTGGGTCGGCACCATATGAGTGTGGGTGCAGCTGTGTGCGTCGATGACACGCAGCATCTCCTCGGGCGTCCACTTGTCCATCAGCACCAGCCGATGCCCGATGTGCAGGGACGCGCCGGCGAACTGGAGCACCGCCGTGTGGTAAAGCGGCGAGCACACGAGGTGGACGTTGTCGTCGAAGGGTTTGATGCCGAAGATGCCGAGGAAGCCGCCGAGGTACGACTCCTCGGGGAGTTTGCCGGGCAGCGGGCGCCGGATGCCGCGCGGGCGGCCCGTGGTGCCCGAGGTGTAGTTCATGACCCAGCCGAGAATGCGCTCCGCGGGCGCGGACGTCGGCTGTCCGTCGAGGAGTTCGGCGTACGGCCTGAAGCCCTCGATCTCGCCGACTGCGTACCGCTGTTCCGCGGGCAGCTTCGCCTCGTCGGCCGCGTGCCGGGCGGCGTCGGCGAACCGTTCGTGGGCGATGAGGACCCTGGCTCCGGAGTCGGAGACGATCCAGGCGATCTCGGGGCCGACGAAGTGGTGGTTGACGGGGACGAGGTAGAGACCGGCCTGCGAGGCGGCGAGGTAGGCGACGAGGAGCTCGACGCCGTTGGGGAGCACGACCGCGAAGGAGTCGCCGCGCCGGAGGCCGGCGGCGCGCAGTCCGTGGACGAGCCCGTTGGCGGCCGCGTGCAGCCGTCCCGCGGTCCACTCCTCGCCGGTGGGGGTGACGAGGACGACGCGCTCGGGGTCGGCGGTGGCCTGGGCCCAGAAACCGTTGGGTGATGTGCTCATGCCTGTTCCCCCCTGCCCGCGATGCGGTTGATGCGGTCGACGGCTCGCTCGAAGCCCCGGGTCAGGTCGTCGAAGACCTCCTGGACGGAGCGTTCGCTGTTCATCCGGCCGACGATCTGCCCGACGGGTGTGCCGAGCAGCGGCTCCACCTCGTACTTCTGGATGCGGGAGACGGCGTCCGCGACCAGCAGTCCCTGGAGAGGCATGGGCAGTGTGCCGGGCCCGTTCGGGTCGTCCCAGGCGTCGGTCCACTCGGTGCGCAGCTGGCGTGCGGGTTTGCCGGTCAAGGCGCGAGAGCGGACCGTGTCACCGGAACCGGCGGCCAGCAGTTTCCGGGTGACGGCGGGCGAATGCATGTCGGCCTCGGTGACGGTCAGCCAGACCGACCCGAGCCACACTCCCTGGGCGCCGAGGCTGAGCGCGGCGGCCACCTGCTGTCCGCTGCCGATGCCGCCCGCCGCCAGGACCGGCAACGGGCCGACGGCGTCGACGACTTCGGGCGTGAGCACCATCGAGGCGATCTCCCCGGTGTGTCCGCCGGCCTCGTAGCCCTGCGCGACGACGACGTCGATGCCCGCCTCGGCGTGCTTGCGCGCGTGCCGGGCGCTGCCCGCGAGGGCCGCGACGAGCACGCCCTGGGCATGGGCGCGCTCGACGACATCGGCGGGCGGTGAACCCAGGGCGTTGGCGAGCAACTTGATCGGATAGTCGAAGGCGACGTCGAGCTGGCCGCGGGCGACCTGTTCCATCCAGCCCGTGATGCGCCAGCCGGACGCCTCGCCCTCGGCGAGTTCGGGCACGCCGTACTTGGCGAGGGTGTCCTTGACGTACTGCCGGTGCCCTTCGGGGATCATCGCCTCGACGTCGGCCTCGCTGACGCCCTCGACCTTCTTCGCGGGCATGACGACGTCCAGGCCGTAGGGCCTGCCGTCGACGTTCGCCTCGATCCAGTCGAGGTCGCGTTCGAGGTCGACGGGGGCTGTGTAGCGGACCGCGCCGAGCACACCGAATCCGCCCGCGCGACTGATGGCCGCGGCGACGGCGGGAAACGGCGTGAAGCCGAAGATGGCGTGCTCGACTCCCAGTTCCTTGCTCAGCTCCGTCTGCATGGGCGCAGGATGCCGCAGACGTCCGGACGAGGGAAGGCCTTTTCTGATACTCCGTCAGATCTCTTTAGGCCTGCCGGGGAGGGTTGACACGCCCGCCCCTGACGAGAAAGTTTCACTCGGCACGGCAGACCCGGAAAGATACTTTCAGGCGACGCGAGCGAGAGGCTTCTCGATGACCGAAGGCGCGAAAGGCAGGACGGAAGGCGAGCGGGCCGGAACGGGGGGCGACCGGGCCGGAACGGGCGGCGCGCTGACCCGTCGTCAATGGGGCAGGGGCTTACTGGCCGTGGGCGGGACGCTGGCCCTCGCGCCCTTCCCGGCGGGCCCGGCGGCGGCCTCGACGGGGAACGGCCGCCAGACCCTGAAGCACGGTACCCCCGGACAGGCCGGACTGCTCGCCGGCCATCTGCGCCAACTGGTCGCGGACGCCGAGACGTTCCTCGACCCCTCCCCCAAGTACCCCTGGTACGCCGGAGCCGTCCTGCTCGCCGGGCGCGGCGGCACCGTGGCCCTGCACCAGCCGATCGGCATGGCCGTGCGCTACGCGGCGTACGACGAGAAGACGGACACCGGTGTGGAGTTCCCCGCCGACCGGCAGATCCCGGCGGCGATGGACACGGTCTACGACCTCGCCTCCGTCTCGAAGCTGTTCACCTCGATCCTCGCCGTGCAGCAGATGGAGCGCGGCGCCCTGGAGCTGGAGGCCACCGTCGCCTCGTACCTCCCGGAGTTCGCGGGCGGCGGCAAGAAGGACATCACGATCCGTCAACTGCTCACCCACACCTCCGGGTTCCGCTCCTGGATCCCCCTGTACAAGGCGCCGACCCACGAGGGAAAGCTCCAGCTCATCTGGGACGAGGTCCCGCTCCATCCGCCCGGCACCGCCTACCTCTACTCCGACCTGAACCTGATCTCGCTCCAACTGGTCCTGGAGAGGATCACCGGCCGGACCCTCGACACACTCCTGCGCGACGAGATCACCGGCCCCCTCGGCATGGACCGCACCCGCTACAACCCGCCCGCCTCCTGGAAGCCGGAGATCGCCGCGACCGAGGACGCCCGGCTGCCCTGGTCGGGACTGGACCGCGGGCTCGTGTGGGGTGAGGTCCACGACGAGAACGCGTACTCCCTGGGCGGGGTCGCCGGTCACGCGGGCGTCTTCTCCCGCGCCTGGGACCTGGCGATCCTCGGCCGTACGCTACTGAACGGCGGTGCGTACGGCAGGACGCGCATCCTGAGACCGGAGACGGTGGACCTGATGTTCACCGACTTCAACACCGCTTTCCCGGGCGACGAGCACGGCCTGGGCTTCGAGCTCGACCAGCACTGGTACATGGGCGCGATGGCGACACCGCGCACGGCGGGCCACACCGGCTTCACCGGCACCTCGCTCGTCCTCGACCCGACGACCGACTCCTTCCTGATCGTCCTCGGCAACTCCGTCCATCCCGTGCGCAATTGGCGATCCGGCTCCGCTCCCCGGGTCGCCGCCGGGAACAACCTGGCGCGGGCCGTCCCGGTGCGTCCCGTGCGCGGTCGTACCTCCTGGTTCTCGGGGATGGCGAGCGCGACGACGGCGACACTCACACTGCCCGCGCTCGACACCTCCGCGGCGCCCACGCGCCTCGACTGCGCGCTGTGGTGGGACACCGAGCCCCTGTCGGACGTCCTGTTCCTGGAGTCCTCGACCGACGACGGTACGACCTGGCAGCCGGTCCCCTTCACGACCCGGCGACGGTCCGAGGACCCGGAGGACCATCCGGCGGGTACGGCCACCGGCTGGTCGGGGCGGGTGTGGCACCGGCTCGGCGCGAACCTGCCGAGCGCGCCGGCGCTCTCGCTGCGCTGGCGGTACACGACCGACCGGCTGTACGTCGGCCGCGGCGCGTACGTCGACGCCCTGCGGGTCGAGGCCGCAGGGCTCGTCGTCTTCGACGAGACGCGCCCGGCGGACGCGGGGCGGATCTCGGCCGTCGGCTGGGTGCAGTCCCGCGACTGACGGCAGGTCGGCGGGGGCGCCCGCGCACGACCGCCTCCGCCGACACCCGCGGCGACACCCGCGGCGCCCACCGAAATCCCGACTCGCCGAGGCTGCCGACGCCACCCGCGCCCTCGGGGCACTCCGGGCGCGGGCGGCGCGGGCGGCGCGGGCGGCGCGGGCGGCCTAGCCTCCCTGGCCCAGGGACTCCAGTACGGCCTTCGCGGCGTTGTGGCCCGGCACTCCGCTCACCCCGCCGCCGCGTACCGCGCCCGCCCCGCACAGCAGCACATTCGCGTGCCGGGTCTCGACGCCCCAGCGGCCCGTGCCCTCCTGGGCGTACGGGAAGGCGAGGTCGCGGTGGAAGATGTTGCCGCCGGGCAGGCGCAGGTCCCGCTCCAGGTCGAGCGGGGTCTTCGCCTCGATGCACGGCCGCCCGTCCGCGTCGGTGGCCAGGCAGTCGGCCAGCGGCTCGGCGAGGTGCGCGTCCAGCTGGGCCAGCGTCGACTTCAGCAGCTCCTCCCGTACGGCGTCGTTGTCCCGCTCGAAGAGCCGGGCGGGCGTGTGGAGGCCGAAGAGCGTGAGGGTCTGATATCCCTGCTCGACGAGGTCCGGGCCGAGGATGCTGGGGTCGGTGAGCGAGTGGCAGTAGATCTCGGACGGCGGCGCGACCGGCAGTTCACCGGCCGCGGCCTGCGCGTGGGCGGTCGCCAGCTGCTCGTAGCCCTCGGCGACGTGGAAGGTCCCGGAGAACGCCTCGCGGGGGTCGACGGAGGTGTCACGGAGCCTCGGCAGCCGCTTGAGCAGCATGTTCACCTTGAGCTGGGCGCCCTCGGCGGGGGTCGGCGGCTCGTCTCCGGTGAGGTGCGCGAGCTCCTGCGGCGAGGCGTTCACCAGGACGTGACGGGCCGCGACGACGCCCTCGCCGTCGGCGGTCCGGTAGGTGATCTCGGCGGACTCGCCGTCGGTGTCGATCCGCAGCACTTCGTGGCCGGTGGCGATCACCGCGCCCGCGGCGCGTGCCGCGCCGGTGATCGCGTCGGTGAGGGCGCCCATCCCGCCGACGGGCACGTCCCAGGCTCCGGTGCCGCCGCCGATCACGTGGTACAGGAAGCAGCGGTTCTGCCGCAGCGACGGGTCGTGGGCGTCGGCGAAGGTGCCGATGAGCGCGTCGGTGAGAACGACACCGCGTACGAGGTCGTCGGTGAAGTACTCCTCGACGGCCGTGCCGACCGGCTCCTCGAAGAGGATCCGCCAGGCCTCCTCGTCGTCGACGCGCGTCCTCAGTTCCTCGCGGGTGGGCAGCGGTTCGGTGAGGGTCGGGAACACGCTCCGGGCGACGCGGCCGGTCATCCCGTAGAAGCGCTGCCACGCCTCGTACTCGCGCTCCGATCCCGTCAGCCGGGCGAACGCCTCGCGGGTGCGCCGCTCGCCGCCGCCGACGAGCAGCCCGGTGGGCCGTCCGTCGCGCTCGACGGGCGTGTACGAGGAGACCGTGCGGCCCCGGACCCGGAAGTCGAGCCCCAGGTCCCGCACGATCTTCCGGGGCAACAGGCTCACCAGGTACGAGTAGCGCGACAGCCGCGCGTCGACTCCGGCGAAGGGCCGGGTGGACACGGCGGCGCCGCCGGTGTTCCCCAGGCGCTCCAGCACGAGCACGGACCGACCGGCCCGCGCCAGGTAGGCGGCGGCGACCAGTCCGTTGTGGCCTCCGCCGACGATCACGGCGTCATATCCCTCGTGTACAGGCATGGTTCTTCGTAGCACGTGATGATCTACGTCGGCCAGAGGTGCGCGGCAAGCGGCGGGCAACCGTACGGGGACGCGCGGACGTCTCGGACTGCGGGCCGCCTGCCCACGTCGAGGCGACCGCTCCGGCCGCGGGGCCGCGCCCGTGCCGCGCAAGAATGCGGGCGCGACCCGTCGGCGCGACCGTTCAGCGCGGCCGCCGCGTGTTGAGCCGGGCGGCCTGGCGCGTCAGGTGGTCGCGCTCGGCGAGGTTGGGCGCCTTCCGTGCCGCCTCGGCGTACAGCCGTGCCGCCGTCGCCAGGTCGCCGTCGCGCTCGTGGAGGTACGCCGCCACCGCGGTGTGCCGGGGCAGCTGGTCATGCAGCGCCGCGAGGGCCGCCAGGCCGGCGCGCGGCCCGTCCGCCTCACCGACGGCCACCGCGCGGTTGAGCCGGACGACCGGGCTGTCGGTCAGGCGCGCGAGCTCGTCGTACCACTCGACGATCTGTACCCAGTCCGTCTCCTCGGCGGTGGGCGCGTCGGCGTGGAGGGCCGCGATGGCGGCCTGGGCCTGGAACTCGCCCAGCCGGTCGCGGGCGAGGGCCGCCTGGAGGATCCCGACGCCCTCGGCGATCGACTCGGTGTCCCACCGCCCGCGGTCCTGTTCGGCGAGCGGCACCAGGCTGCCGTCGGGCGCGGTCCGGGCGGCGCGCCGGGCGTGGTGGAGCAGCATGAGGGCGAGCAGCCCCGCCGCCTCGGGGTGGTCGATCGCGGCCGCGAGCTGCCGGGTGAGCCGGATGGCCTCGGCGGCGAGGTCGACGTCGCCGGAGTAGCCCTCGTTGAAGACCAGGTAGAGGACGCGGAGCACGGTGGCGACATCGCCGGGCTGGTCGAACCGCACGCCGGAGACGGTGCGCTTGGCCCTGCTGATGCGCTGCGCCATCGTCGGCTCGGGCACCAGGTAGGCCTGGGCGATCTGGCGGGTGGTGAGCCCGCCGACGGCGCGCAGGGTGAGCGCGACGGCGGACGACGGCGTGAGCGCCGGGTGGGCGCACAGGAAGTAGAGCTGGAGCGTGTCGTCCACCGTCGGCGCGGGTCCGGGTGCCGGCTCCTCGTCGACGAGGTCCTCGCGCCGGCGACGGGCGGCGTCCGCCCGGGTCGCGTCGAGGAACCGGCGCCAGGCCACGGTGACCAGCCAGCCCTTCGGGTCCCGCGGCGGGTCGGCCGGCCAGACGCGGACCGCCTCGACGAGCGCGTCCTGCACGGCGTCCTCGGCCGCCGCGAAGTCGGCTCCGCGGCGGACGAGGATCCCGAGCACGCTCGGTGTGAGGCTCCGGAGCAGGACGTCGTTCACTTCAGAGTGCACTCCGTGACCGTGGGGTGCGCGCCCAGGAAGGGACGCAGTTCGAGCCACTCGTGGATCGGCTCGCCGCCCTTGCCGGGCGCGGCCGACAGTTCCCCGGCCAGTTCGACGGCGCGCTCGTAGGTGTCGACGTCGATCACCATCCAGCCGGCGATGAGGTCCTTGGTCTCGGCGAACGGGCCGTCGGTGACCGGCGGGCGGCCCTCGCCGTCGTACCGGACGAACGCCCCCTCGGCGGCGAGCGCCTGGCTGTCGACGAACTCGCCGCTCTTCTCGAGCCGGGCCGCGAAGTCGTTCATGTACTGCACGTGCGCCGAGATCTCCTCGGGTGTCCACTGGTCCATGGGCACGTCGTTGACCGGAGCCGGGGCGCCACGGTAGTGCTTGAGCAGCAGGTACTTGGCCATGGTGTTTCTCCTCGTACTGGTGCGATCCATTGTGGTCGCGTTCACTGCTGGGACGGAGCGGGCCACGGGTTCTCGACATCACCGGCCACGTTTTTTTGGTTCTCGTGGACGAGTCCGGGTGAGCGGCGGCGTGGCGGTCGGCCCCGCGGTCAGCGTCCTCCGGCCGCCCGCTGTTGCCTCAGGGCTGCCACCCTGCGGTACAGCTCCACCGCCTCCTGCCCGTGCCCCAGCTGCTCCAGGCAGTGCGCTTCGTCGTTGCGGCTGGCGAGGGTATCGGGATGGTCGGCGCCGAGCACGCGCTCGCGGGCGGCGGCGACGCGCCGGTACTCGGTGAGGGCGTCGGCCCAGCGGCCGAGCCAGCCGAGCCCGACGGCCACCTCGCGGCGGCTGACGAGGGTGTCGGGATGATCGGCGCCGAGCACGCGCTCGCGGATGGCGCAGACGTCACGGGACTCGGCGAGAGCCTCCTCCCAGCGGCCCAGGCGACCGAGGTTCACGCCGAGCCCGTGCCGCGCCCGCAGGGTCTCGGGATGCGCGGCGCCCTGTGCCCGGGTGCGGTCGTCGACGAGAGAGCGGTACAGCTCCAGTGCCTGCGCGCTGCGGCCGAGCCGGCCGAGGCTGATGCCCACCTCGTAGCGGGCGGCGAGCGTGTCCGGATGGTCCGGGCCCAGGGCCTGCGCACGGGCCCCGGCCACCTCCTGGTAGGTGAGCAGCGCCTCGGTCCAGCGCCCCAACTGGCCCAGGGCATAGGCGACTTCGTAGCGGGTGACGAGCGTGTCGGGGTGGGCCGGGCCGAGCACCCGGGCGCGGGCTGCTGCGACCTCGCTCGCCATGCGGTACGAGTCCTCCAGGCGTCCTAGCCTGCTGAGGTTGAAGGCGAGATTGTGGCGGCAGCGAAGCGTGTCCGGATGGTCGGGGCCCATCGCGCGCTCCCGGGCCGAGAGCACCGACGTGTAGGCCTGGTGCGCCTCGTAGTGACGGCCCAACTGGCCCAGCACGTAGGCCATTTCCTGCCGAGCGGCCAGGGTGTCGGGATGCTCGGCGCCGAGCACCCGCTCCCTGGCCTGGGCGACGCGCGCGTACTCGCCGAGAGCCTCGGCGGGGCGTCCGGTGCGGCTGAGGGTGAAGCCGACCTCGTAACGGCTGGCGAGCGTGTCCGGGTGATCGGGCCCGAGCAGATGCTCCCGTTCGGCGGCGACCGAGCGGTGCACCTCGCCCGCCTCGGTCCACCGGCCGAGCCGCCCGAGGCTCAGTCCGGCGTTGTGCCGCCCCGCCAGGGCGGTGAGCGCCTCCGGTGCGGGGGTGGGCCGTGCGCTGCGACCCGCCGCGGGCGCGACAGCGGTGGAGGGGCGGGCCGTCCACTCACCGGTGAGGCCGCCGGAGGCGTCCGGCGGGGTGGCGCGCAGTCCCGCGCCGGTGGCCTTGTGGCCGGTGGTCATGCCCTGGGTCCAGGACGGCAGCCGGGGTGCGCGGGAGGGCGGCTGCTCGGGTCGGGACGGGCCCCGGGGCCCAGGAGAGTGCTGCCCCCTGGCGGGGTGCGGCAGGGCCGGAGCGACCACCGTCGGCACGTACATCGGCGTGGTGCGTCCGGCGCTGATGCGGCGGGCGAGCTCACGGGCGTCCCGCGGCCGCTGCTCGGGCCGTTTGGCGAGCAGGTCGAGGATGATCCGCTCCAGGTACTCGGGGATTTCGGCCCGGTGGCTGCGCGGCGGCTCGGGCACGGTGTCGCGGTGGCCGACGAGGACGGCCCAGGCGTCGTCGAGGTCGAACGGCGGTGCTCCGGTGGCGATTTCGTAGAGCACGCACCCGAAGGAGTACAGGTCGCTGCGCTGGTCGACCTCCGAGCCACCGATCTGTTCCGGCGACATGTAGTGCGGGGTGCCCATGGCGATGCCGGTGCCGGTGAGCCGCGAGGTGAATCCGATGTCGTGGCCGAGGCGGGCGATGCCGAAGTCGCAGATCTTCACGGTGCCGTCGGTCAGCCGCATGATGTTCGCCGGCTTCAAGTCACGGTGCACGATGCCCTGTTGGTGGGTGTACGCGAGCGCGGCGGTCACCTGGTCGGCGATGTCGACGATTTCGGCGACCGCGAGCGGATGGTGGTGGTTCTCCTCCAGGAGCTGGCCGAGGTTGTGTCCCTCCAGCAGTTCCATCACCAGGTACAGCACACCGTCGGACTCGCCGAAGTCGTGGACGACGGTCACACCTCGGTGCTGAAGGGCCGCGGCGACCCGGGCCTCGCGCCGAAATCGTTCGCGCAGGACGCGGGTGAAGGACGGGTCGTGGTGCGGGCCGAGCGGCTTGAGGCACTTGACGGCCACCTGGCGGCCCAGCGATTCGTCCCGCGCCCGCCACACCTCGCCCATGCCGCCGCGCCCGATCGGATCGAGGAGCCGGTAACGCTCCTGGATCAGCCTGCTCTCCGCCATCTCGAGTGATCGCCCCCGTCACTGCTCAGCCCCGAGCCCCCCGGCCCCGTCCAGTATGACGAGCTATCTGCCGACTTTGTACGGCGCCGGGCGCGAGCCGGGGCCGAGCCGTGACATGGCCGAGAGAATGTGTTTGGGCGGGAGTTGCCAGCGCAGCCGTGCGGGGACACAGCGCAGCGTGGTGCCCGTGACGCGCAGCCGCCGGGTCACCGCCGCGGGCGACGGCGCCGCCCTGCCGTACAACACGTGGGCGTACGGCGGCAGAGCGGCGTACGCGAGCCCGGCCACGCGCCGCCACAGCAGTGCGCGCGCCGGTACGAGCAGCGGGTGTACGGGCGGGCGCCGGAGGAAGTCGTCGACTTCGCGGGCTTCGGGGCCCGCGGCGAGTTCGGGGAGCGTCTTCTCGATGTGCGCGGCCAGTTCGGCCCGGTTCGCCGGCACCTGGTCGGGGTCGAGCCCCACCAGCCGCGCGCCGACCCGGTGTTCCCGGATGTAGCGGTCGGCCTGCGCGTCCGTGAGCCGGAAGCCGGAACGCCGCAGGACGTGCAGATAGGAGTCGATCTCCGTGCAGTGCACCCACAGCAGCAGTTCTGGATCGTCGACCCCGTAGCACTCACCGGTGTCCGGGTCGGTGGCGGTGAGCATCCGGTGAATCGTCCGGACCCGGGCCGCTGCCCGCTCCGCGGCCTCGACGGTCCCGTACGTCGTCGTTCCGACGAAGTTCGCGGTGCGCTTCAGCCGGCCCCAGGCGTCGTTCCGGAAGTCGGAGTTCTGCACGACAGCGCGTACGACGCGCGGGTGCAGGGCCTGAAGGTAGAGCGCGCGGATCCCGGCGACCCACATCATGGGGTCACCGTGCATCTGCCAGGTGACCGATTCGGGGCCGAAGAGTCCGGGGTCGGCGACTCCAGTGAGATCCATTCCGTCAGGTGTGCCCAGAACCGACAGCCGGCACACGTGGCGGCGGGGCGCCACGGCCTGGCAGCCTTTGCGCCCTCCTGGACCCATGTCGCAGGCGCTCGATTGTTCCGCGGGTGCTCACGAAGTCTCCCGCGACGCGATCCCATCACCCACCCGGACGATGCCCGCTTCAAGGGCGCGCCGCACGGCACCTCCTTGTCGCAGAGCACCACCTCGAGGCCGGGCTTCGTGAGGTCTTCGAGGCGGCCAGGCTGGCTCCGTAATTGCCGGCTCCTTCCAGAGCCCGGCATCGGCGGCCGGGAACGTGCCGGCAGGCGAAGTCCGGCAGGCGAAGTCCGGCAGGCGAAGTCCGGCAGGCGAAGTCCGGCAGGCGAAGTCCGGCAGGCGAAGTCCGGCAGGCGACGATAGCCCCATGCGTTGGCCCAGTTCGACCTGGCGACCGCGTCCAGAGGCTCGAATCAGCGCCGGTCTCGGCGGTCGTCCCGGCGGTCTTCACGGTCATCGCGGCGGTCCTCGCGACGGTCACTGCGGCGACCGACCCCGTGGGCGACGACAACTGCCGTGCCCGCGACAGCCGCTGTGCGAACGACAGGGCGGTCGATGACCCCGCGTCGTCCTCTGCGCATGGGTCCGAGAGGCATCTCATTCTCCTTCTTCGTCGGCTTCGATCGAGGCCAGGATGGCCTGGATCGGAATACGTCCGTTGGCGATGAGCTGGCCTCCCGAGCGGCGTGCGGCGGATGCGAAGGGCCCCGCCCACACGTTCTCCCAGACCAGTACCCCGGCTGTCGTACCGGGCTCCATGGCTGCGGCCAGGTTGACCACGTCCTCTTCCGCGAGCAGGCCGGCCAGCTGCGCCTCCGCGGCGCGGAGTTCGCCCACGCTGTCCGGGGCATCGACCTCCATCACGTCGAGCTCGCCGTCTGCCCCCTTCGTCAGGATGACCAGGTCCAAGACCCGGATGGTCCCCGAGGTGACCAGCTTGTCGAGCTCTGCGGCCATCTCGCCGGTGAAGTGCGAGGTGTCCGGCGGGAATTCGACGACGACATAGTCGACCGGTCCCAGTTCGTCGGTGTCAGGAGATGTCATTTTTCTGCGTCCGTTCTCTCGATGAGCACCCATTCGGGGTCAAGGGCCTTTTCGGCAGCCGACAGCTCTGAGACCTCACGCTCGGACTTGCCCGCCTCTTCGCCCGGCCGATCACTGAGGGCGCACATTGATGAAGGTGTCGGCGGTGATGAGCACGGTGGCCCCGAAATGGTGGAGGGTCCAGCAGAGGAAGTCGGCGATCACGGCAAGCCCCGCGGGCGCGATCCCGCGCCACTGGTACGACGCGCCGTCGGCGAGGGCCATGAGGATGCCCAGAATGAGGCGGTTCTGCCTCTCGGTCCATCATTGAGGTGCAAGCCGCATCGACCCTGCCGAGAGGGTGCGGGAGCGGATTTTCACTGGTCGGCGTGGGTCCCTCGGCTTTCAGCTGCCAGCCTCGCACGGTAGCGCCACGCCCGCATCCTGGCCGAAGTCCCAGTCCGGAGACGGCAGATGCCGTCTGTTCGACCGCGAGATGCCGGCCCGGACTTGGCTGTGTTCCATATGGCCGAGGGGATCGGTCGACGCCGAGGCATCACCTGACCGCTCCTCCTCCGGCCCACAAGAACGGCCGGTTTCCTCAAATCCTGGAGCAATTTCCGGAGCCGGAGCAGAACCATGGGGAAGCCGAGAGCGGAGCCGATGACGTCGTCGACGCCTGTGTGAAGGAAGTCCTCCCAGCCCGGGCAGCCATCCCACCACGGGCAGTTCCCCGGCGCCGTCGTGGACGTGCAGCCGACCGATGTCACCGGCGACAGGCGGACTGTGGAGGCCCTCCGGAGTATCCGGAGGGCCTCCACCACCGTGGCGGGGTCGTTCACGGCGGGGAACAGCGCGCGCAGGGCGATGTCGGCCAGGAGACGGAAGGCGCAACTGCGTCGTGCCTGTTGGTCCGATCAGGTATGCAGGCGACTGTTGGCGCCGTCCTGATCGCCGGCACCCTCGTCGTTGAACCAGTAGTCCCCCGCGGCCAGGTACCGGAAGGAGTGCGTGCTCTTGGACGGCAGCTCGACCGTGACGGCACGTTTGCCGTCCTTGCGCGGGCGCAGGGTGTGGACACCGGGCTGCCAGTCGTTGAAGTCGCCGACCACGCTGACCGGTCCGGGCGGGGAGTCGACAGGAAGGACGAAGGTGATCTCGGTGCGGTCCTTGCGCAGCGTGCGTTCCAGCATGGGCTCTGCTCCTGACGGCGCGGGTGGGTGGGCGGGCGGGATCGCCTCCATTTTCGGTACTGAGGCCGCGGACGGCACTCCGACGCATCCGCTCGAGCCGCAGACCACCCTCCAGTCACGCTCGCCAAAGGGAAATCGTGCGTTCTGAGACCCTGAGCCGCGAGCAGATCGATCGCCTGAGCCAGGACATCGCCGACGCGTGTCGCACTCCGGACGACAAGGGTGCGACCCATGGGACCGAGCGGGCCCGGGTCAAGCGCGGCACCGGCTACTGAGGCACCTCCGCCACCCGGTTGCACACACCTGCTCGTTCTGAGGGCGCCTCCACCGCGAACCCTGCCTCCGGTAGTTCTGCTGCACGTGCCGGATACGTGCCGGATCGAACGGTCAGCCACGTCGTGCAACTGGGCCCAGCCGAGGTCGAGTTGGATCGAACTCCTAAACCGGGTGTCGCAGGTTCGAATCCTGCCGGGGGCACATGGGCAAAGGCCCCGGACCGATCATGGCCCGGGGCCTTTGACAACCAGTTTTGACATCAACGAGCACGGTCACTGACGACCGGGGCGTTTCCTGAGCAGCCGGTCCACGTGACTCATGGCTTCACGCTGGGTGTCCTGCACGACGTGCGTGTATACGTCCATGGTGATGCTGATCTGAGAGTGGCCGAGGATCTCCATCATGACGCGGGGCGCGACCCCGGCCGCCGTGAGCAGGGTGGCCGTGCCGTACCGGGCGTCGTGCAGTCGGATCACGCGAAGGCCGGCGGACTCAGCGACGCGGGTGAAGGACCGGTAGACGTTCCGCGGCTCGACCTGCCGCCCGGTGCGGGTCGTGAAGACGTAGCCCGACTCGTGCCACCGCTCCCCTGCCCTGCCCCGTGCTGCCGCATCCGGTGCCGGCGCAGCGGGGCGATGCACAGCGCGGGCAACGGGACGACACGGCGACGACGGCTCTTGGGATCGTCGTCGTACAGGACGCCGCGACTGCGCTGAGTACCCAACGACCGACAGGATTTGCGGAGACGGCGCCTGCGGCCGGGCTGCCGCTCGCCTTCCATTGGGACGCATCGCAACGGCTACCGCACCCGGGGCTACGCCTTCCTCGCGACCCACCCGGGGACACTGAAGATCCGGCTGCCGGTCATGCCCTGGAGTTCGCCGGCCCGAACAGCATGCATCAGGTCATCGTCGAGCTGCCTGCCAGTCGCTCCGCCGCATCAAGGTCGTTCTTCGTCCCGACGCTTCGCCTGGCCGTGCTCTGCCGGTCGGTCACGCTCTTCCGGCCGGGGTCTTGCGCGCATGCGTCTCGATGATGCGACAGCCCGGGACTGCGGCAGCCGGTCCAGTGTGCGAGGAATGGACCATGCGCGACGTGGACTCTTTCGGCCAGCAAGCAACGGAGAAGCCGAGCACATGACACGAGACACTCCCTCCTGCTGCGCCCCCGGCCGCCGCCCGGAGGCGCCCGGTGATCCGGAAGCCTCGACTCTCTCGACACGGCCGGCCGAAAAGTCCGGCGTGCCCCCCGCCGGCCCGCGACCGATTCGGATGGACGGTGGCTGGTTCCGTATGGGGGCCGATGACGCGCTCGCCTACCTTGCGGACGGCGAAGGTCCGGTGCGACGGGTCCGGGTCAGCCCTTTCGCCATCGATCCGCACTGCGTCAGCAACGCCCGCTTCGCCTCGTTCGTGGCCGCCACCGGCCATGTCACCGATGCCGAGCGCTACGGGGCCTCGTTCGTCTTCAGCGGCCTGCTGCCCGACGACTTCCCGCCCACCCGGGCGGTCGCCGCCGCTCCGTGGTGGCGCGAGGTGCTCGGCGCCGACTGGAGGCACCCATACGGCCCCGGCTCCGACCTCGACGGGCGTGCGGAACACCCGGTGGTGCACGTTTCCTGGAACGACGCGCTCGCGTACTGCACCTGGGCCGGCCGAAGGCTGCCCACCGAGGCCGAGTGGGAGTATGCCGCCCGCGGCGGGCTCGAACAGCAGCCCTTCCCGTGGGGCGACGAACTCCGCTCCGGCGGCCGGCACCGGATGAACGTGTGGAACGGATCCTTCCCCGACCACAACACCCTTGAGGACGGCTACCTCGGCACCTGTCCCGTGGACGCCTTCCCCCCGAACGGCTACGGGCTCCACAACATGACCGGAAACGTCTGGGAGTGGACGGCCGACTGGTTCCACCCCGTCTGGCACGCCACCGGCCCCCGCGAGGACCCGGCCGGCCCACCGACCGGCATCGCCCGCGCGCTTCGCGGCGGCTCCTATCTCTGCCACGCCTCGTACTGCCGCCGCTACCGGGTCTCCGCCCGGATGCCCAACACGCCCGACTCCTCCACCGGCAACATCGGCTTCCGTTGCGCGGGCCCGGCTGATGGATGACCAACACAGAGGTCTCTCTGCGATGCTGAGGTCACTCGCGCTGGTCGACCTGCTCCGCAGGAGGCCGCGGCAGGCATCCGAGCGCGCGCTCGGATCGCTCGCACCGACCGAACGACCGCCGGAGGTCCCTCGGCATGCTTCCCCAGTTGCCGGCCTCGCACGGTAGCTGTAGGCCCGCATCCTGGCTGAAGTCCCGGCCCAGAGGCGGCAGATGCCGTCTGCGGATGGTGCGGCGGGGCGGCACAAACGCCCTTCATCGGTTGTCGCCCAAACGGGTCGCCGTATACCGCCGCGTACGCCGGCAGCAAACGACACCCGCATCGGCACACGTCCCGCCCACTACACCCGAGGCGTCTCTCTGGGCGCACGCGGCGGCATCTGCCATGTCGCCCCCGACGGCCGCCGAAAGGCGCACTACTCAGCTCCACAACAGACTTGCAACATGCTGATCGCATTGCTTGCCGTGCTGGGAGTGAACCTGATCGTGGTTGTCTTCCTGATGGCTGGAGTGCTGGCGCGCCGACGTTGGATACGCCGTCAGCTCAACTCCTTCAAGGGGGCGATCCGTGTGGTCGAGGGCGAGGTGGACGGGTTGTCCGCCAAGTGGCGGCGCGGATACGGCCGCTGGGTACGCGATGTTCTCGTCTGGGAGAAGGCACCCTTCTTGTTCCGAAGCGAATTCGTCCTGGCGGACCACCTGGCGGACCCGGACCGAGCGGCCGAGCCGGGCGAGGTGAAACGTCTCGGGAAGAGCGTCGCGGTTGTGTCCCTGGCGGTTGAGGGCGGTGCCGGGATCGAGACTGCCGCTCCGGCGGGGGACCGCGAACGGGTACATGGTCCATTCACTCCTCCCGAGCGGACAACGGGCGCTCCCTGAGGCCGTGACGCAGCCGCCAGTGAACGTCGAGTCGTCGTTCGCTGGGGCTGACCAGCGGGTCCGCCGCGTTCGCGGGCCTGCTCGCAATCAGAGTGACCTTTTGCGGGCCCCGCTCGGCGCCCCGCCCGTCGACCGCCGACATGCGGACCGCGCCGCCCAGCCCGTCTCACCGCCGCACTGGTGGCGATTCCACACGCGTATCGGCCGCGACCACTACATCCGGACTGCTCCGTCCATCCTCTCGCCATCGCGCAGACGGGACGGTTCGGTCGGATAATGAGAGGGCAGCGTCATCGACGGCAACTACATCATGGCCTGCCACGCCCGCCACCGAGCCATGCACCGGGGCCTCGCCGACCCTGAGCAAGCCGCCGCGACCGACGTTCTGTACGACGAGGCCGTCCACCAGCAGGCCGCCGGGCGGCCTGCCGGGCGCCGCGATGCCAGCCCCCCACAGGCTCGAGGTCGAGCAACACGAACTGGACGCCTGAGAGCGCATGTTCATGTCATGGAGGTCGGCGCCGGAGAGGAGGACATCTGACGCCTTCCATCACTGCGTCCGCAGCCGAGTCGATCCGTCCTCGCCTGCGCGATGAAGGCCCCCGCGCTGTGAAAGCCGTCCGGGCTCGTGGTCCGGGCAGGCCGGTCATCGGGTCGCGTTCGCCAAATCCGTCCAGTGGCCCCACCGCCTCGCCGGCACCCACCACAAGCAGCCGACTCAGGACGAGTCCGTCACGCTCGGCTGCTCCCCGCTGATCGTGATCGACGAAGTGGGCTGGATCCCGGTCGAGGCCGAGGCCGCCAACCTGCTTCTTCCGGCTCTTCTCGAACAGGTACGAGAGGGCCGGCGTGAGCGTTCGGTCGAACGAGCCCGAACCCTTTGGGCGCTGAGGAGAGGGCTTCGGCGACGAGTCCGTCGCCGCCGTGATGACCGACTGACACCGGCGCCGATGGTTATGACCGGGAGGTAGGAAACGATGAGTGAGCTCGACCGCACGAAGCTTCCGATACGCAGGCCGCCATCCCAAGGGGTGAATAACAGAACACTCGACGGATCGAAGCCGGACTGGAACCTCATCGGGCACCCGGAGCCTCCGGAGGGGGCCCCGAACATCCTGGTGGTGCTGATCGACGACGCCGGCTTCGGCAACCCGAGCACGTTCGGTGGTCCCATCAACACCCCGCGCTTCACCCAGATGGCCGAAGCGGGATTGCGTTACAACCGGTTCCATCTCACGGCGCTGTGCTCTCCGACGCGTGCGGCTCTGCTCACCGGGCGGAACAGCCATGCGGTCGGCTTCGGCTCGGTCGGTGAGTTCTCCAGCGGCTTCCCCGGCTACACGGCGATGGTTCCGCGTGATTGCACGCCATGGCCGAGGGTCTTGTCGGAGAACGGATACAGCACCGCGGCGTTCGGCAAATGGCATCTGACCCCCGACGGCGACCAGGGTCCGGCCGGACCGTTCGCGCGGTGGCCGAACGGGTGGGGCTTCGACTACTTCTACGGCTTCCTGGGCGGTGACGCAGGTCAATGGGATCCCTGCCTCGCCGAGAACCAGAAGATCATCGGCGTCCCGGAAGGCTTCTACGACAAGGAGAACCCGTACTACCTCCCGGACGACATGGCCGACAAGACCATCGGGTGGCTTCACGGCGTCCGGGGGCAGAACGCCCGCAAGCCCTTCTTCGCCTACTTCGCCACCGGGTGCAGCCACGCCCCGCACCACGTGGCCTCCGTATGGGCGGACAAGTACAAAGGCAAGTTCGACCAGGGGTGGGACCGGCTTCGCGAGGAGGTCTTCGCCCGGCAGAAGGAACTGGGCGTGATCCCCGCGGAAGCGGAACTGACGGCGCGTGACGACGCATTCCCCGCCTGGGACGACATTTCCGATCGGCTGAAGGCGTACTACGCCCGCCAGATGGAGGTCTACGCGGGATTCTCGGAGAACGCCGACTACAACGTCGGTCGGGTCATCGACGCGATCGAGGAGCTCGGCGAGCTCGACAACACGCTGATCATCTGGATCTGGGGTGACAACGGCGCCAGCATGGAGGGCACCGTCACCGGCTCGTTCAACGAGATGACGATGCAGAACGGCATCCCGCTCACCGACGAGATGCAGCTCCAACTGGCCGAGCGCTACGGCGGCATCGAAGCCTGGGGCTCCCAGAGCATGGATCCTCACTACTCCGCGGCGTGGGCGTGGGCCGGCAACACCCCGTTCAAGTGGGGCAAGCAGGTCGGTTCGCACCTGGGCGGTACGCGCGACCCGATGGTCGTCCACTGGCCGGCGCACATCACCGACCCCGGAGCGCTGCGCTCGCAGTTCACCCACATCACCGACATCGGGCCGACGATCCTGGACATCGTCAAGATCCCGGCACCCTCCCATGTCGACGGGATCGAGCAGGAGCCCTTCCACGGCGTGACCTTCGCGGACTCGCTGTCCGACGCGGCCGCGCCGGAACGCCATACACAGCAGTACTTCGAGAGCGTCGGCAACCGCGCCATGTACAAGGACGGTTGGTGGCTGGCGATGAAGACCGAGCGCATTCCGTGGGTGCTCACACCCCATGCGCTCAGGCCGTACGCCCCGGGCGTCTGGGATCCGGACGCAGACCCGACCGAGCTGTACTACCTGCCCGACGACTTCACCCAGGCGAGAGACCTCGCCGCGGATCACCCCGAGAAGGTAGCGGAGTTGAGGGAGCTCTTCTGGCAGGAGGCGGAGAAGTACAAGGTGCTTCCCCTGCTCGCCACGCTGTCCGTGTTCTTCGGCATTCTCCCGCCGCGGCCGGATGTAGACCGCTTCGAGTACCGGGGGGACGTCCAGAACGTGATGTCGGGGATGATCCCGCGGATCTACAACCACTCGTACACGATCAGCGCCGACCTGGACGTCCCCACGGAGGGAGCCGAAGGCGTGATCGTGGCCGAGGGCGACCATCTGGGCGGGTTCTCGCTCTTCGTCCAGGACGGCAAACTCACCCACACCTACTCGATGATGGGCGTGTTCGTCTACCGGCAGCAGGCCGAAGTCCAGTTGCCGGCAGGTGAGGTGAACGTACGCATGGAGTTCGCGGCTGATGCGCCCAAGCCCGCCACCGGCGGGCAGGTCACCCTCCGGGTCGACGGAAAGGTCGTCGCGACCGGACGCATGGAGCACACGGTCCCGGTCCGCTTCTCTGCCTATGCGGGCATGGACATAGGCCGCAACAACGGCGGGGTCGTCGACCTCGGCTACGAGGAAAAGAAGCCCTTCGCCTTCACCGGCACCGTCAAGAAGGTCGTCTTCGACACCAAGCCGCACTCCTCGGACGAGGCCGAGGACGAGCTGCACGCCGCCACCCACCACGGGCACGTCGGGAACGGACTCGCCGGGTGAGACGTGTTCGCAGCTCGAAGGAGGATCGATGAGATTCGACGACGAAACGATCGACGTTCTGATCGGCGGATACATGTCGGAGGACGCCGCCCACGTGGACTATGAGGCGGTTCTGGCCAGCGGCGGTTACCTACACGGTGCTGTGGTCGTCACCAAGGACCTCGACGGCGACGTCTCGGTGGAGCAGACCGACCACATGGTTCGCGAGGGCGCAGCGGGCCTGGGCTCCGTCGGGTTCGTGGTCGGGCTATTCGCGCCACCCCTGCTTGCCGCGACCGCGGTCGGCGCGGCGATCGGCGCCGGGGCCGGAAAGCTCCTGGAGCACAAGACCTCTGCCAAGCTGGAGGAACAGGCAGGTGCCACCATTCCCCTCGGTGGCGCGGGACTGATCGTCGCTTACCCGCGCTCGGCGGCCGGGAAGGTCGAGCCGGCCGTGACCCGCGCCGTCAGAAAGGTGGTCGGCGAGGCGGAAGGGCACCACGTAAAGGCCCTGAAGGGTGCGATCGCAGACGCGCAACAGAAGATGACCGAAGCGGATCCTGACGCTTAGCCAGGTGAGCGAATCGGCTTCACGACGCTGCGCGCTACAGGGCCGCACCTACCATGCCGACCGGTCACTCCCCAGGCTTGACCGGGACGATCTCGACAGTCGTGCCCTCGCAATTCTCTCGGTCGTGGGCGGGGCCCCACGGGGCGTTCATGCGAGGGGCGGGGAAGAGACCACCACCGCCCAGGGGGTGGTGGTCTCTTCATCGCACACGGCCTGAGTCGGGGCCTGAGACGCGCTGAGTCGCGATCGGTGTCTCACGGTTGCCCGACCACGAACAGCCGCGTCGGTCAGCACCCGGCGATGGCACCCGCGCACGAGATGCGCTGGCGATTCGTGACTTGAGGCGGAGGTGCCTGCCGTGGCGTACTGCACCACAATGGCTGTTACTTGCCTTTTCTACCGGATCGGAGGCATCCGTGAAGGATCTCGAATTCGAGCAGAAGCGTTCGTTGTCACGCCTTGAGGCTGCTGACCAGCTTGCGGCACTCGCGCTCGCCCTGAGGCATGGCGGCCGAGCCGAGCTCGAGCTGGGCCCCGGCAAGCTGAGCCTGCAGATCCCAGACGAACTGCGCAGCGAAATCGAGGTGGAGGTCGGGGACGGAGAGATCGAGCTGGAGATCGAGCTCAAGTGGTCGACAGCGCAGACTGGGCAAGCCGTGGCCACTCCGGAAGATGGCCGGGACGGCAGCTGAGGAACACCAAGCACAGTTCGCGAGCCAGTCCCCGCAAGATGGCCTGGAATGCGTAGTCCGTCCACCAGTAGCTGCCCATCGCTTCTCTTGTCGGTGTCGTCCGTTGCGGTCGCGGTTGTGTGTGAGTACGCGGTCGGCGCCGCGAGCCCCATACGGCGGCGCGCGGGGCTCGCGGCGTCGGCTCGGCCGTTACTGGTCCTCTGCGCGGGGAAGTTCCAGCCCGAACGCGTCGCCGATGGTGCGGGCGGCGGCTTCTCAGGCTGCTTCGGCCGGTACCCGTCCGGCGCTGATGGCATCAACCAGGGCGCGGTGGTCCTTCTCGTTCTGGTCCGCGTACAGCTCGGCGAACGTCACCAGCGCACGGTCGAAGGCGTCGCCGCCGCCCAGGTACGCGGCGATCGCGATCCGGTCCCCGGACCGGGCATGGGCGCGGGCCAGCGTGGCACCGCACAATCGGCCGAACAGGGCCATCCTCTTCGGCGACATGTCCTCGGCCACGGCGATTCCCTTCCAGTCCCGCAACTGGCGTACGTAGAAGTCCCGCTGTTTACCGTCCATGCCCGTGAGGCGTTCCCAGCCCAGGAAAGCGTCGCTGGTGGCCTGCATGAGCCGCTGGCCGGAGACGACGCGCTCGCCCTGGGTGCCGAATGCGCTGTCGCCGACGTAAGGCGCCAGAACCGACTCGTCGGCTTCCTTGGCCTGGAGGAACAGGGGGTCCTCGTCGTCCTTGCCGAGCAGCAGGATGATCCAGCAGCGGGTTCCCACACTGCCCACACCGACCACCTTGCGGGCCACGTCGGCGAAGCGATAGCTCTCCAGCAGGAACCGGCGGTCCGTCGGCAGGGTCTGGCCGTAGCGCTCGATCAGCCGGCTCAGCATCTTCTCCAGGTTGCCGCGTTCGGTGTCCGGCAGCAGATCCTGGAGCCGCATCAGCAGCGGCGGATCGGGAGCGATCAGACGCCTGCCGTCGATGACGTGAGTGAGTTTGTCGAAGACCTGCAGCGTGTCATGAGCACGGGCCCGCTCCCGGGTCTTCTCCCAGCGTTCGCGCACTTTGGCGCTCAGCAACGGGGCGAACTGCTGCTGCAGTTCGTCCGCGTCGAAGCGGGTGTACCAGACCTCGAGATTGCCCATTCCGGCGAAGCTCCGGATGCGCTCGCGGTAGGACTGCACGGCGGCTCGCACCACCGACGCCCGCTCCTTGCTGCTGAAGCCGTTGGCCCGGCCGGCGATGACGAAGCTGGCCGACAGCCGTTTGACGTCCCATTCCCATGGTCCGGGCAGGGTCTCGTCGAAGTCGTTGATGTCGAACATCAGGCGGCGTTCCGGCGAGGCCAGCAACCGGAAGTTCAGCATGTGTGCATCGCCGCAGCACTGCACTCTGATCCCGGTACGGGGGGTTTCCGCGAGGTCGGCGGCCATGATGGCGGCGGCCCCGCGGTAGAAGCGGAACGGCGCTTCGCTCATCCTGGCGTAGCGGATCGGAACGAGTTCCGGCACTCGCGTCGCGGACTGCTTCTCGATGATGTCCACCGGGTCCTGGCGCTTCGAAGAGGGCGTGAACTCGGCGTGACTGGACCGGGATACCGCGGATCGGGCCGCCTTGCCGCGGTCGACCCGCTCCTGCGTATCGAGGTGCCGCGTCTCTATGCCGGAGTGGCGGTTCTGGGTCATTGCAGACGCTCCACGATCTGGTCGTCGGCGCGCAGAGCGTTGGTGGTTCGGCGGCCGCCGAGGTCGCGGATCGTCCAGCATGACCTCGAGCAGAATATGACGTCGAGTTCGGCGTCCGACCGGGTCGCCGCCGTAGCGGATCGTTCCCCATCCCCTGCCGCGCTGGATGAAATGGGCATATTCCCCAATTCACTTCAGCGTATCTTCGGACGGCACTCTCGGCCATTTGAGCGAATGGTCCACCAGGTCGATCCGACCGCATCCCGTATCCGCCGATGCCGAGGCGGGGAGGCCATGAGCCGGCCGTTCGCTTGTCGCCGCCGGGACGCGGGCCGCCGCGATACCCATGATGCCCTGGCTGGAAAGCCGGCGATGAAGACCTCGTTTCCCCTTGAGCCACACTTTCGCAGCTCGTTGTCCACCCTGCGCCGTTTGAGGCGGAGGGGCCGTTCGGGCGAGTGAGGTGCTGTCGCCAGGACAGAAGGGCCTGCAGTCCGGCGTGTCCTGGTCGAGGTCGGCGGGCTGCCCTTCGCCGAGCTGTAGAAGGAGGCGACCGGCGCGTTCCGCGCGAGAAGTGGTTCTGCCGCTGCGCCGCAGAAGTCGACAATCCGCCGAAAGAGTCAGGCGATTGGATCCGAAGGGCCCGACATGAGCAGTGGTGGCTGGACCGTTGTGGCGGTGGCGGGCGTCACCGCCGTGTACGCACTGGCTTCACGTCGGCTGTCCCCGACGCCGCTGTCGTCGGCGATCGTGTTCGTCGGCGCCGGGATCCTCATCGGACCGGCCGTGCTGGACATGGTCGACCTGAAGCACGACACCTCACTGATCACCGTGCTTCTCGAAACCACTCTGACTCTCGTGCTCTTCACCGATGCCATGACCGTGCGCAGACGGGACCTCGCGGCCGGGGGCTTTCTGCCGGGCCGTCTGCTGGGCATCGGGTTGCCTCTGAGTATCGGGGCGGGCTGGCTGCTTGCCTGGCCCTTGCTGCCGGGGCTGACGGTGTGGGAGTTCGCACTCGTCGGCGCGATCCTCGCCCCCACGGACGCCGCCCTCGGAAAGACCGCGATCTCCAATCCCAGGGTTCCGGCGCTCGTGCGGCATGGACTGAATGTGGAAAGCGGCCTGAACGACGGCATGGTACTGCCGTTCTTCGTCCTGTTCCTGACCGCCATCCCGGGCACGCACTATGCGGAAGAGGGGGCTGGGGGTGTCTTCTGGCGCGCACTGGTGCTGAGTACCGCGCTGGGTCTTCTGGTCGGTGGGCTGGGCGGTCGTCTGCTGCAGTGGTCCCGGGCCCGGGGGTGGGTCACACGGGAGTGGCGGCAGGTGTATGTGCTGGCCGTCGCCGCGGCGGCGTACGAACTCGGCGTCGTGACCGACGGCAGCGGCTTCATCGCGGCCTGGGTCGCCGGGTTCGCCTTCGGATTCGCCCTGCGCCGATACCGGACCGGTCGCGAGGAAGAACACCCGGACCGCACAGCCGAGTTCGCCGAAGACCTCGGAGGACTCCTGGCGTCGCTCAGTCTTCTCGTCTTCGGAGCAGTGCTCCTCGGTCCTGCGCTTGAGCACCTGAGCTGGCGGATCGTCCTGTACGCCGTGCTGAGCCTCACCGTGGTCAGGATGCTGCCGGTGGCCCTCTCGCTCGTAGCGAGCGGGCTCCGGCCGCCCACGGTGACGTACATCGGCTGGTTCGGGCCACGCGGTCTCGCGTCCGTCGTGCTGGCGCTGCTCGTGGTGGAGGAACATGTCCACGGAATGGAACTGCTGGGCAACGTGGTCGCCGTCACCGTCGGCCTCAGTGTCCTCCTGCACGGCGTCTCGGCCGTGGCCTTCGCGGATCGTTACGGCCGCTGGTACGAGAAGGCGGCAGCCGGCACCCGCGGCCTGCGCGAGGAGGCACCGGTACCTGCGTCCCCGGAACGTGGCGGGATCGGCTCTCTGGACCGGCCCGGGACGTGAAGGCAGGTGGCCCGGGCGTCCCCAAGCCGTGTCTCAGCTGTCCGCGTCCAGCGACCAACGCAACTCGATGGACCAGCCCCGTTGCGAGTGTGGAGACGACCACCGAGGCGAGCCCGACTCCGGCAGCCTGAGCCGCACGCTTCACCTACCGCGGCCGTTGCACGGCTGCCGGTTCGACCAGCGCAGTGCCCATCCTGTCCTCCGACATCGAGGGCGACGGCAAGGCGGCCATTACCAAGGACCTCCAAGGCTCACCTCTTGTCCATGGCTGACCCGTCGCATGCGGAGACCGGGAAGAGAACCCTGCCCGCGTTCCTGCTGATTGCCGCCGTCCTGCTCTCGGGATGCAGCACAGAGACCTCACCGAAGAGCGATTCAGCCTCTGCGAGCGGCCGGCCGACGGTCGGCGCGTCTTTGGCCAGGAGCGACAGCGACCTGGCGGCACGCTACCGAAGCGCCGGCGGATATCGGGACGTGTACGGCCTCAAGTACGTGAAGAACCGGGCCGGTGCGCCGACCCTCACCGTGTGGACCCGTAAGAAGTCCGGCTACGGAAGCGAATTCGACAAATTCGACAAGACGTTGACGTCTTTCCTGACCGGAACAGGCGTCAACCTCCAGCAGGGCTACGTCCTCACTGTTTACGGCCCCGACGGGGCCATATTGCACCACTACGACACCACATTGGAGAACAATGCTTGATATCCAAATCCCTTGCTTCCGCCCTCCTCTGCACCGTCTCTGCAGGTGACCTCCGCCTCGGCACCGGGCCGTTGGCGCACAACCCCGGCCCCGGTCGAAGAAGGGCCGACGGAACCGGTGAAGCCGGTGATCGCCGACTACCGGGGACAGAAGATCGACCTCTCCTCGTCATGGGAAGTCGCCAACATCTGCACCGAACTTCCCGACGGCGAAGTCCATTGCTACGACGCGAACCCGCGCCCTCGGCACGGTGCCAACTATCCCGCTTTTGTGCCAACTAAAAGGCCTCGTCACAATTGCGTGTGACCAAGCCTGCTAGTTGGCACTTGGGCGTGATACTGACCTGCGGTTATGCCAACAAGAATCAATCAACGCCACCTCGAAGTAGGCGATTTAGTTGGCACATTGGTACAAGCTACGACTCGTGGAGGCCCTGTCGACTGGGCAAGGCCGGAAGCCGGTTGGACCGCCTCGCGGGCGTGCCGACGCTGTGCTCGGGTTCCGTCGCCGGTGGGGCGTGTCCTCGGTCACCTGGCAACTGTCGGCTGTCCCGTCTCACTGAACACGAACTCGGGAATCTGCACCGGCGTCAGGCAAGGACGGTAGGGGCCTCACCCGCGCCACATCAGGCAACGTTTGCCCTGTGGCTCGCTGCGAGCGCTGACTGATCTCCGCACCTACACGCGGATGGTCTTGACCGACACTCCGACGTACCTGGCCAGCTGCCCGATGGTGATCACCTGGCCGTCGTCCCACTTGACCCTTCCCCGGGGGCAGGGTCGCCCAATGGGAGAAGATCAGCGCAAAGCCGCCGACCAACGCCGCGCAGCGGCAGACGGTCGTCGGCCAAGACGCGCCAGATGGTTGGCCAGCGGTCTGTCTGAGCCGGTCCGGGCCCGTGCACCGCCGTGTGGTCCCGCTAGGCGCCGTCGGCCTGGTCTGTAGACCAGGACGCTCGGGCTAAGAAACCGTGAGTCCGTAGGGCCACGCGGATGAAAAAGAGCAAGGAATGGGAACGGGAGGGCGCTGACCTGGGGTTTCTTGGTGATGTGCGTGCTGACCAGGAAGAACGTCTCTCGGTAGTTCTCACCGGTCCACCGATTCCCAGGCTCATTGCCCTGGATGCGCCCTCTGGGCGTTCCGGGGCTGTCCCAGGTCAATTGGGCCGACAGCGGGCCCTTGGTCTCACAGCCAGCCGTTGCGCTTGAAGCCGCGGTGCAGCAGGAAGCAGGCGATGGCGATGATGCCGATGGCGAGGGGGTAGCCGAAGCGCCAGTGGAGCTCCGGCATGTGGTCGAAGTTCATGCCGTACATGCCGGTGACCATGGTGGGTACGGCGATGATCGCCGCCCAGGAGGTGATCTTGCGGGCGTCGTCGTTCTGGGCGACGGCGACCTGAGCGAGGTGGGCCTGGAGGATGGAGTCGATCAGTGCGTCGAAGCCGGTGATCTGGTCGGTGACCCGCGCCTGGTGGTCGGCGACGTCGCGGAAGTAGGCCCGTATGCCGGGGTCGACGGAACGCAGGGGTTCGGTGGAGAGCGTCTCCAGGGGGCGACTGAGGGGGACCACGGCGCGCTTCAGTTCGAGGAGTTCGCGCTTCAGCTGGTAGATGCGGCCGGCGTCCGCGGTCTGGTGCCCCTTCGGGGAGAAGACCTCGGTCTCGACCACGTCGATGTCTTGATGGACGGCGTCAGTGACGGTGACGTAGTCGTCGACGACATGGTCGGCGATGGCATGGAGCACGGCCGAGGGGCCCTTGGCCAGCTGTTCTGGTTCGGCTTCCAGGTCCTCGCGCAGGGGGCCGAGCGATCCGTGCCTGCCGTGGCGGACGGTGACGACGAAGTCCGGGCCGGTGAAGACCATGATCTCGCCGGTGTTCACGACCTCGCTGGTGGCGGTCAGCTGCTCGTGCTCGATGTAGGTGACGGTCTTGAAGACGGCGAACAGGACGTCACGGTACTGCTCCAACTTGGGCCGCTGGTGGGCCTGGACGGCGTCCTCGACGGCGAGCGGGTGCAGGTCGAACAACTCGGCGACGCGGGCGAACTCCGCCTCGGTGGGCTCGTGCAGGCCCAGCCACACGAAGTCGTGGCCGTGCTTGCGTATATGCCGGACGGCTTCCTCGACGGTTTCCGTGCCGGGCTGCCGGATGCCGTCGCGGTAGAGGACGCAGTTGACGACGGAAGAGCCGAGCGGGGAGCGAGCCGGGTGGCTGAGGTCCACGCGCCGGTGCTCGCGCCGGGTCAGGCTGGTGACTTTGCGCAGGTTGCCGACCATCGACATACGGAACTCTCTTTCGCCGGTCCGGGTCCGGACAGTGTGCCAGGAGACGGTAAGACCGGGTTCAGGCGTCGTGGGACACCGTCCGGTACGAGATCGACGAGGTCATCATCGGACTCGTCGGCGTCGTCCTGATCGCCTCGTCCTTCCGGTCCTCCGTCCGCCGCAACCGCGCCCTCGCCGCCACCGAGAGGGGGGAGGCGAGACGGTCACGGTCCCGTAGCTGCGAGGTCAAGCGCCGGTCATGGATGGACGATCCTGGGCTGGTTCGGTCTTGCCTGAGCCCTTGTTTTCACCCCGGCGCGCGGTGCCCCAGGGCCCGGTTTCGAGCCGCTGGGGACTAGCGTCCCGCTGTGGACCCGAGTCGGCTCTTCCGCGCCGAGCCGAAGGAGGACGATCTGCATGGATGGTCACGCGGTGACCCAACTGGCGGCTGACCAGCTCCCGGAGCTGACCACAGGACGTCTGCTCTCCACATGGCAGCTGGACGTCCCCGCGCTGCTGCTGGTCGTCGCCCTGGGCGCACTCTACGGCTGGGGCGTCGTGCGGCTGCGTCGGCGGGGCGCACCCTGGCCGCCCGCCCGTGTCGCCGCGTTCGCGCTGTTCGGCCTGGGGGTGGGTGGTGGCCACGATGTCCGCCCTGGCCGTGTACGACCACGTGCTGTTCTGGCCTGCCGCCGTGCAGAACATCCTCCTCGACCTCGTCGCACCCCTCGGCCTGGCCCTCGGCGACCCGCTACGGCTCGCCGTCGAGGCACTGCCGGAGAGCGCCGCCGGGCGGGTTCGCCGGGTCATGACCGGCCGCCCTGTGCGGGTGCTGACGTTCCCTCTGGTCAGTACGGCCCTGGTGCTCGCGACCGAGCTCACGGTGTATTTCACGCCCTACTTCGAAACGGCCCTGCACGTTGGCTGGTTGCACGAGCTCATGTATCTGCACCTGCTCGTGGCCGGTTGCCTGTTCGTCGTACCGGTGCTGAGCCACGAGGAGGCGCTGCCCTCCTGGTGCACGCATCCGGTGCGGGCGGGGCTGGTGTTCCTGGACGGCGTCGTCGACGCGGTCCCAGGTGTCGTCGTCATGACGCACAGCACGCTGATCGCGGGCGCCTGGTATCTGCACCACGCGCCGACCTGGTCACCGGACGTACAGGCCGACCAGCAGTTCGGCGGTGGCGCGATGCTCAGCATCGCCGAGCTGGTCGCCCTACCCTTCCTCCTGGCGCTCCTGTTCCAGTGGGCACGCGCGGACCGGGTCCAGACGGCGGCACTGGACCACCGTCTCGACACGGAACTCGCCCTTGCCGCCGCTGTCTCCTCCTCCGCCGCCTCGGAGCATGGCCAGGCACCGTCTCCCCAACGGGTACGCCCCTGGTGGGAGACCGAACAGAACGAGGTGGCCGCGAGCATCCGGCGCCAGCACAGAGGGAAGTGACCACCACACTCGTCTACCTCGCACCCGCCGAGCTCGAACGGCAGCTGATCACCTCACGTACCAGCAGACGGGCGGCGGTGGGTGATGGGGCCGGTCGCACTCGCCTTCGGGCTCGCCCTACTGGCTTGGGTCCTCGTCGTCGGTGACCCGCTGCGCCGGCACCGTCCGGCCTGGCACTGGTACCTCGCCGGATACCCGGCCGCTGCGTGCCGGGTGGTGATCACCTGGCGCAGCGCATTTGCTCAACGACCTCACCGTCTCCCGGCGTCCGCCCCGCGGGCTGCTCGGAGACCTGGTCGTCAAGGGCGATCCGGTGCGGCCGGTCATACCCCGGCTCTCCTTCCCGCGGGCCAACCACATGGGGCTGACGGCAAGCGTTCGGCTGCATGCGGGCCAGACCCCGGCGACCTGCATGAAGGCGGCGGACGCCTTGGTGCACGCCTGGAAGGTCCACGCCGTGCGGGTCACCTCGCCCGAGCGCGGTCTGGTGCTGCTGACCGCGACGACGAGTGATCCGCCGGTCCGGCCAGAAGGAGCAAGACCATGCCCATGCCCCGCGTGGGATGCCCCATCTGTAAGGGCGACGGAGCCCGCAGGAACTGGACCGGACGACTTCACCGCGGCCGCGTCCGCCGCGGCACCGGAACCATCCGCTGACCCACCGAGCCACCACCTGACCACCGAAGGTGCGAACCCATGAACGACAGCGCGCGACCAACCACCCGCTCCGTCCTCCTCGTCATCGCTCGGGCTGACAAGGGACGCGCCCCCGCGATTGCGCCCCGAAGACTCCGCCACTGCGCTGACCAGGCATCTCCGCCTCCGTCAGCGTCGCGTCATGGGTGGGGGGCTTGCCGTCAAGCATCCGTCAGTGAGGGGGCCCGGCCCCGGTGAGGCGGGCAAAGCTTCGTCGCAGCGCCCGGCCGACCCGACCGGGCGGCGCACGTCGCCTTCCGCGAGGAGCAACACCATGTCTCCAGTCGAGTACTCCGAGGACCCCGAGCCCTCTGAACCGTTCCCGGCCGGACTTCTCTTCGTCCCCGTCCGGTCGGGGCCAGCGGGCTGTACGGCCCGGTTGTTCCGCACTCCGCTGGGCGGCCGTACGGCCGTCGGCTTCACCTCGGTCGCGAGGCTGACCGCCACACTCGGCCCGGACCAGACCTCCATCCGGCTCTCCGAACCAGCGCTGCGCGCCCTCGCCGCACCCCTGGGCGTCACCGCCCTCACCGTCGACCCACAGTTCTCCGCCCCCACGACCGACCGCACCGCGGCCACGGTCCGCGAGCGCGAGAACTCCTGGCACCGCTGGCATCCCCAGCACGCCGTCGCCCTGCGGGTGACCGGAACCGCGACCGCCGTCGCGGGTCTGAACCCGCTGATCGGCTGAGGAGACGTCATGTCCATCCAGGAACTCCCCGTTCAGGAACCGGCCGTTCAGGAACCGCCCTCCGGGAAACAGTCCGTTCAGCAACGGCGGGCACGCGGAGCCGGCCGCTCCGGCGAAGGACCCCACGCCGACGCGCGAGACGCCGACGGCCTCTCCGTCTGGCCCCGTTCAGCCCGCCCCGAACCTCACGGGGACGTCTCCGTGGGCGGTGTCTCCCTGGCCGAGGCCGCCGACCGCTTCGGCACCCCGGTCTACGTCCTCGACGAGCAGGAGGTCCGGGAGCGCTGTCGCGCCTACCGCACGGCGTTCCCCGACGCCGACATCGTCTACGCGGCCAAGGCGTTCCTCTGCCGGGCCATGGTCCACTGGGTCCAGGAAGAGGGCCTCGGTCTGGACGTCTGCTCCGCCGGGGAACTCGCACTCGCCGTCACCACCGGCTTCCCGCCGGAGAAGATCGTGCTGCACGGCAACGCCAAGAGCCCCGAGGACCTCGGTACAGCCCTCCGGCTCGGTGTCGGACGCATCGTCGTGGACAGCACCTCGGAGATCGCCCGGCTGGCCGCGATCACTCCCACTGGAGGCCGCCAGCCGGTCATGGTGCGTGTGGTGCCCGGCATCGTGGCCGGCGGACACGCCAAGGTGCGCACCGGCACCGACGACCAGAAGTTCGGGCTGTCGATCACGGACGGCTCCGCGCAGCACGCCGTCACCCGGATACTCGACCAGCCGCACCTCGAACTCGTCGGCCTGCACTGCCACCTCGGCTCACAGGTCGCCACCGTGAAGCCCTACGTCGCCGCCGTGCGCCGCATGGTCGGACTGATGGCCCGCATCCACGGCCAGCACGGCATAGCCCTCCCCCAGCTGAACATCGGCGGCGGCCACGCCATCGCCTACCGCCCCGGCGAGGAGCACCTCAACATCTCCGTCCTGGCCGGCCGGGTCCGCGCCGAACTCGAGGCCGGCTGCGCCCGCGCCGGACTGCCCGTGCCCCGGCTCACCCTCGAACCCGGGCGAGCGATCGTCGGCCCCGCCGGAGTCGCCGTCTACCGGGTCCTCGCCGTCAAGCGCACCGGCGAGCACACCTTCGTCGCCGTCGACGGGGGCATGAGCGACAACCCGAGGCCCGCGCTGTACGGCGTGCGGTACGCGCCCCGGCTCATCGGGCGCGCGTCCTGCGCCCTGCCCCGCCTCGTCACCGTCGTGGGCCGGCACTGCGAGGCGGGTGACGTCCTTGCGGACGAGGTCGCCCTCCCCGGCGATGTGCGCCCCGGTGACCTCCTCGCCGTGCCCGCGGCCGGCGCCTACCACCTCTCGATGGCGTCCGGTTACAACCTCGTCGGTCGCCCCCCGGTGGTCGCGGTCTCCGACGGCATCGCGCGTGTGCTCGTACGGCGTGAGTCGCTGGACGACATGAACCGCCGCGACGTCGGGCTGTAATCCCTGGTCCCGCCCCGATCCTCCGCCGCACCGAGGCTTCCGCCCGGCCGAGGACGCACGACGGAGACCTGTGCCACGCATGCCCGAAAGATCACGAAAATCCCCCATGCTGCCTGCTTACCCATGAGGACGAGGTCTCGATGACCCTCGAAAACACCGTCGGCCTGATCGTGGCCGTCACCCTGCTCGCCTACCTGATCCTTGCCCTGATCAAGCCGGAGAAGTTCTGATGTCCGCTCCCGCCCAGACCCTGCCCGCGCCCGTGCCGGACTCCCCTCCCCCCGGAACCGAGCGGCCGCCGCGCCGGGTCGGCGCCGGAATGCTCGATCCGACGCAGTTGTGGCGCGCGCTTCCGCAGGCGTTCACCAAGCTGAATCCGGTGGCCCTGTTCCGGAATCCGGTCATGTTCGTGACCGAGGTCGGTGCCGCGCTGACCACGGGCATCGCGGTGGTCCACCCCAGTCTCTTCGGCTGGCTGATCACCGGCTGGCTGTGGCTGACGGTGGTCTTCGCCAACCTCGCCGAGGCCGTGGCGGAGAGCCGCGGCAAGGCGCAGGCCGAGTCGCTGCGCAGGACCCGGCAGCAGACCACCGCGTGGCGGCTCGCGGGCTGGGAGCCCGGCGCCGCGGGCGACTCGTACGTCGAAGAGGCCGTCGCCGCCTCCGATCTCCGGCGCGGCGACATCGCGTCCGTGACGGCCGGGGAACTGATCCCCGGTGACGGCGATGTCATCGAGGGCGCTGCGAGCGTCGACGAGTCGGCGATCACCGGTGAGTCCGCGCCGGTGATCCGTGAGTCGGGCGGCGATCGCAGCGCGGTCACCGGCGGCACCCGGGTGCTCTCCGACCATCTCGTCGTGCGCATCACCCAGGAGCCCGGGGAGAGTTTCCTGGACCGGATGATCGCCCTGGTCGAGGGCGCCAACCGGAAGAAGACCCCCAACGAGCTGGCGCTGAACCTGCTGTTGGTCATGCTGACCTTCGTCTTCCTGGTCGCGGTCGTGACCCTGCAGCCGATGGCGATCTTCTCCAAAGAGGCGATGGCCGCCGCGCACGACACCGCGGCGCTCAACGCGAACGGCGTCACCGCCATCGTGCTGGTCTCACTGCTGGTCTGTCTCATCCCGACGACGATCGGCGCGCTGCTGTCCGCGATCGGCATCGCGGGCATGGACCGACTGGTGCAGCGGAACGTCCTGGCCCTGTCCGGCAGGGCAGTCGAGGCCGCCGGTGACGTCAACACCCTGCTGCTCGACAAGACGGGCACGATCACCTTCGGCAACCGGCGGGCGAGCGCGTTCCTCCCGGTCGGAGCGGTCCCCATGGAGCGGCTGGCGCGGGCCGCGCTCCTTTCCAGCCTGGCCGACGAGACGCCCGAGGGCCGTTCCATCGTCGAATTCGCCTACGAGAAGCATGAGTTGACCGAGCGGGTCGCGAACGGCGCCGAGTGGGTGCCGTTCACCGCCGCCACCCGCATGTCGGGAGTCGACCTTCCCGGAGGGCAGCGGCTGCGCAAGGGCGCGGCGGCATCGGTCGCCGCGTGGGTGCGCGATCAGGGCGGCGAGGTTCCGCTCGCGCTGGAGGCGACCGTCCAGCAGGTCTCCGCGTCCGGCGGTACACCGCTGGCCGTGGCGCAGTCCACGAGCGACGGCAGGGCCGAAGTCCTCGGTGTCGTCCACCTCAAGGACGTCGTGAAGCCCGGCCTGCGCGAACGCTTCGACGAGCTGCGCCGCATGGGCATCCGCACGGTGATGATCACCGGCGACAACCCGGTGACCGCGAAGGCGATCGCCAAGGAGGCGGGCGTCGACGACTTCCTCGCGGAGGCGACTCCCGAGGACAAGCTGGAGCTGATCAAACGGGAACAGGCGGGCGGTCACCTCATCGCGATGACCGGCGACGGGACGAACGACGCCCCGGCCCTCGCCCAGGCGGACGTCGGCGTCGCGATGAACACGGGCACGTCGGCCGCCAAGGAGGCCGGCAACATGGTCGACCTCGACTCCGATCCCACGAAGATCATCGAGATCGTCGAGATCGGCAAGCAACTGCTTATCACCCGAGGCGCGTTGACGACGTTCTCGATCGCCAACGACATCGCCAAGTACTTCGCGATCCTGCCCGCGATGTTCGCCGCCGTGTACCCGGGGCTCGACCGGCTCAACATCATGGACCTGCACTCGCCGCTGTCCGCGATCCTCTCCGCGGTCGTGTTCAACGCGGTGGTCATCCTGGCGCTGATCCCGCTGGCCCTGCGCGGTGTTCGCTACCGGCCCTCCTCCGCCTCCGCCCTGCTCACCCGCAACCTGTGGCTCTACGGGCTCGGCGGCGTCGTCGCGCCCTTCCTCGCCATCAAGTTCATCGACTTCGCCCTCGTCCGATTCATCCCGGGGATCTGACCATGACACGCATCCCACACTGGCTCGCCCAGCACCTCGAGGCGCTCCGGGTGGTCCTCGTGCTGACGCTCCTGACCGGCCTGGCCTATCCGCTGGCCATGGCCGCCATCGCCCAAGTCCCGATCCTGGACGGCAAGTCCGAGGTCACCGCCGCCAACGGCAAGGATGCCGGCTCCTCCCTGATCGGCCAGTCCTTCACGGACTCCAAGGGCAACCCGCTGAAGCAGTACTTCCAGTCCCGGCCGTCCAACGCCGGTACGGGTTACGACGCCACGGCGTCCGGAGCCGGAAACCAGGGCCCCGAGTCCGTCGTCGACACAAGGGACAAGCCGAGCCTGCTCACCCTGGTGTGCGGGCGCAGTAAGGCGGTCGGTGAGCTCGAAGGCGTCGACGGCTCCCGCCCGTTCTGCACACCGGACGGCGTGGGAGCCGTCCTCGGCGTCTTCCACGACGGCGGTACGAGCGGCCAGGTCACCCAGGCCGTCAGCCTCGACCAGGCCTGCCCCGCGAAGCCGTTCCTCTCCACGTACAAGGGTGTTCGTGTCACGTGCGCGAAGCCCGGGGCGGACTACAGCCGTGCCGTGACCGTCCCCGTGCGCGGCGACGCCCCGGCGCACCCCGTCGTCCCCGCCGACGCGGTGACCGCCGGCGGCAGCGGCCTCGACCCGGACATCAGCCCGGCGTACGCGAATCTCCAGGCGCCGCGCGTCGCACGTGAGCGCGGCGCGAGCACGGCCGACGTACGCGAGCTGATCTCGAAGTACACCACCGGGCGTGCGCTCGGTGTGCTCGGCGAGCCGGGCGTCAATGTCGTCGAGCTGAACCTCGCGCTCGACCGTAGGTACCCGACGACCGCGACCTCCGCGTCGTCTCCGAAGCAGGGAGCCTGATCATGGCGGCCTGGATCCAGGCATCGATCGTTCTCGCCGTGGTCGTGGGACTGCACGTCCCGCTCGGCGACTACATGGCCCGCGCGCTCGACGGCGGGAGGCACTGGCGCGGGGAGAAGACCCTCTACCGCGTGTGCGGTATCGACCCGGACAAGGAGCAGACCTGGCGGCACTACCTCACCGCCCTGCTCGCCTTCTCCGTCATGAGCGTCGCGGCGCTCTTCGCCCTCTTCACCCTCCAGGGAAAGCTGCCGTGGTCGACGGGCCACGAGGGCATGCCGTGGCGGCTCGCGCTGCACACCGCCGTCTCCTTCACGACCAACACCAGCTGGCAGAACTACGCCGGTGAGTCGACCACCAGACACCTAGCCGTCATGGCGGGCCTGGGCGTCCAGGCGTTCGCGTCGGCGGCGGTCGGCATCTGCGTGGCACTCGCCCTCGTACGGGGCCTCGTCCGGCGCGGCACCGACGACCTCGGCAACTTCTGGGTCGACCTCCTCCGCACGATCGTCCGCGTCCTGCTCCCGATGGCGGTCGTCGGCGGTCTGATCCTGATGGCGGGCGGGGTCATCCAGAGCCTCGGCGGTGGACACACCGTGACCACGGTCGCGGGCGCCAAGCAGACGATCCTCGACGGACCGGTCGGATCCTGGGAGCCGGTCAAGTTGTTCACCGGTGATGGCGGCGGCGTCTTCAACGCCAACAGCGCCCACCCCTTCGAGAACCCGAGCGCCTGGACCAACGCCTTCGAGATCGTGCTGATGCTGCTGATCCCGACGGCCTGTATCCGCATGTTCGGCCGGATGATCGGCAGTCTGAAGCAGAGCTGGACCCTGCTGACGGTCGTCGGCATCCTCTTCGGCCTGCTCCTCGCCGCCGGAACGCTGGCCCAGTCCGCGCACACCGGCACGGTCACCCAGGCGGTCGGCGGCCAGTACGAGGGCACGGAGACCCGCTTCGGCATCCCCGGCTCGACACTGTTCGGCGTGGGAGCCACGGGCTCGGCCGACGGCGCGGCCAACTCCTCGTACGACAGCTTCTCCAGCCTCGGCGGCGGGGTGCTGCTGTCCGCGATGATGCTCGGCGAGATCGCGCCCGGCGGCACCGGCAGCGGACTGTACGGCCTGATCATGGTGGTCCTGGTGGCCGTCTTCATCGGTGGTCTGATGGTCGGCCGCACTCCCGAGTACCTGCGCAAGCGGATCGGGTTCGGGGAGATGCGCTGGGTCGTGGTGTACGCGCTGATCCCGCCCACCGTCATCCTGGCGTGCACGGGCATCGCGCTCGCCTTCGACGACGGGCAGACCTCGATGGGCAACCCGGGGGCGCACGGCCTGACGGAGCTGATCTACGCCTACACCAGCAACACCAACAGCAACGGCAGCGCGATGGCGGGCTTCAACGGCGCCACCGACTTCCACAATCTCTTGATGGTGGTCGCGATGCCGGCAGGGCGGTATCTCCCGATGGTCGCCGTGCTGGCCCTGGCCGGACGGCTCGCCAGGCAGCAGCCGGGCGTCGTCACGGCCGGCACGCTGCGCGCCCAGGGCGTCAACTTCGTCGTCCTCGCCACAGGCGCGGCCGTCGTCCTGACGCTCCTCAACTTCCTGCCGGCACTATCCCTCGGCACCATCGCCGACGGACTCCTCTGAACCCCGTAACGGCTGAGCTCCCGACCCGTCACAGGCTCAGCCGGTACGGCACCACGCACACGACGACATCGGTACGGGCCCGCAGCGCGGCCGCCAACAGCAGGCCACGCTGATTCTGGAGGATCTGGTAGCGGCGGTGGCGCGGCTCGACCTCGGGGATGAGGACGGCGATCTGACGTCCTTCCTTCTCCGCCCGCCGGACGTAGTCGACGATCGGTTCTACGAGGGAGCGTTGCGGGCTGTCGATGACGTCCAGTCGTACGCCAGGATTCCAACGGGCCCAACTCTCCTCCAGGGCACGGGCCTTGGCCGGATCACCGTGCACGGCGACCGCGACGACGTCGCGACCGAGCGCGCGGGCGGCTGTCAGCGCGAGCTGGGTGAGCTTGCTGACCTCGCCGACCGGCACGATGACGAGGGAGTCGGTGAGACGCACCGGTGGCGGAACCTCGCCGAGCCCGAGTTCCCGGCCGACCTCCGTGTAGTACCGCTGGACGCGGGAGAACAGCAGCATCAGCAACGGAATGGCGACCACCACCACCCACGCCCCCTCCAGGAACTTGGTGGCCAGCAGAACGATGCCCGCCACGGCCGTCAGTACCGCGCCGATCCCGTTCAGCACCGCGCGCCGCAGCCAGCCGGGGTGCCGCTCGCGCCTCCAGTGCCGTACGAGCCCGATCTGACTGATCGTGAAGCCGATGAACACCCCGATCGCGAACAGCGGGATCATCCGGTGCGTGTCCGCGTTCACGGCGATCAGCAGCAGCGCCGCGAGCAGGGCGAGGGCCGCGACTCCCCAGCGATAGACGGGGCGTTCCTTGCGCAGCCCGAAGAGATGCGGCAGCCGGTGGTCCTTGGCCAGCAGGCTCATCAGGACGGGCAGTCCGCCGAAGCTGGTGTTCGCGGCGAACGCGAGGGCCACGGTGACGATGAGATTGGTCGCGTAGTACGGCCAGCCCGTCCCGTACGAGCCCGCCGTGAGCTGCGCGAGTACGGTCACGCCGCCGCGCGGAGCCACATGGTCACGGCGGATCAGCACCGCCAGCCCGATCAACATCAGCCCGAGCAGCGCGCCCAGCATCAGCTCGGTGCGCTGCGCCCGCTTGACGCGCGGCGCGCGGAAGGCGGGTACCCCGTTGGCGATGGCCTCCACCCCGGTGAGCGCGGAGCAGCCGGAGGAGAACGCCTTCAGGAGCAGCAGTACGCCCAACGCCTCGGTGGCGTGGACGGGTTGGTACGTCCCGACGACGGCCGCCGGGTGGGGGCGCAGCAGCCCGAGCACGACGATGCCGAGGATGCTCACGATGAACAGCACCGTGGGCAGCATCAGTACCCGGGCACTCTCGGCCACGCCGCGCAGGTTCACGACCGTGAGCAGAGCGAGCCCGGCCAGGCAGAGCTCAAGCAGATGCGAGCCGAGCGAGGGGAAGGCAGACGCGAGACTGGCCGCTCCGGCCGCCAGGCTGACGGTCACGGTGAGCACGTAGTCGACGACGAGACTGGCCGCCGCGAGGTAACTCGTCCTGGGGCCGAGATCCTTCTTGGCCACCGCGTAGGCGCCACCGCCGTCGGGGTGAACGGCGATCACCTGCCCGTAGGACACGACGAGCACCGCCAATAGCGCGGCGATGACCAAGGTCACCGGCAGTGTGGCGGACAGCGCCCCGGTCCCGGCGGCGATCAGGACGAGCACGATCGCCTCGGGCCCGTACGCCACCGAGCTCAGCGCGTCCAGGGACAGGGCGGCGAGCCCTTCAAGACTGGTGAGGTGGTGCCGTTCGCCTTCCCCGGGCAGCAACGGAACTTTCGGCCGCAGTTCGCGGCGGGCCAGACCGTACGCCATCAGGGACCTCGCGGTGCAGGGTGCGGGGGATCAGGGCTGTTCGAGGTCAGTGTGACCACGCCACCAGGGCGAGGAGCGTCAAGGACGCGCCAAGGCTTCGCACCTCGTCAGGGAATGCTTCATGGCTTTGCCGGGGAAGCCTCCTTGCCGGATGTGGGGTCGGCACCGTGCGGGCCGTCCGGCCGAGTCAGAGCCGGCTCGGGGGTGGCGGTCGCCGGAAGGTCGGGACGGACCGACAGGGGATCGGACGCGGCCGGGACGGTGAGCACCATGGTGAGTCCACCGCCGGGAGTGTCCTCGGCGGTGAGGGTGCCGCCCATCGCCTCGGCGAAGCCGCGGGCGACCGCGAGGCCGAGCCCGACCCCGGCGCCACGGGGTGCGTCTCCGTAGCGCTGGAACGGCTCGAAGATGCGGTCCTTGGCCTCGTCCGGGACGCCGGGGCCCCGGTCCACCACGCGCACCTCCACCCGGTCTGCCATGGCGCTGGCTGAGACCAGGACCCGCTCGCCGGAGGGGCTGTATTTGACCGCGTTCTCCACGAGGTTGGCGACCGAGCGTTCCAGCAGGCCGGGGTCGACGGCGACCATCGGCAGGGTCTCCGGGATCTCCAGGTCCACGCTGTCCTCGGGGACCCCGCCGAGCGCCATCGGGACGACCTCGTCGAGGTCGATCTCCCGGATCAGCGGGGTGACCGTGCCGGTCTGGAGGCGGGACATGTCGAGCAGGTTGCCCACCAGATTGTCGAGTCGGTCCGCGCCCTGCTCGATACCCTCGAGCAGCTCGGCCCGGTCCTCCTCCGACCAGGCCACGTCGTCGGACCTGAGGGAGGTAACGGCTGCCTTGATCGCGGCCAGCGGGGTGCGCAGGTCGTGGCTGACGGCGGCGAGCAGCGCGGTGCGGATGCGGTTGCCCTCGGCCAGTGTGCGGGACTGGTCGGCCTGGGACTGCAGCCGCTGCCGGTCCAGGACCACCGCGGCCTGGGCGGCGAAGGCGGCCAGCACCCGCCTGTCCTCGGCCGGCAGAACCCGCCCCGACAGGGCCAGCGCCATACGGTCGCCGACCGGCACGTCGACGTCCGCGTCCTCCGGCCGTTCGACACGCGGGCGCGGGCCCACACTGCCGGCGCAGGTCCAGGGGGCCACGTCGCTCTCCCGCTCCAGGAGCGCGACCGACTCCATGGCGAAGGTCTCCCGGACCCGCTCCAGCAGGGCCTCCAGGCTGGTCTCGCCGCGCAGCACGCTGCCCGCCAGGAAGGAGAGAATCTCCGATTCGGCGCGCAGCCGGGCCGCCTGGTGCGTGCGCCGGGCCGCCAGGTCGACGACCGAGGCGACCGACACGGCGACACCGACGAAGATCGCGATGGCGACGATGTTGTCGGGATCGGCGATCGTCAGGGTGTGGACGGGCGGGGTGAAGTACCAGTTCAGCAGCAGGGAGCCCACCACGGCCGAGGCCAGCGCCGGGTAGAGGCCGCCCAGCAGGGCCGCGGCCACCGTCAGAGCAAGGAACAGCAGCATGTCGTTGGCGAGGCCGACTTCGGGTGTAACGCCGGTGAGCAGCAGGGTGAGGAGCGCCGGGCCGGTCACACCGACGAGCCAGCCCCAGATGACGCGGGACCGGCCGAGCCGGGTGCTCCGGGCCACGGGCAGTCCGCGTCCCTTGCCCGCCTCGTCGTGGGTGATCAGGTGGACGTCCAGGTCGGGACCCGAGTCGCGGGCCACCGTCGCGCCGACGCCCGGCCCGAACACGTACTGCCATCCCTTGCGGCGGGACACCCCGAGCACGATCTGCGTGGCGTTGACCCCGCGCGCGAAGTCGAGGAGCCCGGTCGGGACGTCGTCGCCGATGACGTGGTGGAAGGTGCCGCCGAGGTCCTCCACGAGGGTGCGCTGGACCGCCAGTTCCTTCGGCGAGGCATTGGTGAGTCCGTCGCTACGGGCTATGTAGACGGCCAGTACCTCACCGCCGGCACCCTTTTCGGCGAGGCGTACGGCCCGTCGGATCAGCGTGCGGCCTTCGGGGCCGCCGGTGAGTCCCACGACGATCCGCTCCCGGGAGCCCCAGATCTTGGAGACCCGGTGTTCGCTGCGGTACTCGGTCAGGTATTCGTCGACCCGGTCGGCGACCCACAGCAGCGCGAGCTCGCGCAGGGCCGTGAGGTTGCCCGGACGGAAGTAGTTGGACAGGGCGGCGTCGACCTTGTCTGGCTTGTAGATGTTGCCGTGCGCCATCCGGCGGCGCAGCGCGGGCGGCGACATGTCGACCAACTCGATCTGGTCCGCCCGGCGTACGACTTCGTCCGGGACCGTCTCCTGCTGCCGGATGCCGGTGATGGACTCGACGACGTCGCCCAGCGATTCCAGGTGCTGGATGTTGACGGTGGAGACGACGTCGATGCCCGCGGCGAGGAGTTCCTCGACGTCCTGCCATCGCTTGGTGTTGCGAGAACCGGGGATGTTCGTGTGGGGCAGTTCGTCGACCAGGGCCACCTGGGGGCGCCGGGCCAGCACCGCGTCCACGTCCATCTCCGTGAAAACGGTGCCGCGGTACTCCAGTTCCTTGCGCGGGACCTGCTCCAGCCCGTGCAGCATCACCTCGGTGCGCGGCCGGTGGTGGTGTTCCACGAACGCGACCACGCAGTCGGTACCCCGCTCGACCCGGCGGTGCGCCTCGGAGAGCATCGCGTACGTCTTGCCGACCCCCGGTGCCGCACCGAGGTAGATCCGAAGTTTGCCGCGTGCCATCTTCTCGTCTCTTCGTCTCTACGGGCGGGGCCGTAAGGTGCCAGGGGTGGTCTCGAAAGAGATCCGGTTGGGAAATCCTGTCGGGAATCCGGTCGGGATCTCAGCCAGGGACTCAGCGTTCGAAGCGGTAACCCATGCCGGGTTCGGTGATGAGGTAACGGGGGTGGGCGGGGTCCGCCTCCAGCTTGCGGCGGAGTTGGGCCATGTAGACCCGCAGGTAGTTGGTCTTGTCGCTCTGGCTGGCCCCCCACACCTCCTGAAGCAGCTGCTTCTGCGTGATGAGCCGGCCGGGGTTGCAGACCAGGATCTCCATCAGATGCCACTCGGTCGGTGTGAGACGTACGTCGTGCCCGTCGCGGGTCGCCTTCTTGGCGAGCAGGTCGAGCGTGAAAGCGTCCGTCGTGACGAATGTCGTCTCGGGGGCCAGGGGAATGTCCTCGGTGCGGCGGACGGCGGCCCGCAACCGGGCCAGCAGTTCGTCCATGCTGAACGGCTTGGTGATGTAGTCGTCGGCGCCTGCGTCGAGCGCGGCGACCTTCTCGTCGGAGGCCCGGCGCGCGGACAGCACCACGATCGGTACGCGGGTCCAGCCGCGCAGGGCTTTGATGACATCCGTGCCGTCCATGTCGGGCAGCCCGAGGTCGAGCAGCACGACGTCGGGCTGCCGGGCGGCGGCGATGCGCAGGGCGGTGGTGCCGTCGGGGGCCGCGTCCACTCCGTACTTGCGGGCCCGCAGGTTGATCACGAGGGCCCGGACGAGCTGAGGGTCGTCCTCCACCACCAGTACCCGGGTCATCGGTGTACGCCTTCCCTGTGGGTCGGAGGGCCGGAACCTGTGGAACCGGCTTCGTGAGCGCGGGAGTCGACGAGCCGGGGTGTCCTCCCCGGTCGCCAACTCCCGCGCGGTGCGCGTAAGGCCATCAGCTCTTCGCCACGAGTTCCTTGAGTGCGATGTTGAGTTCGAGGACGTTGACGCGGGGTTCGCCGATGAAGCCGAGGGTCCGTCCGTCGGTGTGCTCGTCGACCAGCTTCTGCACCTGAGCGACGGGCAGGCCGTTCTTATCCGCGATCCGGTGCACCTGGATGTCCGCGTAGTCCGGGGAGATGTCCGGGTCCAGGCCCGAGCCGGACGAGGTCACCGCGTCGGCGGGCACGTCCGCGGGCTTGACCGTGTAGCCGGGGACCGAGTTGTCCTTGATGACGGCGGCCTTGGCGTCCTTGACCCACTTGATCAGGTCGGCGTTGTCACCGGAACGGTTCGTGGCGCCGGACAGGATCAGCTTGTACTGGGTGTTGACGCTGTTGGTGCCGAGGCCGTTCTGCGGGCGGCCCTGGAACCACTTCAGGTCGGGCTCCGGGGTCTCCTGGCCCTTCTTCAGCGGCAGGTTGTAGGCCTGCCCGATGAGCGAGGAGCCGACCACCTTGCCGTCCGCCTTGATCTCCGAGCCGTTCGCCCTGCCGGGGAAGATCCCCTGGGCGACACCGGTGACGGCGAGCGGATACAGCACCCCGCACACAACTGTCAGGACGAGCAGGGCGCGCAGGCCGGCCCAGAGCAACCGGGCCGTGTTGCTTACCGAGTTGTTCATGGGGATCAGCCGATTCCGGGGATGAGGGAGATGAGCAGGTCGATGATCTTGATGCCGACGAACGGGGCGACCAGGCCGCCGAGGCCGTAGATCCCGAGGTTGCGCCGCAGCAGCTTGTCGGCGCTGACCGGCCGGTACTGCACGCCCTTCAGGGCGAGCGGCACCAGCGCGATGATGATCAGCGCGTTGAAGATGACGGCCGAGAGGATCGCGGAGTCGGGCGAGGACAGGTGCATGATGTTGAGCTTGTCCAGGCCCGGATAGACCGCGGCGAACAGCGCCGGGATGATCGCGAAGTACTTGGCGACGTCGTTGGCGATGGAGAACGTCGTCAACGCGCCCCGGGTGATCAGCAGTTGCTTGCCGATCTCCACGATCTCGATGAGCTTGGTGGGGTTGGAGTCCAGGTCCACCATGTTCCCGGCCTCCTTGGCGGCCGAGGTGCCGGTGTTCATGGCCACGCCCACGTCGGCCTGGGCCAGCGCCGGGGCGTCGTTGGTGCCGTCGCCGGTCATCGCGACGAGCTTGCCGCCCGCCTGCTCCCGCTTGATGAGCGCCATCTTGTCCTCGGGAGTCGCCTCCGCGAGGAAGTCGTCGACACCCGCCTCCTCGGCGATCGCCTTCGCGGTCAGCGGGTTGTCACCCGTGATCATGATGGTCTTGATGCCCATGCGGCGCAGCTCGTCGAACCGCTCCCGCATGCCGTCCTTGACGACGTCCTTGAGGTGGATGACGCCCAGGATCCGGGCACCGCGCGCGTCCTCGACGGCCACGAGCAGCGGGGTGCCGCCGGCCTCGGAGATGCGGTTGGCCAGGGTGTCGGCGTCCGTCGATACGGTGCCGCCCTGCTCCTTGACCCAGGTGATGACCGAACCGGCCGCGCCCTTGCGGATCTTCCGCCCGTCCACGTCCACACCCGACATCCGGGTCTGGGCGGTGAAGGCGATCCACTCCGCGCCCGCCAGTTCGCCCTGGTGCCGCTCGCGCAGCCCGTACTTCTCCTTCGCCAGGACCACGATGGAACGGCCCTCGGGTGTCTCGTCGGCCAGCGAGGAGAGCTGGGCGGCGTCGGCGACCTCGGCCTCGGTCGTCCCCGTCACCGGCACGAACTCCGACGCCTGCCGGTTGCCCAGCGTGATGGTGCCGGTCTTGTCCAGCAGCAGGGTGGAGACGTCACCGGCGGCCTCGACCGCCCGGCCCGACATCGCCAGGACATTGCGCTGCACCAGGCGGTCCATGCCCGCGATGCCGATCGCGGAGAGCAGGGCGCCGATGGTGGTCGGGATCAGGCAGACCAGCAGGGCCACCAGGACGACCATCGTCAGGTGCGTGCCCGCGTAGTCGGCGAACGGCGGCAGCGTGGCCACCGCCAGCAGGAACACGATCGTGAGCGAGGCGAGGAGGATGTTCAGCGCGATCTCGTTGGGCGTCTTCTGCCGGGCCGCGCCCTCGACCAGGGCGATCATCCGGTCGATGAACGTCTCGCCGGGCTTCGTCGTGATCTTGATGACGATCCGGTCGGAGAGGACCTTCGTGCCGCCCGTGACCGCGGACCGGTCGCCGCCGGACTCCCGGATGACCGGGGCCGACTCGCCGGTGATGGCCGACTCGTCGACCGAGGCGACACCCTCGACGACGTCACCGTCGCCGGGAATGATGTCGCCCGCCTCGCAGACCACCAGGTCGCCGACGCGCAGCTCGGTGCCGGGCACCTGCTCCTCGGAGCGGCCGTCCACCGAGAGGCGGCGCGCGACGGTGTCGGTCTTGGCCTTCCTGAGGGTGTCCGCCTGGGCCTTGCCGCGGCCTTCGGCCACCGCCTCCGCCAGGTTGGCGAAGATCACGGTGAGCCACAGCCAGGCGCTGATCGCCCAGCCGAACCAGTCGCCCGGGTCCTTGAAGGAGAAGACCGTCGTCAGCACCGAGCCGACGAGGACGACGAACATGACGGGCGACTTGACCATCACCCGCGGGTCGAGCTTGCGGACGGCGTCCGGCAGCGACCTGAGCAGCTGCTTGGGGTCGAACAGGCCCGCGCCGACCTTTCCTTCGTCCTTGTGGCCGGTCGGCACATCGCTGTGCGGCGCCCGAGTGGGAGTAGTCGTGGACACAGCGTCCTCTTGGTTGTCTATGCGTGTGGTCATGACGCCAGCCCCTCGGCCAGCGGACCCAGCGCCAGGGCCGGGAAGTAGGTCAGACCGGTGATGATCAGGACCGCGCCCACCAGCAGACCTGTGAACAGCGGCTTCTCCGTGCGCAAAGTGCCCGCGGTCGCCGGCACCGGCTTCTGCTCCGCCAGCGAACCCGCCAGCGCCAGCACGAACACCATCGGCAGGAACCGGCCCAGCAGCATGACCAGCCCGATCGTGCTGTTGAACCACTGCGTGTCCGCGTTCAGACCGGCGAAGGCCGAGCCGTTGTTGTTGGCGCCCGAGGTGTAGGCGTAGAGGATCTCGGAGAATCCGTGCGCCCCGGAGTTGGTCATCGAGTGGCCCGGGGTGGGCAGCGCCATCGCCGCGGCGGTGAAGACGAGCACCAGTGCCGGGGTGATCAGGATGTAGCAGGCCGCGAACTTGATCTCGCGGGTGCCGATCTTCTTGCCCAGGTACTCGGGGGTGCGGCCGACCATCAGGCCGGCGATGAACACGGCGATGATCGCCATGATCAGCATGCCGTAGAGACCGGAGCCCGTACCACCGGGCGCGATCTCACCCAGCTGCATGCCCAGCATGGTGATACCGCCGCCGAGTCCGGTGAACGAGGAGTGGAAGGAGTCCACCGCACCCGTCGAGGTCAGCGTCGTGGACACCGCGAAGATCGACGAGGCCCCCACACCGAACCGGGTCTCCTTGCCCTCCATCGCCCCGCCCGCGATGTCGAACGCGGGACCGTGGTGGTGGAACTCGGTCGCCATCATCAGCGCCGCGAAACCGATCCAGATGGTCACCATCGTGGCGAGGATCGCGTAACCCTGGCGGACCGAGCCGACCATGACACCGAAGGTGCGGGTCAGCGCGAACGGGATCACCAGCAGCAGGAAGATCTCGAACAGGTTCGAGAACGGCGTCGGGTTCTCGAAGGGATGCGCAGAGTTGGCGTTGAAGTAACCGCCACCATTCGTGCCCACCTCCTTGATCGCCTCCTGCGAGGCCACCGCGCCACCGTTCCACTGCTGCGAGCCACCGAAGAACTGGCCCACCGAGTGGATCCCGGCAAAGTTCTGGATCGCACCACAGGCCACCAGCACGACCGCCGCGACCACCGACAGCGGCAGCAGGATACGGACCGTGCCACGCACCAGGTCGGACCAGAAGTTGCCCAGCTCACCGGTCCGCGAGCGGGCGAAGCCACGCACCAGCGCCACGGCCACCGCCATGCCGACGGCCGCGGAGACGAAGTTCTGCACCGCCAGACCGGCGGTCTGCACGACGTGGCCCATGGCCTGCTCGCCGTAGTACGACTGCCAGTTGGTGTTCGTCACGAACGACGCGGCGGTGTTGAACGCCTGGTCCGGGTCGATCGCCGTGAAGCCCAGCGAGCCGGGCAGATGACCCTGCACGCGCTGCAGGAGATAGAGGAACAGGACACTGACGGCGGAGAAGGCCAGCACACCCCGCAGGTACGCGGGCCAGCGCATCTGCGCATTCGGGTCGGCGCCGATGCCCTTGTAGATCCACTTCTCCACGCGCAGGTGCTTGTCGGAGGAGTAGACCCGGGCCATGTAGTCGCCCAGGGGACGGTAGGCGAGTGCCAGTGCCGCTATGAGAGCCAGCAGCTGAAGCACGCCGGCGAGAACGGGACTCATATCGAGGTTCAGAACCTCTCCGGGAAGACGAGGGCGAGGACGAGATAGCCCAGCAGGGCGACGGCCACGACCAGGCCGACAATGTTCTCGGCGGTCACAGCTTCGTCACCCCCTTGGCGACGAGGGCCACCAGCGCGAACACCGCGATCGTGGTGACGACGAAGGCCAGGTCGGCCATCGTGAGCTCCTAGAAGAGGTTCGGATCGAGCGGACGATTAGAGGAAACCGTCTCTCTGGCCGAATTCGAGCGCCGTTGACGGCTCCCATACGGAGGCTCGGACACCTTTGACGGAACTCTTACGGCCGACTCATCCATCCGCCGGAACCGATCCCCCATCCGCCTGAGACGTCGACGGCCCGCGCCATCGAGGTGCGGGAATCCCCTTCCGGTGGCCCATGCCACACCCTGGCGTCAAGAACGAGCAGGGTGCCCATCAGAGTCTCGTCAAGACATGCGGTTCTGGCCTCCCCTGGCCTCTACCTTCGGCAGTATGGAACGCCGCTACGACGCGCGACACGACGCGGTCCGCACTCCTCCGGAGCCGCCCGCGGAAGTGGCGCACGACCGCCACTGGGCAAGGGATCTGCGCAGCTCGATCCGCTGCGCGGCCGTACTGCTCACCACTCTCCTGCTGATCGACTGGGGAGCGGGCACGCTCACCCCCCTGCGCGGCGCGCTGTGGGCCGGGGTCGGCTTGCTCCTGTTCCTGGTGCTGTACCCGCCCAGGGTCAGCGCGGGCGAGGGCTGGCTGGCCTCACGCGGACTGCTGCGGAAGCGGCGGGTTCGCACCGACCTGCTGGTGTCGGTGCGCTGTCTGGACGGCGTATCGCAGCGGCTCCTCCTGCGGGACGCGTCCGGTGTTCGGGTCGAGATCAACCCCCAGATCCTGGTGGACAACCCCGAACTGTGGCACCGCCTGGACGAGGACGCCCAGAAGTCGGCGGCGTCCGGATCGCTCGCCTGTGGGGCGACCGCGCTGCGCCAGGTCTCGGAGCGGATCGATCGCGAGACCGCCCTCACCGTGTTCAAGGTCTCCGGGCTGGGCTGAGCCCGCGCCGCCCTCATCCCCGTCTGTCCACCGGATGCGGCTGCACCCCGGTCATGAGGATGTCCAGACCGCGCCGCGTCGTCGCCAGCACGACGCGGTCGGCCGCTCGAAGCACCCGCCCGTGGGGCGGACGCCAGTCGAAGCCGGGCCGGCGGAACCGGATCCCCGCGAGCGTGTCCCCGGACGAGGGCGCGGGGTGCGCCATGGCGGAACCGACGGCCAGGACCCGCCACTCGTGCTCGCGGAACGCCTCATGGACCGAGCGTCCCTCGAGTTCGGGGTGCCCGGCCACGTCGACGACCGTGAACAGCAGCGAGCCCCGCTCGACCGGCATCACTCCCAGCACATGGCGGCCCATCATCGCGGCGGCGAAGGAGGGCGCCGCGAGCGCCGAGACGCTGCGGCTGCGGGTGGGCGCGTCGGGGTAGGAAGCGCGCAGGGTGCGTTGCACGGTGGCGGCGAAGTCGTCGTCGTACAGCCGCATCACCACGCGTATGCCCGGGTTGATCTCGCGTGCGGCCATCACGATGTCGAGGTTCTCGCCGTCGTCCCGGGTGAGGACCAGCAGCGACTTGCTGTGCCGGATGAGTGCCCGGTCGAGGACACCCGGTGCTCCGGCCTCCTCCAGCACCAGGGGAACGCCGAGTTCCCGGGCAAGGGCGACGCCGCGCGCGTGTGGGTCCCGTTCTACCGCGACGACCTCGTGATCGGTGGTGCACAGCTGGGCGAGCACCCGGGTGCCGATCTTGCCGAGACCGACCACGACGATGTGATCCGTGAGGTCGTCGGCGGGCGGATGGCCGGCGGAGGCAGTGCGGAAAGCCTCGGTGGCGTTCATGGTGGCGGCCACGACGAGCGGCAGTACGGCGAGCCCGACGAAGCCCGCGATCAGTTGCAGCACCCGGCGGGCCACGGCCTCCCTGGTGGCGGGATCGCCCATGGTGAAGATGTCCAGCAGCGGGAGGTAGGCGTTCTTCCACCACGGATGCTCGTCGGCGAACAGCGCCGTGGCGGCGGTGAGCGCCAGCACGATCGCGGCCAGTGCCCCGAAGACCGCGAGGACGTCACGGGAGAGGAAGACCCGCCACGGCAGGTGCGCGAGCCGTGCCCGCAGCCAGCCGCTGACAGAGGCTCGCCGCTCTCGCGCGGTCGGCTCGGGTGCGTGGTGATGCTGGGTGACCTCCTCGAACATCAGGCGGCCGTGCGTGAACTGGCGGTGGTAGGCGGTGCGGGTGTCCGGCAGCAGCTGCGTGCCGTCCTCGCCCCGTGTTTCGGCGCTGTCCTCGCTCGCCGGGTCGTCCTGGTGCGCGCCGGAGAGCACGGCGAGCGTGGCCAGATCGGTCGGCCGGGGTGGTGTGCCGGCGGCCCGTACGACGCCGCGGAAGACCTTGCCCTCGATCTGGAGGGTGTGGCCGTGGCCGACCGTGGCGGCGGCCACCAGTTCGGGCACGGCGGTGTCTGCGTCGGACAGCACCGTGGTGGACATGTCCGGCCGGGGATCGTCGTCGCCCCCGCCCGTGACCTCGGCGGCCGCGCGGTCGAGGAGGCGCTCCAGGTGCCGGCCGCGCTCACGGTTGAACATGCGGATGACCAGGCGTACGGACGGGTTGAGGCCCCTGGCCAGGAGCGCCGCGGTCATGTTGACCTGGTCGTCACCGTAGGTCAGTGCGAGGGCCGCGGCCCGCTGTACGCCCGCGGCCCGCAGGGTCTGCTCGTCGGGGTGCGCCGACACCAGCAGCTCGATGGGCGAGTGCGGGTCCCGGTGGAGCGCGGCGATCTCGGAGCCGTGTTCGTCGCGCCGGGAGGGCAGCACGACGGTCACGGCCTCGCCGCACACGGCGTCCAGTTCGACGGCGAGCCGGTGCGCGAGCCCGTCGTCGCCGCAGATCACCATGTGCTGGGAGCGGGGGCCAAGTTCCGTACGTATATGGAGAGTTGACGTCACATCAGTCAAGAACGGCAGCACGGAGGCAACCGGTTCCGGGGAGACACCCGTTCGGCGTCAACGTTCCGTATAGGTCTGTCATCTCGTCTACGACTGTCACCTCGTCCCGTATGCGTCCATCAGCCGTCCCTCACCGGCCCCGCCGTGTCGAGAGCCGCGCCCGTCTGGTCGGCGAGGGTGACCGCGACCAGGCGTGCCTGGAGCGGCGGTACGGGGCCCGGGCCGGGGGTGAGCATGAAGCGGCCCAGGTAGCGGCCGTTGCCGTGGGTACGCAGCTCGATCTCGCCGTCCGGCCAGCCGCTCGCGTCGACATCCCAGTGCCGCCGCCCGACCGCCACGTTGCCGTCCTGTTCCAGGCGCGGCGGCTGCCCCATCAGGGTGCCGTACTCGAAACGGCAGCCACGCAGGCCGAGGAGTTCGGTCAGCTCCCGGCGGACGTGGTCGACCACGGTGTCCGAGGACTTCGCGGACTGGGCGAGCTCGGCCGTCTCATAAATCCGGGCCAGGTATCCCGCGTCCGTCACGGTGATCACTTCGAGGCGGCGGGCGCGGGCCGCGAGCTGGGACACGATCAGGCCGACGATCAGCAGCAGGACGGCCGTCTCGATGTCCGAGGACGCGGTGATGTCGAAGGTCTGGTAGGGACGGGTGAGGAAGAAGTCGAACCAGGCCGCCGCCGACAGCGCCGCGACCGCACCGGCCGTACGGCTGCCGATCGCCGCGACCGCGACGACCACCACGACCAGGATCAGCGCCGCGTTGGTACGCGACAGATCCGTTCGGAAGGGCACGAGGACGAGTGCCACCAGGAACGGGCCCAGGAGACCCGCCACCAGGGCGAGTCGGTCCCGTATCGGATATCCGGTCATCACGCCGTCACCTCCTGCGCTCGTCACGACGCCTCCGAGCCCCTGTGTCCTGGCGCTCACGAGTCCTGGTGTGCCGCTTTCGGTGTTCATACGCTGCCTCCTACGCTCTGCGGATCACCGGGGTGCTCCGCCCGCTCGGCCACGGGCAGCGACAGCACCATCGTCAGACCGCCGCCGGGAGTGTCCTCCGCGGTGAGTGTGCCGTCCATCGCCTCGGTCAGCCCCCGGGAAAGGGCCAGGCCCAGACCCAGGCTGGTGGTGTTGTCGGTGTCGCCCTGTCGCTGGAAGGGTTCGAAGAGCCGGTCGCGGTCGGTGGTCGGCAGGCCCGGCCCGCGGTCGACGACACGCACTTCCACGCGGCCCGCGTGCGCGCTCGCGGTCAGCAGCACCTTGCGGTCCGCCGGACTGTGCCGGGCGGCGTTGGCGACGAGGTTGGCGATCACCCGTTCCAGCAAGGGCGGGTCGGCCAGCACGGCCGGGACCTCCTCCAGGTCCGCCACCTCGACCTCGGGGGTGTCCGCCAGCGCGGCCGGCAGTACCTCCTCCAGCGTGGTGCCACGCAGATTGAGGGTGAGGACGCCGGCCTGGAGGCGGCTGAGGTCGAGGAGGTTCTCCACCAGCCGGTTCAGCTTGGCCATGGACTCGTCCGCGGTGGCGAGGAGTTCGTCCCGGTCCTCGTCGGAGAAGGCGATGTCCCGGCTGCGCAGCGAGGAGACCGCGGCCCAGCCCGCCGCGAGAGGCGTACGAAGGTCGTGACCGACCGCCCGCAGCAGCGCCGTGCGCATCCGGTCGGCGGCCTTGACCGGTTCGACCTCGGCGGCGGCCTCGGCGAGCCTGGCCCGTTCGACGGCCGATCCCACGTGCGCGGCGAACGCGGCGAGGACGCGCCGCTCCGACGACGGAAGCGTGCGACCGCGCAGGACCAGGAAGGCGCCGGGTCCCGCGGGCACGACCGTCGCGCCGTCGTCTCCGGGCGGCTCGTCCACCAGCTCCACGGAGTCCATGCCGAAGGTCTCGCGGGTCCGTTCCACCAGCGCCGGGATCGTCGCTCCGCCCCGCACGATGCTCCCGGCGAGCGAGGACATCGTCTCCGCCTCCGCTGTGGCCCGCGCCGAGCGCCGCGACAGGCGCAGCGAGCGGTCCACGACCGTGGCCACGACGGCGGCGACCACCGCGAAGACCGCCAGGGCCAGCAGTGCGTTCGGGTCGTTCAGCGTGAACCGGCCGATGGGCGGGATGAACCAGTAGTTGAGCAGCAGGGACGCCGTGACCGAGGCGATCACCGCCGACACGACCCCGCCTATGCAGGCCACGCCCACCACGGTGAGCAGGAAGAGCAGGGCCTCGCTGGTGAGGTTGAGCCGGTCCCGGGCCGTGTCCGGATTCAGCAGGAGGGTGAGTGCCACGGGCAGCAGCAGCCCGGCGACCGGGCCGGCGATCCTGCGTACGGTGGAGAGGGTGCGGCGGCGGGAGGGCAGCAGGGTGCCGCGTCCGGCGCGTTCGTGGGTGACCGTGTGGACGTCGATGTCGCCGGAGAGTTCGACCGCGGTCTCGCCGGTGCCGCGTCCGGTGACGAAGCGTTCGACGCGGCCGCGGCGGCTGGTGCCGAGGACGAGCTGGGTGGCGTTCTCGGCGCGGGCGAAGTCCACCAGGGCCGTGGCGACGTCGTCGCCGACGACCGAGTGGTAGCTGCCGCCGAGATCCTCGATCAGCCGCCGTTGCCGGGCCAGGGAGGCGTGCGAGGCACCCGCGGCGAGGCCGTCGCTGCGGGTCACGTGCACGGCGAGCAGGTCACCGCCCGCCGACCTGTCCGCGATCCGTGCGGCCCGCCGGATGAGGGTGTCTCCCTCGGGCCCGCCGGTGAGGGCCACGACCACCCGTTCCCGCGTCTCCCACACCCCGCCGATGTTGTGCTCGGAGCGGTACGCCTGGAGCGCCTCGTCCACACGGTCTGCGACCCACAGCAGGGCGAGCTGGCGCAGGGCGGTCAGGTTGCCGGGGCGGAAGTAGTTGGCGAGAGCGGCGTCGATCTTCTCGGGTGCGTAGATGTTCCCGTGCGCCATCCGGCGGCGCAGTCCCTCCGGTGGGATGTCGACGAACTCGATCTGCTGCGCCCGTCGTACGACCTCGTCGGGTACCGTCTCGCGCTGCGGTACCCGCGTGATCTTCTCGACGACGTCGTTGAGGGACTCCAGGTGCTGGATGTTCAGCGCTGTGATGACGTCGATCCCGGCGGCGAGCAGTTCCTCGATGTCCTGCCACCGCTTGGGATTGCGGCCGCCTCCCGGAACGTTGCTGTGGGCGATCTCGTCCACCAGCGCGACCTGCGGGCGACGGGCGAGGACCGCGGCCAGGTCCATCCCCTCGAAGTCCCCGCCGCGATAGGAGCAGGGCGCACGCCGGACGACCTCCAGGCCGTCGAGCATCCTCTCCGTGCCGGGGCGCCCGTGGCACTCCACGAACCCCACCACCACATCAGCGCCGCGCGCCGCCCGGCGTCGCCCTTCGTCGAGCATGCGGTAGGTCTTGCCGACCCCAGGGGCGGCGCCGAGGTAGACCTTCAGCCGCCCGGGCCGTACCTCGCCCACATCAGGGGGTACGCCCCCGGCGAGAGGCTGTGCCTCGCCCCCGCCGGTCCGTACGTCGCTCATATCGATCCGTACGTCACTCATCGCAGCCGACGTGCTCCACTCACTGGCGATCGATTCCCTGAAGGGAAGGGTTGCTTCCCCTACCGAACCGCTTGTGCGTGTCTCTCGGCGCGCTCCCTGACGCATCCTTGGCGCCGGTCACGTGGACGTTGACACTGCTTTGACGGGTGCTGGCCCGATAGGGTGAAAGCGGTGTGCCGGGAAGTCTGGTCGGCGGGGAGCCACAAGGTCTCCTCCTCATGACCAGAGGGATGCCATGCGCGCGGTAGGGACAGTTCTGGCTCTCGTGGTCCTCGCCACCGTCGTGGCCACCTTCGCTCGCCACTGGCGTATCCCCGCACCCTCCCTGCTCGTGATCGCGGGCCTCGCCGTCGCCCTGCTGCCGGGCACCCCGGAGATCCAGATCAGCCCCGAGATCATCGGCCTCGTCGTCCTGCCGCCCCTTCTGTACGCGAGCGCCGAGGAACTGCCCTGGCGCGACCTACGCGCCGTGTGGAAACCGGTCGGAGTGCTGTCGACGGGCCTGGTCCTGGCCTCGGCGGCCGCGGTCGGGGCGGTCGCTTCCCTGGTCACGCCGCTGTCGTGGCAGATGGCGTTCGTGCTGGGAGCCGTGCTGGCGAGCACCGACCCGGTGGCGGTGACCGCGCTCGGCAGACGGCTGGCGCTGCCGCCCAAGGTGCAGGTGCTGGTGCAGGCCGAGAGCCTCTTCAACGACGCGACCTCCCTCGTCCTCTTCCGGGTCGCGGTGAGCGTCGCCGTGGCATCGGCGGCGGCCGGCTGGGGTGCGGCAGCGAGTGAGTTCGCGCTGCTGGCGGGCGGCGGCATGGTCATCGGCGCCGCGGTCGCGGGCGTGGTGACGCTGATCCGGCGCCGAACCGAGGACCCCGTCCTGGAGACGGTGATCGCCCTGGTCACGCCCTACGCGGCGTACGTCCTGGCCGAGGCCGCGCATGCCTCGGGTGTCACCTCGGTGGTGGTCGCCGGAGTCGTCCTGGGCGGACGGGGCGACGGCCTCACCAACGCCCGCATCCGCCTCCAGCTCCACGCCGTCTACGGCACGGTGGTCTTCCTGCTGGAGAGCGTGGTGTTCTCGCTCATCGGACTGGCTCTGCCGGCCCAGGTGCGGGCCCTGTCCGACGGCAGCCGGGCCTGGCCGCTGTACGCGCTCGCCGTCGCCGCCACGCTCATCGCCATGCGCCTGTTGTGGCTGGCGCCGCTGTCCGCCGTGGTGCAGCGCAAGGGCGGGATCCAGCGGATGAACTGGCGGGTGCCGGTCGTCCTGACCTGGGCCGGCACCCGCGGTGTGGTCCCCCTGGCAGCCGCCCTGTCCATCCCGGTGACCATGGAGGACGGGTCCACGCTCTCGGAACGCCCCCTCGTCCTCGTCCTGACCACCTCGGTCGTGGTCGTCACCCTCGTCGTCCAGGGCTTCACCCTGGCTCCCGTCGTCCGCCGTTCGGGCATCGCCCTCGAACCCGACCACACCGAACGCGAGGAGGCCGCGGCACGCTGCAGCCTGGCCAACGCGGGCCTGAGCCGGCTGGACGAGATATCCGAACTGGAAGCCGTCCCCGATGTCGTCCTCGACCGGCTTCGCCGCGGCTTGACGGCCCGCCTCGACGACGCGAGCGATCGCCTCGGGCAGGCCGACGGCGACGGCACTCCGACGGAATCCGCCGACCTCACCTACCGCCAGCTGCGACGCGACCTGATCACGGTCGAGGAGACCGAACTCCAGCGCCTCTACGACCGGCACCGCATCAGCGACACGACCCGCCGCCGACTGCAACGCTCGCTCGACCTGGAAGAGGCCCGACTCGCGGACGCCCACGGACTGCCCAGCGATTGAGGCCGAGCGCCGGGCCGTCGATCGCGGGACGGCCCGTCAGGGACGTGTCCATACGTCCGCGCCGAACGGCACCGAACGCCCCGAACACCTCAGCGGAACTCGGCGAGCCGTGGCCGCAGCCCGAGGGCGGTGAGCGCGGCCACCGAGGCCAAGGCTCCCAGGGCCCCCGGCAGCAGATCTTCCACTGAGGAGCGGCCTGCCTGGACCGAGGCGGTGAAGTGCCGGCGGTTGATGTCGGTGACCTTGTCCAGCGCCGTCATCCACGCCCCGAAGTGCGCGTTCGACGTGCCCGCCTGCCAGCCCATGCAGAACGCGACGGCCTCGCGTTCCCTGCCCTGTGCGAGCAGGGCGCGGATCTTTCGGTCGTCGCGCTGGTACACGGCGTAGGTCTCGACCGTCTTCTCCGCCGCGGTCCGCTCGCCGGCGAAGGTGACGTTGTCGAGTTCGCGCCGGAACTCGCCGGTGAAGCGCAGGTCACCGTGGTCGGAGCGGTATGCCCGCCACGTTGTGGCGAGCTCGTCGTCGTACGTGGCGGGAGTCGCGTCCTTGAGCCCGTACAGCTCCTGCGACTTGGTGAAGAAGGTCTGCGCGTACTGCTCCCGGCGCTCGGGGTCGAGGAGATAGCGGCTCTCGTCGGCGTTCGCGTCGTAGGCGATCGCCCGGGCGCGCGAGAGCGCGACGACGGAGTCGAACGCGTCACGCCGTGCCCCGCGCAGATGCTCCGCGGTGGCCGACAGCGCCTGGATGCCCAGGAGGACGGCGAGAAGCGCGCAGACCGTGGCGGCGAGGACGCCGGGGTTGAGGATCCGGTGGAAACGGCGGGCCAGGTACCACTGGAGGACACCGAGGGAGACGAGGAGCAGTACGCCGAGGACGACGGCGACGACGAGTTGGCCGGCCAGGGCCGAACGGGCCTGTGCGTACCGCGTGTTGAACGCGCTGTCGTTGGAGTCCACCAGCTTCCGCGCGTCTGGGAGGAGTTGATTCCGCAGCAGGTCGGTGGCCTTGCGGTAGTCCACGAGGGCGGCCGGCTTGCCCCGGTGCGGCCGTCGTTCTCCAGCGCGCGGCCTATGAGTTCTTGGTACTCGGCGAAGTCGTCGGTCAGGGACTCCACGGTGTGCTCGTCGGTGTGGTCGCCCTGGGCGGCGACGGCGAGCGTACGCAGATCGTGGCCGATCGTGCGGCGGGCGTCCCCGTAGAAGCCGACCGCCTTCGCGTACGGCGTCGCCAGGCGCCCTTGGCCCGCGTTGCCGCTGGAAAGAAGGATGTTGGCGGCCTGCGCGTCCATGTCGTTCAGGGCGAGGTCGAGGTCGGCGGCGCTGGTGGTGCGGGGCGCGTCCCGTCCCGCGACGGCGTCCCAGGTACTGATGGCGGCGAGCCCGGCCGACGTGAGCAGCAGGGCAAGGGCGATGGCGAGCGTGACCACGGCCATGCGCAGGAGACGCAGCCGCGCGGGCAGGGCGGTCCAGTAGCGGCGGCGCAGAACGGCCCACGCGGCCACGGCCGCGCGACGAAGGCGACGACGACCCGGGACACCCGGCCGCGGCCCCCCTCCAGGCCGCGGGCCGGGTCCACCACCGGGCCGGGCGACAGGTCCATGCTGGGGCTGTGCGCCGGTCCCGGCCACCGCCTCAGGACTGCGCGTAGTGACGGCCATGGGAGTCCCCCTGTTCAGCGAAGCCGAAACCCTGGGGGAGGCCTCGGCCCTCCGGCGTCACGCCACGGACGATCGCCCGTGTCCCCGGTGTCGCTCAGTCTGGGACCGGCCTCGGCCCCCTGTGTCGTTCGTTGACGATGTCCTGACGCTTTCTCAGGTGGCTTTGACGACGCCTTGACGTCACCCACCGGTCGGCCGTAAGGGAGGCGCAAATTCCTTGCTCGGAAGGACAGTTCGAAGGTGCGGCAGGGCTAGATTCTCCCTCGGTCGCCGGAGAGGCATCGGACGTCAGTGGCCTGACTGCTTCCCTCCCGGAAGCAACCGCGGACGCCTTCCTCGCCCGAGGGCGTCCGAACGGCCTCCCGGCGGCCGAGCACGCGGCGGCGTTGTCGTCGTCATCGCGCCGCCGATGCCCGTGCGCAGCTCTGCGGTGCCGGGATCCAGGCACCGCAGAGCCCGCCGCCCACCCGTTCCCGTGTCAGCTCGACCGGTCGTCGGCGTGCCCCGGTGCGCTCGTACCGGTTCCCACCGAGGCTCGAAGGTCCCGATGATTCCCGCCGCCCCCCAGCAGGCCCCGCCGACCCGACGACAGCGCGCCCCCGAATCGAGGGGAGAAGCGAAACGCCGCGCGCCGAGCGGTCTGTTCGAGCCCGCCCAACTCGTGCAGTCCTTCCCCGAGGCACTTCGTAAACTGCACCCTCGGATCCTGGTGAAGAACCCGGTGCTGTTCGTCGTCTCCGTGGGAGCCGTCCTCACGACCCTGTCCGCGGTGCTCCACCCCGCCGTCTTCACCTGGGTGATCAGCGCCTGGCTGTGGCTGACGGTGATCTTCGCCAACCTCGCGGAGGCCGTCGCCGAGGGCCGCGGCAAGGCGCAGGCACAGGCGCTGCGCAAGGCCCGTACGGACACGGTCGCGCTGCGCCTGCGCCACTGGAGCTACGGCACCGATCTGCGCCACGCCGACACCGAGGCCGTAGCCGCCACCGACCTCAAACCGCTCGATGTCGTCCTGGTCGAGGCGGGCGAGCTCATCCCCGCCGACGGCGACGTCATCGACGGTGTCGCCGCGGTGGACGAGTCGGCGGTCACGGGGGAATCCGCGCCGGTCATCAGGGAGTCGGGGGGCGACCGCAGCGGCGTCACGGGTGGCACGACCGTCCTGTCGGACCGGATCGTCTTGCGCGTCAGCGCCCGCCCGGGGCACTCCTTCCTCGACCGGATGATCGCGCTCGTCGAGGGCGCCTCCCGGCAGAAGACCCCGAACGAGATCGCGCTGAACATCCTGCTCGCCGCGCTCACCATCGTCTTCCTCCTGGTCGTCGTCACCCTCCAGCCGATGGCCGAGTACGCCGACGCCGCGCAGTCCACCACCGTCCTCGTCGCCCTCCTCGTCACCCTCATCCCCACGACCATCGGCGCCCTGCTGTCCGCGATCGGCATCGCGGGCATGGACCGGCTCGTCCAGCGCAATGTCCTCGCCATGTCCGGCCGTGCGGTCGAGGCCGCCGGCGACGTGGGCACCCTCCTCCTCGACAAGACCGGCACCATCACCCTCGGCAACCGCGAGGCCGCCGCGTTCGTGCCGCTGCCGGGCATCGAGGAAGGCCAACTCGCCGACGCCGCCCAGTTGTCGTCCCTGGCCGACGAGACGCCGGAAGGCCGCTCCGTCGTCGTACTGGCGAAGGAGCGGTACGGACTACGGGCGCCTGCCGAGGGCGAGCTGAGCCATGCCAGGTGGGTGAGGTTCAGCGCGCAGACCCGGATGAGCGGCGTCGACCTGAGCTGGGACAACGGCGCGGTGTGCGCGATCCGCAAGGGCGCCTCCCAGCAGGTCGTCGAGTGGGTGGAGATGTACGGGGGCCATGTCCCGCCCGAGGCGCGCAGGTCGGCGGATTCCGTGGCGGCCTCCGGCGGCACCCCGCTCCTGGTGGCCGTGCACGACTGGAACGGGCCGCGGGTGCTGGGCCTGATTCATCTGAAGGACGTCGTCAAGGACGGCATCCGCGAACGGTTCGCCGAGCTGCGCCACATGGGCATCCGCACGGTGATGATCACCGGCGACAACCCGCTCACCGCCCGCGCCATCGCCGAAGAGGCGGGCGTGGACGACTACTTGGCCGAGGCGACCCCCGAGGACAAGCTCGCGCTGATCAAACGGGAACAGGAGGGCGGCAAACTCGTCGCCATGACCGGGGACGGCACGAACGACGCGCCGGCGCTGGCCCAGGCCGACGTGGGCGTGGCCATGAACACCGGAACCTCGGCCGCCAAGGAGGCCGGGAACATGGTGGACCTGGACTCCAACCCGACGAAGCTCATCGAGATCGTCCAGATCGGCAAGCAACTGCTCATCACGCGGGGGGCGCTGACGACCTTCTCCATCACGAACGACGTGGCGAAGTACTTCGCGATCATCCCCGCGATGTTCGCGGGCGCCTACCCGGGTCTGGAATCGCTCAACGTCATGGGTCTGCACAGCCCGACGTCCGCGATCACCTCGGCAATCATCTTCAACGCGCTCATCATCGTCGCCCTGATCCCGCTCGCACTGCGGGGCGTGCGCTACACGCCGTCGTCGGCGCACGACCTGCTGCGCCGCAACCTCATGCTGTACGGCCTCGGCGGGCTCGTCCTGCCCTTCGTCGGTATCAAGCTGATCGACCTGCTGATCTCCAGGGTGCCGGGTCTCGGCTGAGCCGCGCACGCTCCCGCACCCCGGCCGTCAAGGGTGTGTATGCGCACGTCAGAGGCGCATCAGAGAACGGGCTTCCGGCTTGCCCGGGGCATACGGAACGGCTTCGATGGAGCCTGTGAACAGCGCCTGGCTCCTCTTCGACCGGCCGCCGAGTCCCGCTCGGCCGCTCCGTCGTGTGCCGCGCTGCGCGGAAACGTCCGCGTCCTTCTGACGCAGCCGTCCGCGAACCGAGGGGCGTCGTGATCCGATCCGACGCCCCTTTTCCTGCTCACCTGCCCGCACGTGCGCCGCCCCCTCGCCGGGGCTGCGCGCGTGCTCGTACCCCTGGATGAACCATGCCCGACTCCACCCTTTCCTCCCGTACCGTCCTCGTCACCGGCGCCACCTCAGGCATCGGCTACGAGAGCGCACGACAGCTCGCCGAACGCGGTGCCACCGTGCTGCTGCACGGCCGTACCGCCGAGGAGGCGCGCGCCGCCGCGGATCGACTCATCGCCACCGCCGGCGTCGGCGCGGACCGACTGCGCACGTATGCCGCCGACTTCACGCACCTCGACGAGGTCGAGTCCCTGGCGCGCCGTGTCGTCGCCGAGCACCCGCACCTCGACGTCCTCGTCAACAACGCGGGCATCGCGGCGCCCGAACGGCACACCGTCACCGCCGACGGCAACGAGATCGCCCTCCAGGTCAACTTCCTCGCCCACTATCTGCTGACGTGCCTGCTGGAGCCGGCGCTCACCCCCGACCCCGGCGGGCGGGTCGTCAACGTCTCCTCCTCCCTGCACCGCACCGCGAACATGCAGTGGAACGACCCCAACCGCGCCCGCCGCTACTCCCGGCTCGCCGCCTACGCCCAGTCACAGCTGGCGCTCACCGTCTTCGCAGCCGACCCGCGCGTGACCGCGGTCTCCGTCCACCCCGGCATCTGCGACACGGCGCTGCTGTCCCTGTACGCGCACGAAGGCGTCACACCGGCCGAGGGGGCCGCGAACGTGGTCCGCCTCTGCGACCCGGCCGTCGAGATCGTCAACGGCGCGTACTACGACCGTGCCGAGCGCGTCGAACCGGCCTCGGCCGCCACCGAGGACCGCACGATCAAGCGCCTCAACAAGCTCGCCGACCTCCTCGTCGGCCGCATCGCTTGAAGTTCCCTTTCACACAACGGAGTTGATGCCCATGTCGAAGCGCGCCCGCAAGAAGAAGGCCCGCCGCAAGAGGAAGGCGAACCACGGCCGCAGAGCCGGTCAGCGCTGAGCCCCAGGGGCGGCCCCGCTACATGCCGGGGCCGCCCCACACCCCGTGAAAGGCGACCTCGTGATCCAGCTCCTCCCCCACCAGCTTCCCGCCCTCTCCCGATGGTTCCCCGCCGCGGCGCCCGGCCCCGCCGCCCTCGCCGAACACGCCCTGGCCACCGGAACCGGGCGATGGTGGGCCGACCGGGCGGTACACCCACGCGCCATCGCCGTACGCTGCGCCGACCACGCCCTGCTGCGTGGTCACCCGACCGCCCTCACCGCCGGGGACCTCACACCGCTGGCCGACTGCTACATCGAGGCACCCGACCGCTTCCTCCCCGCCCTCGCCGATGCCTTCGACCAGGTCACCCCCTGGGAACGCATGGTCTACGTACACCGCACGCCGCCCTCCTCGATACCCCGCCTCCCCTGGGGCGTGACGGTACGACGCCTCACACCCGAACACGCCCCGGCCCTCGCCGAACTCGACGCCGACTCATCCTGGATCCACGGCACATGGGGTGGACCGGCCGCTCTCGCGGCCTCCGGTCTCGGCTGGGCCGCCTTCCACAAGGGCCGCGTTCTGGCCATCGCCTGCGCCTATTTTCTGGGCAGCACATACGAGGACATCGCCTGCGTCGCGGTGCCCGAGCACCGGCGCGAACACCTCGCCCTCGCCTGCGTCACCGCCCTGTGCGCAGACATCGCGGCCCGCGGTCACACCGCGAGTTGGTCCTGCTCCCGCGACAACCGCCCCAGCCGCCTGCTCGCCTGGACGGCCGGATTCAGACTGGAACGCGAGTACGTCCACTACGCGGCAGGAAGTCCCGCGAGGCACGACCGCGTCACCGCATAGCAGCCGCATCACCACGCGACCCCGGAGACCCGCGCTGGAATGAGATCCGAGGTGACCGGAGCTCCGGTACGGCGCCAGTGGCGGGACGCCTGGGTCAATGGGCCCGGTCGGACCTTGGCGGCCTATGGTGCCGAGTGCCGCGCGAGCCCATTGTCCAGTTGTCTCGGCACCGCGCTGATGGCCGCCATCAGCTGCACGCCGCCTCTGCAAACGGTTTCAACACTGCCCCGCTCGCCCTCGCCGACTGGACGATTCTCGCCGGGTTCGGTGTGCTCCTCCCGGCCGCTGGTCACATCCGGTTAGCGCCGCACCCGGGGCATCCCCAGTCCGATCCACGAGATGATCTCCCGCTGGATCTCGTTGTTCCCGCCGCCGAAGGTGAAGATCACGGCCGACCGGTAGCCGCGTTCGAGTTCGCCGTGCAGGACGACGCCGGCGGAGCCTTCCTTGAGGACACCGGGGGCCGCGACGATCTCCATCAGCCAGGCGTACGCGTCCCGGCGCGCCTCGGAGCCGTACACCTTGACGGCGGAGGCGTCCTGCGGGGTGAGCGTGCCCTCCTGGACGGCGTTCACCATCCGCCAGTTGAGGAGTTTCATGGCGTCGAGCCTGGTGTGCGTCCGGGCGAGGAGGCGGCGCACCCAGGGGAAGTCGACGACGCGGCGGCCGTCGGCGAGTTTGGTCTCCATCGCCCAGCGCTGGACGTCGTGCAGGGCGCGGATGGCCATGGTGCCGTGTGCCGCGAGGGTGACGCGCTCGTGGTTGAGCTGGTTGGTGATCAGCCGCCAGCCTTTGTTCTCCTCACCGACCCGGCGCGTGGCGGGGACGCGGATGTTCTCGTAGTAGCTCGCCGTGGTGTCGTGCGAGGCGAGCGTGTTGATGATGGTGCACGAGTAGCCGGGGTCCGATGTCGGCACCAGGAGCATGGTGATGCCCTTGTGGGGCGGGGCGTCCGGATCGGTGCGGACGGCGAGCCACACCCAGTCGGCCGTGTCGCCGTTGGTCGTCCAGATCTTCTGGCCGTCGACCGTGTAATGGCCGGTCTCCTCGTCGCCTTCCCGTACGGCCTTGGTCCTGAGCGCCGCGAGGTCCGTACCGGCGTCGGGCTCGCTGTAGCCGATCGCGAAGTCGAGCTCGCCGGAGAGGATCTTCGGCAGGAAGTACGACTTCTGCTCCTCCGTACCGAACTGCATGATCGTCGGTCCGACGGTGTTGAGGGCCATCAGCGGCAGCGGTACCCCCGCCTGGGCCGCCTCGTCGAAGAAGATGAACTGCTCCATCGGGCTCAGGCCCCGACCGCCGTACTCCTTGGGCCAGCCGACCCCGAGCCAGCCGTCCGCGCCGAGCCGCCGGATCGTCTCGCGGTAGAAGCGCTTCTGCGCCGCCGGATCGCCGTAGCGCGCGTAGGCGTTGTCCGGTACCAACTCGGCGAAGTAGAGCCGCAGTTCGGTCCGCAACCGCTGCTGCTCCGGCGTGTATTCGAGATGCACGGCGCCTCCTGCTCCCCGAGCCCGACCTGACGGCGCACACCGTAGAACGTGTTTCAGAAATTGGGAATGCCGATGACGCGGACGCCGGGTCCGCGGTGGGTGGTGGCGGGCGTGCCGGCCTACGCGAGGGGGCGGTGCCCGGTCGACCGGGCACCGCCCCCTCGCGCGGGCCGGGTTTCCCGGCCGACGCGGAACATCGTGGCTCGTACGTGTCCCGTCGCCGTCAGTGGCAGGGGAAACCGAGCAGGTGGCGGGCGTCGTGAACCCATTCGTGGACGTTCTCGCCGGACACGAGAGAGGTGGCGCCCTGTTCGGCGCCGACGAAGTAGAGCAGGACCAGCATCAGGATGCCGAAGAAGACCGCCCAGGGGACGATCGCGCCGATCGGCAGCTTGGCGGGAACGGCGGTGGGGGTGGCGGTCGGCTGAACGACGGACTGCGCCATGGGGCAGAACCTCCTGGGGAACTCGCGTCCCATCTCGGTGGTGCACAGGACGACAGCCACGGGTCTGACTTGGCCCGCCTCCACCGCCCCTGGCCGGAGCGACAAGTGCTGGGCTTACAGTGGCGCGACCGTGCCGGAATTCCACCGGGCTTCCGCCGAACCGTCGTCAATATCCACATGACCGTACCGCGAAGCCGGTTCGGGGCCAAGGGCGCACACCCCGACCCATGTGCGCCCCGAGCGCCGGGGAGCACGACAACTGCCCTACCGGGCCGTGGAGTTCGCCACGGACACGGTCCACAACGCACGATCCCGGAGCATGAGCCCGGTCCACGACGCATGAGAGTGATGGCATGACCAGCCGAGTGATCTTGATCTCCGCGGCGATCAGCGAGGCGCTGCGCGAGGCCCGCTTCGACGACGGGAGCCCGGTGGACGCCGCGGGCCTGCGGGCCGCCCGGACGGCGGCGGGCGCGGGTGCGGTACCGGCCGCGAGCCGGCGGTGGGTCTCCCCCACCGTGCGGTGCCGGCAGACGGCGGAGGCGCTCGGGCTCGACGACGGTGTCGAGGCGCCGGAGTTGGCCGGTCTGGACGTGGGCCGCTGGCGCGGGGCGACGCTGGCCGAGGTGAGCGCGAAGGAGCCGGAGGCAGTGGCGCGGTGGCTCACCGATCCCGCGTCGGCGCCGCACGACGGGGAGTCGGTGCGGGCGTTCTGCGACCGGGTGACGGAACGCCTCGACGCGGCGGGCGAGTTCGACGGCCGCACCGTCGCGGTGGTGGAGCCCGAGGTGGTACGGGCCCTGGTGGTACGCGTGCTGGAGGCGCCGGAGTCGGCGTTCTGGCGCGTGGACGTGCCGCCGCTCACCGTCACCGAGTTGAGCGGGCGCGCGGGGCGCTGGAACATCCGCGCCGGACGCCCGCTGACCGAACCGAGTTGACCCGGACGGCCCTTGCCCCCGCCACCGCCCCGACCGGCGGCGCCGCCCTCGTCCTCACCACAGCGTGGCGATGAAGTCCGCGCACGCCTGGGCGCATTCACGACAGGTCTTCGCCGCGGACTCGGCCCCGGGGCACTCGTCGAAGGCGTCGGCGCACTCCAGGCAGACGTCACGGCACCACTCCAACTGCGCGCGGATACCCCTCTCGTTCTGCCCCAGCTCGCGCGACAGCACACTGCAGGTCGCCTCGCACGCCTCCGCACACAGGACGCCGGCTCGCCGTGCGGATTCCTGCTTCTTCGGCCCGTCGGGATCCAGGAGGCTCGCGCGCAGCGCACAGGTGCGGGCACACTCGGTGCAGGCCTGGGCGCAGGCGAAGCGGTCCTCCAGGAACCGGAAGAGCTCCTGCTGTGAAGTCGTCGTCACAACAGACGGGTAGCCGGAGGGAGTCGGTTCAAACAGTGCGGGGCAGGGGCCTCACGCGCCGGCCGCTTCCCGGGAGATCTGCTCGAACTGCGCGCCCATCGCCTCGGAGAGCGCCTGCGCCGCCGTCAACGGACGCACCATCACCGTGAATTCGTCGATGCGCCCGTCCTCGTCGAAGTGCAGGAAGTCGCAGCCGTTGATCTCCTTGTCGCCCACCTTGGCCGTGAAGACCAGCGCGTGGTCACGGCCGTCGGCTCCGGCGATCTCGCGGACGTAGCGGAAGTCGCTGAAGACACGCCAGACGCCTCGGAGGATGGCCGCGGTGATCGCCTTGCCCGGGTAGGGCTTGAAGGCGACGGGGCTGGTGAACACGACATCGTCGGCCAGCAGCTCCTCGACCGCGCCGAGGTCTCCGGCCTCCACGGCCTTGCGGAAGGAGTTCATTGCGCCCACCTCTCTTACTCAATTAATTGATTAGGTGCGGATAAGATTAGTCGTGCGGGGGCATGCCGTCTAGCCTTGCAGGATGGCATTGCGCAACGCGGTACTGGCCGCGCTCCTGGAGGGCGAGGCGTCGGGCTACGACCTGGCCAAGGGGTTCGACGCCTCGGTGGCCAACTTCTGGATGGCGACCCCGCAGCAGCTCTACCGGGAACTCGACCGGATGGAGTCCGAGGGGCTCATCGAGGCCCGGCTCGTGCATCAGGAACGCCGGCCCAACAAACGGCTGTTCTCCCTGACCACGGCGGGACTCGACGTCCTGGCCGCCTTCACCGCCGGGCCCGCGAGGCCCACGGCGATCCGCGACGAGCTGATGGTCAAGGTGTACGCCCTCGACGAGGGGGACGTCGACGCCGTCCGGACGGCGATCGCCGAGCGGCTGGAGTGGGCGCGCGCCAAGCTGGCGCACTACGACCGGATCGGCGCCCGCCTGCTCGACGGGCGCACCGAGGAGGAGTACCTCGCCGGGGCCGAGCGGGTCGGCCCGTATCTCACTCTCCTGGGGGGACGCGCCTTCGAGCAGGCGAACATCGACTGGGCGGAGCGTGCGCTGCGCGTCCTGGAACAGCGCGCGTCCGTCGCCCGCTAGACAGTTGCGGCTTCCGGGCGCCGCCCCGGTCGGCGGGGGTGTGCCCGCGGTCCCCTCGGACGGCCCGTGACCGCGACCGGGTTCCCTGTTGGTCAGCCATGCCCGGCCCGCATACGGTCGAGTACATCGCCACTCTGCCGATCCACATGCGGAACGTCAGGGGCGTACGACCGGAATCCCTTCCAGGCCGTCAGGACTCGCACCCTCGGAGAATCGCACCATGTCGAAGATCCTTTTCGTGTTGACCGGCGCCGACCACTGGACGCTCGCCGACGGCACCCGGCATCCCACCGGCTTCTGGGCCGAGGAGGCCGCCGCCCCCTACGAGGTCTTCAAGGCGGCCGGGCACGACGTCGTCGTCGCCACGCCGGGCGGGGTGGTGCCGACCGTTGATCAGGGGAGCCTCGCGCCCGAGTTCAACGGTGGCCAGGAAGGCGCCGACAACGTCGAGCGCACCCTCGCGTCCATGGCCGAGCTGCGGCAGCCGCTCAAGCTGTCGGAGGTGAACCTCGACGACTACGCCGCCGTCTTCTACCCGGGCGGACACGGCCCGATGGAGGACCTCTCGGCCGACACCGAGTCCGGGCGGCTGCTCACCCGCGCGCTGGAGTCGGGCAGGCCGCTGGGTGTGGTGTGTCACGGTCCGGCGGCGCTGCTGGCCGCCACCGGGGAGGACGGCACCAACTCCTTCGCCGGCTACCGGGTATCGGCGTTCACGAACGCCGAAGAGACCCAGGCCGGTTTCGCCGACAAGGCCAAGTGGCTGCTCCAGGACCGGCTCGTCGCGGCGGGCGTCGACTTCCAGGAGGGCGAGCCGTGGATCCCCAAGGTCGTCGTCGACCGCAATCTCGTCACGGGCCAGAACCCGGCCTCCGCCGCCCCGCTCGCCGAGGAACTGCTGAAGAAGCTGTCCTGAGCCACGGGGCGCCCCGGCCCGCGCACTCTGGTTGATCCGTCCCGGTGAGGACCGGCAGGCACGTGACCCCGGTCTGAAGCGAGGGGCACGTTCGTGAACGGTCCGGGCCCGAGGCGAGGGGCACGCTCGTGAACGGTCCGGGCCCGAGGCGATGGGGACGCTCGTGAGGGGTCCGGACCGGCGGCGATGGGCCCTCTCCTGACCGGTCCGGCACGGGGAGGCGCCGGCCGCTGATCGCGTTCGCCGCCGGGTACGCCTGGGCGCGGTCACCGGCCCACGGCGAGTCAGCCGAGGCCGCGACATCCGTCTCGCGGCGGTTCACCGGCCCGGAGCCGGCGGCGGACGGCCGCTCGCCCGGGGGGCGGCCGCGCCGCCGGCATACGGCTGGGCACGCAGACGGGATTGGGCTTCACTGTGAGCCGGGAGGTCGTCGGACCGGTCCGAGGAAGGGCAGTCATGGTGCGTGCGCTCGGTGTCGCCGTCGTGGGGTTCGGTTGGATGGGGCGGGTGCACACCCAGGCGTACGCCCGTGTGCTCCACCACTTCCCGCAACTCGCCCTGCGTCCCGAACTGGTCTCCGTAGCCGACGAGGTACCGGGCCGGGCCGAGGAGGCCGCCGCGCAGTACGGCTTCGCCACCGCCGTACGCGACTGGCGGGAGGTCGCCGCCGATCCGCGCGTCGAGGCCGTGAGCATCACCGCGCCGAACTTCCTGCACCGTGAGATCGGCGTGGCCATGGCCGAGACGGGCAAGCACATCTGGATCGAGAAGCCGGTGGGTCTGACCGCCGACGACGCCCGGGCCGTGTCGGACGCGGTGGCCAAGGCCGGTGTCCGGGGCACGGTCGGCTTCAACTACCGCAATGCCCCCGCCGTCGCGGCCGCCCGCGAGCTGATCGCCTCCGGCGCCATCGGTGACGTCACCCACGTACGCATCCGCCTCCTCAGCGACTACGCGGCCCATCCGGAGGGCGCGCTGACCTGGCGCTACGAGCGGAAGCGGGGCGGCAGCGGTGTCCTCGGCGACCTGGCCTCGCACGGCGTCGACCTGGCCCGTTTCCTGCTGGGCGAGATCGACGCACTGGCGGCGGACACCGCGGTCTTCGTGCCGCTGCGGGCCCGGCCGGCCGACGCGACCGCGGGTCACGCGCGCGCGACGGGCGGCGAGCCGGCCCCCGTGGAGAACGAGGACTACGTCAACTGCCTGCTGCGCTTCGCCTCCGGTGCGCGCGGTGTCCTGGAGGCGTGCCGGGTCTCGGTGGGTGAGCAGAACAACTACGGGTTCGAGATCCACGGCACCGAGGGCGCGGTGTTCTGGGACTTCCGTCGGATGGGCGAGCTCGGAGTCAGCCGCGGCACGACGTACCAGGACCAGCCGGTCAGCACGGTGTACGTCGGTCCGGGTGCCGGGGAATACGCCGCCTTCCAGCCGGGCGCGGCCAACAGTATGGGCTACGACGATCTCAAGGTCGTCGAGGCGCACACCTTTCTGCGGTCCGTCGCCGACAACAGGCCGTACGGTGCGACGCCGGTCGACGCGGTCCGCAGTGCGACCGCCCTCGACGCCATGGCTCGCTCGGCGGAGTCGGGTACCTGGGTGACTCTCGGCACGGAGTGATCCGCGGGACCCCTGCGGGGGCACTGTTGCGGGGGTTCGAGGCGCGTTCGGGTGCGGGTGCCTGCGCGGCTCTCGGCTGCCGGTTCGGGGGTCAGAGGAGGGCGACCGCTGTGTCCACCGCGGTCTCCACCGTGCCGTCGGCGGGGTAGAGCAGTGTGCGGCCGACGACCATGCCCTGCACGGTGGGCAACCGGAGGGCCTTGCGCCATCTCTCGTAGGTGACCTCCTGGTCCGCGCCCACCTCTCCGCCGAGCAGCACGGCGGGCAGGGTGGAGGTCTCCAGGACCTCGGCCATGTCGTCGGGGTCGCTGGTGACGGGCAGTTTGAGCCACGTGTACGCGGAGGTTCCGCCGAGGCCCGAGGCGATGGCGATGGAGCGGGTGACGGCCTCGGCGCTCAGATCGTTGCGGACCGCGCCCTTCTCCCGGCGGGATATGAACGGCTCGACGAACAGGGGCAGTCGGCGTGCGGCCATGGCGTCGACGGTGCGGGCGCCGGTCTCCAGGGTCGCGAGGGAGCCGGGGTCGTCGTAGTCGATGCGCAGCAGGAGCTTTCCGGCGTCGAAGCGGAACCGCTCGATGTCCTCGGCGCGGTGGCCGGTGAAGCGGTCGTCCATCTCGAAGGAGGCGCCGGCAAGTCCGCCTCGGTTCATGGAGCCCATCACGACCTTGTCCTCCAGGACGCCGAGCAGCAGCAGGTCCTCCAGGATGTCGGCCGTCGCGAGCACCCCGTCGACGCCGGGCCGGGACAGTGCCAGGCAGAGGCGTTCGAGGAGGTCGACGCGGTTGGCCATGGCCAACCGGTGGCCGCCGACGCCGAGCGCGCCGCGTGCCGGGTGGTCGGCGGCCACGATCATCAAACGGCCGCTGTCGCCGATCAGCGGGCGGCGGACCCGGCGGGCGGCCGCTTCGGCGATGGCCTCCGGGTGCCGGGCGCGCACCATGACCAGATCGGGGATGCTGATGCTCAAGTCGTGCTCCGTTCAGGGGTGATGCCGGTCGGCCGGGTCAAGTGCGCGAAGGTACGGCGGACTCTGGCATGCGTGATGCTCCTGATGCGGGGGATGTAGGGGATGCGGACAGTGGGGCGCTCGGCACCTCTCAGGTGTAGGACGTTCAACTCTCACCTGTCAAGACTTTGTACGGACATTCGGACCTGCTCCTGAAATGATGTCTTAACAAAGGATTGACAGGTGGGTGCAACAGGGACTTGTATCCGGTCCCAACGAAACCGCCGCTCCACCGGATCAAGCCCGGACCTGCCGGTCCGGACCCCGCACGGGCCCCGCGCCCCGTACCGCCCCGTTCCCTCTCCCCCGGTCGCACAGTGAGGTGCTGGAAAGATGGATCGCACGTTCCACCCCCGTTCCCGGAGAATCGCCCCCCTCGTGGCCCTGGCCGCGGCGTCCGCACTGCTCGCCGCGGGCTGCTCCAGCAGCTCGGGCGGCAAGAAGTCCGAGGAGAGCGGGGACGGTGCCGCCGCGGGAAAGGCGAACACACCTCGTATGACGGTCGCCCTGGTCACCCATCAGGCGCCGGGCGACACGTTCTGGGACATCGTCCGCAAGGGTGCCGAGGCCGCCGCCGCCAAGGACAACATCAAGCTCGTCTACTCCGCCGACCCGAACGCGGGCGGTCAGGCCAACCTGGTGCAGAACGCGATCGACCAGAAGGTCGACGGCATAGCGATCACCCTGGCCAAGCCGGACGCCATGAAGGACGTGGTGGGCAAGGCGACTTCGGCCGGCATACCCGTCGTGGGCCTCAACTCCGGTCTCAGTGACTGGAAGAAGCTGGGCCTGACGGAGTTCTTCGGCCAGGACGAGACCGTCGCGGGCGAGGCGCTCGGCAAGAAGCTGAACGCGGAAGGTGCCAAGAAGGCCGTCTGCGTGGTCCAGGAGCAGGGCAACATCGGCCTCACCCAGCGCTGCGACGGTGTGAAGAAGACCTTCAGCGGCACCACGGAGAACCTGTACGTCAACGGCACCGACATGCCGTCCGTGAAGTCCACGATCACGGCCAAGCTCAAGCAGGACCCCGCGATCGACTACGTCGTCACGCTCGGCGCCCCGTACGCCCTGACCTCCGTGCAGTCGGTGGGTGACGCCGGCAGCAAGGCGAAGATCGCGACCTTCGACCTCAACAAGGATCTCACCGGCGCCATCAGCAAGGGCACCATCCAGTTCGCCGTCGACCAGCAGCCCTACCTCCAGGGCTACTTGGCGATCGACTCGCTGTGGCTCTACAAGAACAACGGCAACTACAGCGGCGGCGGCGAGCAGCCGGTGCTGACCGGCCCGGCGTTCGTCGACAAGAGCAACGTCGACGCCGTCGCCGAGTTCGCCGCGAAGGGCACTCGGTGATGAGTACGGCCGGGAAGGCCGGGTCGGCGGTGACCGCGCCGCCGGCTCCCGGCCCCCGGACGACCGACGGGCGGACGGCGCGGCGCCCCCTGGCGCTGCGGCTGCTCGCCCGGCCCGAGGTCGGGGTGTTCCTCGGCGCCGTCGCCGTGTTCGTCTTCTTCCTGATCGCGGCGCCCTCGGTGCGCTCCGGCAGCTCGATGGCGACGGTGCTCTACCAGTCGTCGACGATCGGGCTCATGGCCCTGCCCGTGGCGCTGCTGATGATCGGCGGCGAGTTCGACCTGTCCGCCGGTGTCGCGGTGATCACCTCGGCGCTGACGGCGAGCATGCTCAGCTACCAGCTGACCATGAACGTCTGGGCGGGCGTCGTCGTCGCGCTCGTCGTCTCGCTCGCGATCGGGGCGTTCAACGGCTGGATGATGGTCCGCACCGGGCTGCCGAGCTTCCTGGTGACGCTCGGGACCTTCCTGATCCTGCAGGGCGTGAACCTCGCCGTCACCAAGCTGGTCACCGGCAACGTCGCCACCGACGACATCAGCGACATGGACGGTTTCGGCCAGGCGAAGAAGGTCTTCGCCTCGTCGTTCGACATCGGCGGCGTCCAGGTGAAGATCACGATCGTCTGGTGGCTGGTCTTCGCGGCCCTGGCCACCTGGGTACTGCTGCGCACCAAGTACGGCAACTGGGTCTTCGCGGTCGGCGGCGACCAGGACAGCGCCCGCGCGGTCGGCGTGCCGGTGACCTTCACCAAGATCACGCTGTTCATGACGGTCGGCTTCGGCGCCTGGTTCGTCGGCATGCACGAACTGTTCTCGTTCAACACCGTCCAGTCGGGCGAGGGCGTCGGCCAGGAACTGATCTACATCGCCGCGGCGGTGATCGGCGGCTGTCTGCTCACCGGCGGCTACGGCTCGGCGATCGGACCGGTCTTCGGTGCCTTCATGTTCGGCATGGTGAACCAGGGCATCGTCTACGCCGGCTGGAACCCCGACTGGTTCAAGGCCTTCCTCGGCGTGATGCTGCTCGGCGCCACGCTCGTCAATCTGTGGGTCCGCCGCACGGCGACCCGGAGGTGAACCGACCCATGACCAGCAACGGATCCGGAACCGCTGGCGCCGTCCTGCCGGACACCCCGCCCGGGGACGGCAGCGCCGCGATCGTCGAACTGCGCGGCGCCGGCAAGTCGTACGGCAATATCCGCGCCCTGCACGATGTCTCCCTCACCGTCCACCCCGGCCGGGTGACCTGCGTCCTCGGCGACAACGGCGCCGGAAAATCCACCCTCATAAAGATCATCTCTGGGCTGCACCAGCACAGCGAGGGCGAGTTCCTCGTGGACGGCACGGCGGTGCGCTTCAGCACCCCGCGCGAGGCCCTTGCCAAAGGCATCGCCACCGTCTACCAGGACCTCGCGACGGTGCCGCTGATGCCGGTGTGGCGGAACTTCTTCCTCGGCTCCGAACTGACCAAGGGGCGCCGGCCCCTGCGCCGCCTCGACATCGCGCGGATGAAGCGGACCGCCGACGAGGAACTGCGCGACATGGGCATCGTCCTCGACGACCTCGACCAGCCGATCGGCACACTCTCCGGCGGCCAGCGCCAGTCCGTGGCCATCGCCCGCGCCGTCCACTTCGGCGCCCGCGTCCTCATCCTCGACGAACCGACCGCCGCGCTCGGCGTCAAACAGTCCGGTGTCGTCCTCAAGTACATCGCCGCCGCCCGCGACCGCGGCCTCGGCGTCATCTTCATCACCCACAACCCGCACCACGCCTACATGGTCGGCGACCATTTCAGCGTGCTGCGGCTCGGCACGCTCGAACTCAGCGCCGACCGCGGCGAGATCGGCCTGGAGGAACTCACCAACCACATGGCGGGCGGCGCCGAACTCGCCGCACTCAAGCACGAGTTGGCGCAGGTGCGCGGGGTCGACGTACAGGAGCTCCCGGAGGCGGAGGACCTCCGGGCACCCGCACCGGCGCCAGGCTCGCCCGATGGAGCCTCCTGACGTCTCCTCCGCTCCCGCGGCACCCGATCATCGAAGGGACCACCGAACCTCATGACCCAGCACGCAGCACTCGGGGTCGCCGTCATCGGTACCGGCCGGATGGGGGCCGACCACGTCCGCCGGATCACCGAGGTCGTCAGCGGGGCGCGGGTGAGCGCGGTGGTGGACATCGACGCCGGTCGGGCCAAAGGACTCGCCGACGGCATCGCCGGCTGTACCGCGTACACGGACGCGGCCATGGCCCTGGCGGCGGACGACGTCGACGCCGTGCTCATCGCCTCCCCCGGCCCCGCTCACGAGGCGGCACTGCTCACCGCCTTCGAGCACGACCTGCCGGTCCTGTGCGAGAAGCCGCTCACCCCGGACGCGGCCTCCGCACTGCGTGTACTGGAGGCCGAACTCCGGCTCGGACACAGGCTGGTCCAGGTGGGTTTCATGCGGCGCTACGACGCCGAGTACCTGAAGCTCAAGTCCCTTCTGGACGGCGGGGAGTTGGGCCGTCCGCTGATGCTGCACAACCGGCACCGCAACGCCGATGTGCTGCCGTACTTCACCGAGCGGATGCTCATCAACGACTCCGTCGTGCACGAGATGGACGTCGCCCGCTGGCTGCTCGCGCAGGAGATCAGCGCGGTGACGGTGCTGAAGCCGCGGCCCTCCGGCAACGCGCCCGCAGGGCTCTCGGACCCGCAGTTCGTCGTCATGGAGACGGACGGGGGTGTGCTCGTGGACGTGGAGATCTACGCCAACTGCCGCTTCGGGTACCAGGTGCAGGCCGAGGCCGTCTGCGAGAACGGCACGGCACGGATCGGCGAGAATCACGGGATGCTGGTCAACTCGGCCGGACGATGCGGAGGTTCGATCGCCCGCGACTTCGTGGAGCGGTTCGTGGAGGCGTACGACCGCGAGGTGCAGTCCTGGGTCGACGCCACGCTGCGCGGCGAGGTCACCGGGCCGAGCTGCTGGGACGGGTACGCGGCGGCGGCCGTCTGCGAGGCGGGCGTCCGTGCCCAGGCCGAGGGCCGCCGCACGGAGGTCGGCCTGATCGAGCGCCCCGCCCTCTACCGCTGAGCCGGGCCGTCCCGTCGGGGTGACCACGGTGGTCCCCGGCTTCTTCCGCAGCGAGATCATCGGTCCGCTGCCCGAGGCGGGCGCGCCGCCGCGTAGCCGCGCGGCAACACCCCGCTGCCGCGGGAGGGCAGCCCCGGGGCCGTCGTCGGCGCCGTGCTGTGGCTCCTCGGCGACGCCGGAAGCCACGTCACCGGTCATCCGGTCGTCGACGGCGGCCGGACCGCCCGCCGCCCCGGGCGGCACCTCCCGCCGACGCCCGGCGGCGCCTCCCTGCGGGCCCGGGCGACGCTCCTCCCGTCCGAGATCACACGTCCGGAGGGGGGACGGTTACGCTGAAGGAGGAACGGTTACGCTGAGATCATGCCGTCCACACGTCGTACCGCGCGCCAGACCGACCTGCTCGAACGGCTGGTCGCGTTGCTGGTGGCGGAGGGCTTCGCGGCGTTCACCCTCGACGAGCTGACCGAGCGGCTGCACTGCTCGAAGACGACGCTGTACCAACTGGCGGGCAGCAAGCAGGAGTTGGTGCGGGAAGCGGTGAAGCACTACTTCCGGGAGGCCGCCCAGGCCGTCGAGAAGCGGGTGGCCGACACCTCCGCGCCCTCCGAGCGCGTGGTGGTCTACCTGAACGCGGTCGCCCAGCAGCTGCGACCGCTGTCCCGGCAGTTCCTCGACGACATGGCGCAGTTCGAGCCGGCCCGCGAGGTGTACGAGGCCAACACGCGCCTGGCCGCGGGCAGGATCAGGCAGTTGATCGCGGACGGCGTGGCCGCCGGAGCGTTCCGTGACGTCCATGCCGCGTTCGTGGGCGAGGTCGTGGCCGCCACCATGCAGGAGATCCAGCGCGGCGAGGTCGCCGCACGCACCGGACTGAACGACGCCGAGGCCTACGCCGAGCTGGCGTCTCTCATCGTCCACGCCGTCTCACCCTGACCCCGGCACGGCCCGCGCGTCCACGCCCAGTCCCGTAGGACCGCCGCCAGGTCGGCTCCCGGGCCACCCGGGACGGCCGGCCGAGGGCAGGAGTACGGGAGAACCGCGGGACGGGCGCGCCCCGGAGGACGCCGTCGATCCCCCGCGAGCTCCTTGAGATCGGCGAGGACCGACCGGCGGCAGCGGCGGACGATGTACGTCGCACCCACGAAGCCGAGCCGCAGCCCACGACCGCACGGGCCCCGGACGCGCACCGAGTCGGCACCGAGGTCGGCCGACCATGGCAGCCGCGCGCGGAGCCGGCCCGAGCCCCCGAGGTCCAGGACGCGTGAGCGGACCAGTGGACCAGTGGACCGGTGGATCCGTCGGGGGACGGCATGGCCTGGCGGTACCAAAAACGATACTGTTGTATCGCCTGGCGTATCAAAATCGTCCAGCAAACTGCCACCACCGAGGACATGCCATGCCCGCGACCCGCACGCTCCCCACGCCGGAAGCCGTCGACCTGATCGCTCTGACCCGCGAGCTCGCCGAGAAGGAGCTCGCCCCGCGCGTCGCCGAGGCGGAGGCCGCGGAACGCTTCCCCCGCGAGGTCTTCCGCACGCTCGGCCGGGCCGGGCTGCTGAGCCTTCCCTACCCCGAGGAGTTCGGCGGCGGTGACCAGCCCTACGAGGTCTACCTCCAGGCTCTCGAGGAGATCGCCGCCGTGTGGGCGAGCGTGGCCGTCGGCGTCTCGGTGCACGCGCTGTCCTGCTTCGCCCTCGCCTCGTTCGGCACCGAGGAGCAGAAGAAGGAATGGCTCCCTGACATGCTCGGCGGCGAGCTGCTCGGCGCCTACTGCCTGTCCGAGGCCCATGCCGGTTCCGACCCGGGCGCGATGCGCACCCGGGCGGTCCGGGACGGCGACGACTATGTGCTCAACGGCGCGAAGGCCTGGACGACACACGGTGGGCACGCCGACTTCTACACGGTCATGGCACGTACGTCCGACGCCGGCTCGCGCGCCATCTCCTGCTTCCTCGTCCCGGCCGACACCCCGGGCGTGGTGGCCGATCCCCCGGAGCAGAAGATGGGCCTGACCGGGTCCGCCACCGCCACCGTGCGCCTGGAGAACGTACGCGTCCCCGCCCACCGCCGGCTCGGCGAGGAGGGCGACGGCCTCAGGATCGCCTTCGCCGGGCTGGACTGCGGACGCCTCGGCATCGCGGCGGTGGCCACGGGCCTGTCCCAGGGGGCGCTGGACCACGCGCTGCGCTACTCGCGGGAGCGGGAGACGTTCGGCCGGCCCATCATCGAGCACCAGGGACTGGCCTTCGTCCTCGCCGACATGGCCGCGGCGGTGCAGGTCTCCCGGGCCACCACACTCGCCGCCGCCCGCCTCAAGGACGAGGGACTCCCCTTCCAGTCCGAGGCGTCGATCGCGAAGCTGATATCCACCGACAACGCCATGAAGGTCACCACCGACGCGGTCCAGGTGCTGGGCGGCGCCGGCTACACCCGCGACTTCCCGGTCGAGCGCTATATGCGCGAGGCCAAGGTCATGCAGATCTTCGAGGGCACCAACCAGATCCAGCGCCTGATCATCGGCCGCTCGCTCAAGGAGAACGAGCGCGGCAGCCTCCGGGTGCAGAACGCAGGAAAGTAGTACGCCCGGGTCGTGGGAACCGGTGAGTGCGGCACGCGCACTCACCGAAGAAGGTCCGCGCACGTGACCATCGCCGTCCGAACGCCGATACTTCCCAGTGTGAGCTTCTCGCACCGCCGCTCCGCTCGCCGGCCGGTCAGGCCGGCCGTTCGGTCACGTTCGCGACGGACGGTCACGGACCCTGTCGGCCGCCGCTCCGTGAAGCGGCGCCGCGTCGCGGTCGACGTCCGGCCGGACCCACTCCTAACGTGGGCACTACCGGACACCGGCCCGGCGGCTCTTCTCACCAGGAGGTTCCCATGAAGATGCTCATCAACGTGGCGGAAACGGTGGTGGCGGACGCGCTGCGGGGCATGGCGGCAGCCCATCCGGAGCTGACGGTGGACGTCGAGAACCGCGTGATCGTACGCAGGGACGCCCCGGTCGCCGGAAGGGTGGGCCTCGTCTCCGGCGGCGGATCCGGACACGAGCCGCTGCACGGCGGATTCGTGGGCCCCGGAATGCTGTCGGCGGCCTGCCCCGGCGAGGTCTTCACCTCACCGGTGCCGGACCAGATGCTGCGGGCGGCGGCTGCCGTGAACAGCGGCGCGGGCGTCCTGTTCATCGTGAAGAACTACACCGGCGACGTCCTCAACTTCGACATGGCGGCGGAGCTGGCCGAGGACGAGGGCATCCGGATCGCCAAGGTCCTCGTCAACGACGACGTCGCCGTCACCGACAGTCTGTACACCGCCGGACGGCGCGGAACGGGCGCGACGCTGTTCGTGGAGAAGATCGCGGGCGCCGCCGCCGAGGAGGGCGCACCCCTGGAGGCGGTCGAGGCACTGGCCCGCCAGGTCAACGAGAACTCCCGCAGTTTCGGCGTGGCGCTCAGCGCCTGCACGACTCCGGCCAAGGGCAGCCCGACGTTCGATCTGCCGCCCGGGGAGCTGGAGCTCGGCGTCGGCATCCACGGCGAGCCGGGCCGGGAGCGGCGCGCGATGATGACCTCGCGCGAGATCGCCGACTTCTCCGTGCACGCCGTCCTGGAGGACCTCGCACCACGCAATCCGGTGCTGGTCCTCGTCAACGGCATGGGCGCCACTCCCCTGCTGGAGCTGTACGGCTTCAACGCGGAGGTGCAGCGGGTGCTGACCGAGCGGGGCATCCCCGTCGCGCGCACCCTGGTCGGCAACTACGTCACCTCCCTCGACATGGCCGGGGCGTCGGTGACCCTGTGCCAGGTGGACGAGGAGCTGCTGCGCCTGTGGGACGCGCCGGTGAAGACGCCGGGGCTGCGCTGGGGCGTGTGAACCCGGTCGAGAGGCCCGGGTACGTGAACGGGTCGACGGGCCGGGGTACGTGATCCCGGCCCGTGGACCGGTGGAGGTGAGCCCGGTCGACGGGAGGTCGGCTGCCGCCCGGCGTCCGCCGAACGGCACCAGGTCAACTTTCGTACCACGCAAGGAGATTACGTGCTCGACGCCGATTTCTTCCGCCGTTGGATGACGGTGACCGCCGCGTCCGTGGACCGCGAGGCGGAGCGGCTCACCGACCTGGACTCGCCCATCGGTGACGCCGACCACGGCACCAATATGCAGCGCGGATTCACCGCCGTGACCGCCACCCTGGAGAAGGAGGCTCCGGACACCCCCGGCGCCGTCCTCACGCTCGCCGGGAGGCAGCTGATCTCGACGGTCGGCGGCGCGTCCGGGCCGCTGTACGGCACCCTGCTGCGCCGGACCGGCAAGGCGCTCGGGGACGCCGCCGAGGTCACCGATGAACAGTTCACGGACGCGCTGCGCACAGGCGTCGACGCGGTCATGGCCCTAGGCGGAGCCGCGCCCGGCGACAAGACGATGATCGACGCCCTGGTGCCCGCTGTCGACGCGCTGGCCGAGTCGTTCGCCGCGGCGAAGTCCGCCGCCGAGGAGGGCGCCGTCGCGACGACGCCCCTGCAGGCCCGCAAGGGCCGGGCTAGTTATCTGGGCGAGCGCAGCATCGGGCACCAGGACCCGGGCGCCACGTCCTCGGCTCTGCTGATCGCGGCACTCGTGGAGGCGGCCGGTGAATGACACCGAGGAACGACTCGTCGGCATAGTTCTGGTCTCGCACAGCGCCGCCGTCGCCGCGTCCGTCGCCGAGCTGGCGACGGGCCTGGCCGGTGGCGGCGCAATCGCTCCCGTCGCCCCGGCGGGCGGCACCCTGGACGGGGGCCTCGGTACCAGCGCCGAGCTGATCGCCGCCGCCGCGGCCTCCGTGGACCACGGGGCCGGGGTCGCCGTGCTCACCGACCTGGGCAGTGCCGTGCTCACCGTCAAGGCGCTGCTCGCCGAGGGCGACGAACTCCCGGACAACACGCGGCTGGTGGACGCCCCCTTCGTCGAGGGGGCGGTGGCCGCGGTCGTCACGGCGTCGGCGGGCGCCGACCTCGCGGCGGTGGAGGCGGCGGCAGCGGAGGCGTACAGCTATCGGAAGGTATGAGGACCGAAAGGTCTGAGAAGCGCGAAGTGCGAGGACGGGGAAGCCTGAGAACCCGGAAGCCTGAGAACCGGGATCAGGAGATGCCTTTCGCCGCGACGGTCAGAGCCGAGCGGATGGTCGCCGCCAGCTCCGACTGGGCCGTCGCGGGGTCGGGCTCCTCTTCATCGGTGCGCCACGCGTAGTGCTCGACCGCCGCGCGCAGCGCCGCGTTGAGCATGGCGGCCTGGATCTCCGAGCGCAGATCGACGGCTCCCAGCCCGGCGCGATCGGCGAGGGCGCGGGCGAACACCGGCTCGGCCTCGTCATGGGCCTGGAGCCAGACGGCGCGCAGACCCGGCTCGGTGCGGGTGAGCCTCAGCAGTGTGCGGACCCTCGGCGGCTGCGGTTTCGCCATCGGGCCCTCGGCGCTCGTGGACGCCCGCTCCAGGGCGTCCTCCAGGGGACCGTTCGCGGGCCACGCGCGCAGCGCCGCGGCGATCGCGTCGATCCCGGCCGCGAACAGCGGGCTGACGCAGCTCTCCTTGCTCGGGAAGTAGCGCCACAGGGTCCGCCCGGACACGCCGACGGCCTGGGCGATCTGGTCCCCGGTGGTGGCGGCCACGCCCTGGTCCACGAAGAGTTCGACCGCGGCGCGGGCGATCTCCAGCCGGATCTCGGCCCTGCGCTCGTCGGTCAGCGGTGGCCGCCCGGTACGGCCGCGGCCCCGGCCGGGGTGTTCGCCGATCGCGCCGTCCGGCACTGGTGACTCCTTGGTTCCGTCTGCGAATGCTGCCCGGGACTGCGGTGATTCTAGCGATCTCCGTCACCACCTCCGGAGGCTTTCTGTCATTCAGCGACATTAAGTCGTACTGTGGCGGCGCGGCGCCTCGGCTGCACCCGTACGCATCTCTGGGAGAACGTCATGAGCGCCACTGGACTGGACGGCCGCAGCGTCATCGTCACCGGCGCGGGCTCGGGCATCGGCCGTGCCACCGCGCTCGCCTTCGCGGCCGAGGGCGCGCGGGTGGTCGTGGCCGATCTCGACGCCGATGGCGCGGCGGAGGTCGTCGAGGAGATCGAGGCGGCCGGCGCCAGCGCCGTGGCTGTCACGGGCGACCTGAGCGAGCAGGCGGTCGTCGACCGGGTGACCGCGACGGCGGTGGAGCGGTTCGGCGGAGTGGACGTGCTGGTGAACAACGCCGGGATCATGGACCGCATGTCGGCGGTGGCCGAGGTCAGCGACGCGGAGTGGGAGCGGGTCATCCGGGTCAACCTCACGGCCCCGTTCCTGCTCACCCGGGCGGTGCTGCCGCACATGCTCGCCGTCGGCAGGGGCACCGTCGTGAACACCGCCTCGGAGGCGGGCCTGCGCGGCAGCGCCGCCGGTGCCGCGTACACCGCCTCGAAGCACGGCATCGTGGGACTCACCAAGTCCCTCGCCGTGATGTACCGGGAAAAGGGCATCCGCACCAACGCCATCGCACCCGGCGGCACGATGACCGGTATAGCCGTGGACATAGAGGCGGGCTCCCAGGGCCCCGCCGTTCTCGGCGCGTACATGGGCAATGCCGGCCGGCTCGCCGAGGCCGCGGAACAGGCCGCCGCGATCGTGTTCCTCGCCTCGGACGCGGCGAGCAACATCAACGGCGTGATCCTGCCCGTCGACAACGGCTGGGCGGCGGTCTGACGGCCGGACCGGGAACGGATGGCCGATCCGGGGTGGCCAGGGGACCGGCGGGTCCGCCGTCGCGGCGGCCCGGCGCCGGTCTTCGGCGGCTAGCCCTCGTCCAGGAGCTTCTGTGCCAGCCGCTCCCCCGCCGCCAGCGCGGCGGCGTGGTCCTCGATGGGTGACACCCGCGAGTTCTTGAACACGATGTAGGTGACCCCGGAGGGTGTACCGCCGCCGCGCGGATCGGGGCGGATACCGAGCGCCGCGGCCGTCGCGTACGAGGCCTCGCCGATGATGTCCTGCGGGCCGGTGTCACCGACGACGGCGTACTGGACGCGGTCCCGGTAGATCACGGCCGCCACCGAGCCGGGCTCGATGCCGTGTTTCCGGTAGTCCCAGACGTCGCCGGCGGCCGGGACGACGATGTAGGGCAGGGTCTCGGCGCTCAGATAACGGCCGTCGGACTGCTGGAAGGCCGTGGACTCGGAGAAGATCGGGTCGGTACGGCTGTTGCACAGGGGGCCCGGTCTGCCGTCGCAGTCGATGTCCATGTCCGCCGTCCAGAAGACGGCACCCCGCGTTCCGCAGACCGGGATCTCGGCACGGGTGCCGTCGTCGCTGCGGTAGCGCCCGTTCGAGACGGCGGCGCAGCCACCGAGCTTCGCCAGCAGGTCGGCGGCCCGGACCGAGCCCTCCCGCACGGGCACGACGGGGCTTCCGGGGCGGCCCGTGGTGGGGGTGGTGGACAGCATCGCCGGGGCCGATGCGAGCAGGGCTGCTGCCGCGGCCGCGGCCAGCGTCAGCGACTGGACACGCACGATGGGAGGCCTTCTCCTGGGGGACATGGACGCTCATTTGCCCAAATCTGGTGGGCGTCCGACAGTGCGTCCACCGGGAGGGGGCCGGACGGTGCACGGCCACTTCCGCGGGCGCCGCACGGCCGAGGGCCCGAGCCTCAGCCGGCTCCGGCCACTCGACCGCACGCGTCGGCGCGGGAGGAGCGACGACAGCGTTCCGCGCCGTGGGCAGGAACTCCCCTGAAAATGGGGCGAGTTCACACCGCGTCAGGGATCAGCATACGTACCGCGGGAACAGTCCGGCCAACGGCGTCCACCCTCTTGATGTGGCTGCGTCACCCGTGTCTTATAGGTACAGACCAATCCCGTCGAGGGAGGGCAGACCCCGTGCGACGCGTTCCCCCCACCGTCCTGCGCGCGCTGGTGTGCGGCGCCCTGCTCGCGCTCGCCTCCTGCGGTTGGGACGCCGGAACCCCCGGCCAGGGCGAACGGCTGCCCGCCGCGCCGATGGGCGTGACCGCCGCCGCGGGGAGCGCCACCAGCGTGCACGTCATGTGGAACCTGGTCGCCGAGAGCCCGAGGATCACCCGTTACGAGGTATATCGCGGCACCACCAAGGTCAAGGAAGTTCCCGGCTCGGAGCACATGGTGGACATCACCAGGCTCGAACCGTCCACCCCGTACGTCTTCACGGTCAGGGCCCGGAGCGCCGCCGGTGTGCCGGGGCCGCCCAGCAAACCGGTGCGGGCCACCACGCCGGCGGCGGTCGCGGCCGACGGCACTCCACCCACCCGCCCCGGCCGCCCGCACGGCAGGGCGGTCGGCGGCCGGGCGGTCCAGCTGTCCTGGGCGAGGTCGTCCGACGCGCGGGGCGTGGCCTCGTACGACATCTACCAGGGCACCTCGAAGATCCACAGCGTCGGCGGAGCGCAGACGGCCACCGTCGTCACCGGGCTGCGGCCCGGTACGGCCTACGCCTTCACCGTGCGGGCCCGTGACGCCGCGGACAACGTCTCGCCGCCGAGCGGCACGGTCCGGATCACCACCGCCCCGGGCTCGGACGACGGCCGGGGCACGGCGCCGACCGGCTTCCGGGCGACGACCCACCAGAGCGAGGGGGCGTACTACATCGACCTGGCATGGACCGCGCCCGAGGTCGACGGAGTGATCACGGAGTACCGGATAGATCTCGACGGACATGCCGTGACCTCACTCGTGTGGGGTGGCAGCCCACCTCGCGGCACCTGCACCTACAGCTTCTTCGTCGGCCGGGAGGCGGACGAAGCACACCGGGTACGGATCCGGGCGAAGCTGCCCGACGGCACCTGGGGCGGATTCTCCGCGGAGCGTTCCGTGACGACGGGCCGGCGGTGAACCGGCCGGGAAAGCGGCTGTCGGCTGCGTCGGCGTCCGCCGGACGATGGAATTCGTCACCTGCCCGGTCCCCGTCCGCATGCGGGCCCGGCCCGGGGCGCATTGGCTCGCACTGAAGGCAGCACGGGCCCTCCGATCCTCGGCGGCGCATGGGATGCACCGCCAACCGTGCCGCTGGAGGGCAGTTCCTATGCGTACCACTCAGACACTTCTCCGCTCCGGCCTGACCGTGGCCGCCACCGCTGCGCTTCCGCTCGCCCTGGCCGCCCCGGCGGCCGTCGCATGGGGTTCCGGGATCTCCGTGAGCACCAGTGGCACCTCGGTCTCGGTCACCACCAGCGCCTGCCCGAGCAACGGAAGCAGCTTCGGTGATGCCTCGCTGCTCTCCAGCGGGCAGGCGAACTTCGCCCAGGGGCGGCAGATGCCGCTCACCGGGACGAGCAACAACCAGTCGGCGTCCTGGACAGGCGTGGGCCCCGGCACCTTCACGGTCATCGTCGTCTGCCAGGACGGCACGACGGCGGGCACCCAGTCGATCATCGTGGCTCCCAGCGCGGCCCCCGCGACCCCCACGATCTCGACGACGGTCTCACCCTCGCCGTCGCGCGGCGTCATGGGCGGGCTCGGCGGAGCCGTGAAGGACTACGGCACGGCCACGGTCGTGGGCGGCGCGGCCCTGGTCGTGACCGGCACGGTGGCGGCGGCGTGGTTCCTGCGCCGCCGGTCCAAGCCCCACCGGCTCTGATCCGGAGTCCGTCACAACGGGCGGCCGTTCCGTCGACTCCGGTCGGCGACGGCCGCCCAGTCGTGCTTCGTCAGGCATCCCCGTCAGCGCCGATCAGGAGCATGTTGGGTGACCCGTATGCCCGTATGAAGGGCCGCTGTCGGTGCTGGCCCGTTTCGTTGCTCACGCTGGTCCTCGCCGTACCGGAGCACTACCGGCCAGGTGATCGGCCTGACGGGTCCCAGCAGGCAGGTCGGCCGAGCCGCCGACTTCTGCGGGCGATGCGGCGCCTGGTCATGGGCAGTCACGCGCGCTGCCAGGAGCGAGGTGCTTGACCCTCACGTGGCGTCATGCCGCACAGTCGGTGGCATGGAGGAGCACCTGACCGTGGGACGTGTGGCCGAACTGGCCGGCGTGAGCGTCCGCACGCTGCATCACTATGACGGGATCGGCCTCGTGCGGCCGTCCGCCCGAACCTCGGCCGGGTACCGCGCCTACTCGGCGGGCGACGTGGAGCGACTGCGGGAGGTGCTCGCCTACCGGCGGCTGGGCTTCGGACTGCGCGAGATCGCGGATCTGGTCGACGACCCGGCCACCGACGCGGTCGCGCACCTGCGCCGGCTACGCGGCCTGCTGCTGGAACAGCGCGACCGCGCTGCTGCCACGGTGACGGCCATAGACAGGGAACTGGAGGCGCGGGCCATGGGGATCAGGACGACGCCGGAGGAACAACTGAAAGCGTTCGGCGCCCAGTTGTACGACGCCATCGGGTCCGCGTACCCGGCGACGCGGCGGACCGAGCCGCGGATCGCCGCGAGGGTCTGGGACGCGCTCGGGGACGCACGGACGGTACTGAACGTCGGGGCCGGCACCGGCTCCTACGAGCCCCCGGACCGCGACGTCACCGCGGTGGAACCATCGGCGGTCATGCGGGCGCAGCGTCCCGCGGGCGCGGCGCCGTGCGTGGCCGCCACTGCGGAGAGCCTCCCGTTCGAGGACCAGTCCTTCGACGCCGCGATGGCCTTCAGCACCGTTCATCACTGGCAGGACCCGATCGCGGGTCTGCGCGAGATGCGGCGCGTGGCCCGCCGCGTGGTGGTGTTCACGTACGACGCCAGTGATGCCGGCCGGCGTGAGCGGTTCTGGCTCACTCGCGATTACCTGCCTGAATTCGCCGACCTTCTCGTCGACTGGCCTTCACTGGCCGACCTGACCCGCGCGATCGGGGGCCGTGCGGAGCCGGTGCTCATCCCGTGGGACTGCGCCGACGGCTTCTTCGAGGCCTACTGGCGCCGGCCCGAGGCGTACCTGGACGAACATGTGCGCCGCGCGGTGTCGGTATGGACCAGAGTCGGGCCGAAGGCCGAGCAGAGGGCGGTGGGCAGACTGCGCGACGACCTTTCCTCAGGCCGGTGGGCCGAGCGCAACCGCGACCTCGTCGCCCTCGACGCGGCAGAGCTCGGCCTCCGCCTGCTCGTGGCCTGAACCATCGTGCGCGAGTACGGACCCTAGTCGCGCCCCGGCATGCTTTCGAACTCCGCCAGGGCGTGCGTCAGCCACTGGGTCCAGAAGGTCTCCAGATCGATGCCGGCCCGCAGTACGAGGTGCCGCAGACGGTCTTCGGGAGTGCTCTTCTCCGGCGGGAAGTCCCGGTCCTGGATCTCCTCGTACTCGGCCAACTGGCGCCGGTGCAGGTCGAGATGACGGCGAAGGTCCGCCTCGACGCCGTCCGTGCCGACGACGGCCGCGGCGCGCAGGCGCAACAGCATGGTGTCGCGCAGCGGCTTCGGGTCCTGCGAGGCGGCGGTCCAGCGCGCGAGTTCGGCGCGGCCCGCGGACAGGACTTCGTAACTCTTCTTCTGACCCCGGGAATGCTGCTCCGGAGGAAGTGCCCGGATGTACCCCTCGGCCTCCAGTTTTCCCAGCTCGCGATAGATCTGCTGATGCGTCGCCGACCAGAAGTAGCCGATCGACTTGTCGAACCGCCGGGTCAGTTCGAGGCCCGACGAGGGCTTCTCGAGCAGGGCGGTGAGGATCGCGTGCGGGAGTGACATGGGGTCATCCTAGGGAGGGCCGCGGGCGCTGCCCGGTGCCCGGCCGTGGTCGGCCGGACACCGTGACAGCGCTGCCGCGGTTCGTTTCTTTCGGTGTCCTAGCTAGAGCGCCGCCGCCAGTTCGGTGCCCTGCTTGATGGCCCGCTTGGCGTCCAGCTCGGCGGCCACGTCGGCGCCGCCGATCAGGTGGACGCCCCGGCCGGTGGCGCGCAGCGCGTCGTACAGGTCGCGGCGCGGTTCCTGGCCGGTGCACAGCACGATCGTGTCGACCTCCAGGACCTGGCTGTGCCCGTCGACGGTGACGTGCAGTCCGGCGTCGTCGATCCGGTCGTACTGGACGCCCGGAACCATGGTGACGCCACGGTGCTTGAGCTCGGTGCGGTGGATCCAGCCGGTGGTCTTGCCGAGTCCGGCTCCGACCTTGGACGCCTTGCGCTGGAGGAGGTGCACGGTGCGCGGCGGGGCGGGCCGTTCGGGTGCGCCGAGACCGCCGGGCGTCCGGTAGTCCATGTCGACGCCCCAGTTGCGGAAGTACGTCTCCGGGTCCTCGCTCGCCTTGTCACCGCTGTCGGTGAGGAATTCGGCGACGTCGAAGCCGATGCCGCCGGCGCCGAGGACGGCGACGCGGTCGCCGACCGGCGCTCCGTCGCGCAGCACGTCCAGGTAGCCGACGACGCTCGGGTGGTCGACGCCCGGGATCTCCGGGGTGCGCGGGCTGACGCCGGTGGCGACGACGACCTCGTCGTACGCCTCCAGGGTGTCCACGGTGGCCCGGGTGTTCAACCGGACGTCCACGCCGTGCAGTTCGAGCTGCGTACGGAAGTAGCGGATCGTCTCGTCGAACTCCTGCTTGCCGGGGACCTTGCGGGCCACGTTGAGCTGGCCGCCTATGTCGCCCGCGGCGTCGAAGAGGGTGACGTCGTGGCCGCGTTCGGCGGCGCTGACGGCGCAGGCGAGTCCGGCGGGCCCGGCGCCCACGACGGCGACGGTCTTGCGCAGCCGGGTCGGCGCGAGGACCAGCTCCGTCTCGTGGCAGGCGCGCGGATTGACCAGACAGGAGGTGATCTTGCCGCTGAAGGTGTGGTCGAGGCAGGCCTGGTTGCACCCGATGCAGGTGTTGATGGCCTCCGGGCGTCCGGCCTCGGCCTTGGCGACGAAGTCGGGGTCGGCGAGCATCGGCCGGGCGAGCGAGACCATGTCCGCGTGGCCGTCGGCGAGCAACTGCTCGGCGATCTCCGGGGTGTTGATGCGGTTGGTGGTCACCAGCGGGATCGAGACGGAGCCCATGACCTTCTTCGTCACCCAGGCGTACGCGCCGCGCGGCACCGAGGTCGCGATCGTGGGGATACGGGCCTCGTGCCAGCCGATGCCGGTGTTGATGATCGTCGCTCCGGCGGCCTCGACGGCCCGTGCGAGCGTGATGACCTCGTCGAGCGAGGAGCCGCCGGGGACCAGGTCGAGCATCGACAGGCGGTAGATGATGATGAAGTCGTCGCCGACGGCCTCGCGTACACGCCGGACGATCTCGACGGGGAAGCGCATCCGGTTCTCGTACGAGCCGCCCCAGCGGTCGTCGCGCTGGTTGGTCTGCAGGGCGATGAACTCGTTGATGAGGTAGCCCTCGGAGCCCATGATCTCGACACCGTCGTAGCCCGCCTGCCGGGCGAGCCGGGCGGCGCGCGCGTAGTCGTCGATGGTCTGCTCGACCTCGGCGTCGCTGAGCGCGTGCGGCGGGAAGGGGCTGATCGGGGCCTGCAGCGCGCTGGGGGCGACCAGGTCCTGGTGGTAGGCGTAGCGGCCGAAGTGCAGGATCTGCATCGCGATCCTGCCGCCCTCGCGGTGCACCGCGGCGGTGATGCCGGCGTGCTGCTCGGCCTCGGCCTCGGTGGTCAGCTTCGCGCCGCCCTCGTACGGCCGTCCGGCGTCGTTGGGCGCGATGCCACCGGTGACGATCAGGCCGACGCCGCCTCGTGCGCGGGCGGCGTAGAACTCCGCCATGCGCTCGAAGCCGCGCTCGGCCTCCTCCAGGCCCACGTGCATGGAGCCCATGAGCACGCGGTTGGGCAGGGTTGTGAAGCCCAGGTCGAGCGGGTTCAGCAGATGCGGGTAACGGCTCATCGGGCCCTCCGTGCGCGGTGTCGTACGTCTGTTTTAGACGACGGGCCAGGCATTGTGCAACTAGTTGCACAATGAGGAGGATCACTCGGCACGGAGACTGAGGATCACTCGGCGCGGGCCGGAGGAAGCCTCGGCGCAGGGCCGGAGGCACGGCTCCGCGCAACGCCGGAACAAGGTCCACACGGGGCCGGAGCAGGGCTCGGCGCAGGGCCGGAGCAAGGTTCAGTCGAGAGCCACCTGGGCCACGAGTTCGGCCACAACCGCGGGCTGGTCGACCATCACCAGATGGCCCGCGTCGGGGACCGAGACCATCGTCACGTTGGCGCTGGCCTCGAGCCCGGCCCTCTCCTCCGCCGACAGACCGACGTCGTCGTGGTCCCCCCGTACCACCCAGGCGGGCACACCCGAGTCACGGAGCCGGGAGACCAGTGCCTGGTACCGGTCCAGATAGTCGAAGTAGTGCCGGATCACCTGGCGGCAGAACGCCGGATCGTTCTTCTCGAACTCGGCGGTCAGCGCTTCGCGGCGGGCCGGTGGCAGATTGCTCACCATGACCCGGGGCGTCAGCTTGAGCAGGCCCGCCCAAGCCAGCATCCCGACGCCCGGCACCCGCCCGAGGCTGTTGGCGATCGCCAGGGCCTTGTCCTCGTCGGATGCCGAGAAGGCCGGGGAGAGCAGCACGACGGGGCCGGCGAAGTGCCCGCCGGCCGCCATCTCCAGGGCGACATTGGCACCGATGCTGTGCCCGACGACGACGTCACAGCCCCGCTCGGCGGCCAGGGATCCCGCCAGCGCCGCGTAGTTCTCCATGGAGAGATCGTGCGGAGGCGTGGTGCCCGCGTGCCCCGGAAGGGTCGCCGCCACCAGCCGCACCGGCGCGGTGGCGAGCGGCGGTGCGGCCATCAGGTCGTCGTAGAACGCGGTACTGCACATCCCGCCGGGCAGCAGCAGCACCCTGGTGCTCGCGTCGGCGGGCCCCGACTCCTTGATGTCCCATGCGTCGAACTTCTCGGGGGCACTGCTCACGGTCGGCCTCCCTCTGGCAACTGCGGTCAGCCAGAGTGTGGCGCGCCGGGCGGGACAATCGGCCGATCAGGGCCCGAACGCGGCATGTCGCCCGCGTCGGCCCGCCCGGTCAGGGCTTCACGCCGATCACCACGTTGGCGTACCTCTCCTCCGAGACGGCCAGCCGCGCGATCAGTCCGCCGCGGGCGAAGGCCTCGACGGCCGTGGACGCCTGGCGCTCGCTCGTCTCGACGAGCAGGACGCCTCCGCGGGCCAGCCAGCGCGGCGCCTCGGCGGCGACCCGGCGCACGAGGTCGAGTCCGTCCGCGCCGCCGTCGAGGGCGACCAGGGGTTCGTGGTCCCGGGCCTCCGAGGGCAGCAGGCCGACCTCGTCGGTCGGCACGTAGGGCACGTTGGCGGCCAGGACGTCGACGCGGCCGCGCAGGGTGACGGGCAGCGCGGCGAAGAGGTCCCCCTCGTGGACCTGGCCGGCGAACGGCGCGACATTGCGGCGGGCGCAGCGAACCGCGGCCGGGTCGATGTCGGCGGCGTGCAGTTCGGGCCCGCCGAGGGACGCGGCCAGCGCGGCGCCGACCGCGCCCGAGCCGCAGCACAGGTCCACCACGACGGACGCTTCGCGGGCGAGCGCAACGGCCTGCTCGACGAGGAACTCGGTGCGGCGGCGCGGCACGAAGACGCCGGGGTCGAGGGTGATGCGCAGACCGTGGAACTCCGCCCAGCCGAGGACGTGTTCGAGGGGCAGTCCCGCGACGCGACGGTCCACCATCGCGGCGGCCTCGTCCGGGGTGCGGGCGGCGGAGAGGATCAACTCCGCCTCTTCCTCGGCGAAGACACAGCCGGCGGAGCGGAGCGCGGCGACCAAGGGGTCTGCCGCGTCAGGAACATCAGGAGAGAGAGGAGGCATGAAGCCGAGAGCCTTTCGACGAGCCGAAGGGCGCTCCCACGGTCACCTGGAGACGGCGACCACGTTGTTCGCAGAGGAGAGCACCCGAACTGACACAGCGGTAATGGGTCTCACCTCCTCGGCAACTCATCGGCCGAGACGGTCCAGGGCCGGAACGGCCACTTTACAGGAACGATCAGTCGACGGGCGTGGGCCTGCGACCATCGAATCCCCTTTGGTTGACCTGCGCAACCCTCTCCCCGCCCCGGCCGAGTTGTACTATGCAACCAGGGAGGAAAGAGAGGTCCCGTGATGACATCCGAGGGGTCCGGAGAGTGCGCCGTCACCACCGGGACACCGCCCGACGGGGTGACGGCCGACGCGGCCGTGGAGATCATCCAGCGGGAGATGACCGTGTTCGCCCGGCGGGCCCGCGCCTCGGCGGGGCGCATGCATCCCGAGCTGTCCCTGGTCTCGTACACCCTCCTCGGTCATCTGGAGGAGGTCGACGGCTGCCGGGCCACGGATCTCGCCGCGCACTACGCGCTGGACAAGTCCACGGTGAGCCGCCAGGTGACGGCGCTGGAGCGCGCCGGGCTGATCGAACGGCGGATGGATCCCGAGGACCACCGCGTCCAGGTGCTGCATCTGACAGCGGCGGGCACGGAGATCCTGGCCCAGGTGACCCGCAGCCGCCGGGTGGCGTTCCGCGAGCGGCTCACGGGCTGGTCGGACGAAGACCTCGCCCGCTTCGCCTCGTATCTGCTGCGCTACAACGCCACGGCCACCGCCACCACCTCGGAGAAGCCGGAAGCGAAGCCACCGAAGGACTGAACGACATCCCCGCGGCCCTCTACGGCTCAGCGGCGAGGTGTCATCCCGCGGCGGCCCGATGGCGTCCCATCGCGGCGCGCGATGTCATCCCACGCTCACGGTCCGGCCGTCGCCCAGGTGCTCGGGCACGCGCGCGGCCATGAAGCGGGTCCTGCGACGCAGCCGGAAGCCCAGCGACTCATAGAGGCGGACGGCGCTCGTGTTGCTCGCCGCGGTGTGCAGGAACGGGGTCTCACCACGTTCACGGATGCCGTGCGCGACGGCCAGGATCAGGCGCGTGGCCAGGCCCTCGCCCCGGTGGTCGGGGTCGGTGCAGACCGCGCTGATCTCGGTCCAGCCCGGCGGATGGAGCCGCTCGCCCGCCATGGCGATCAGGGCGCCGTTCCGGCGGATCCCCAGATACGTGCCGAGCTCGACGGTGCGCGACAGGAAGGGGCCGGGCCGGGTCCGTTCCACCAGGTCGAGCATGTCCGGCACGTCCGCGGGGCCGAGCACCACGGCCTCGGCGTCCGGTGCCGCGGCGAGTCCGTCGTCCACGAGCTGGACGCCGTCGAGGCTGAAGATCACCTCCCAGCCGTCCGGGGTCCGCCCGCCGAATCCGGCCAGCGGTGCTTCGCCCCCCGGGCCCACCAGGGCGGCGAGATCCGCCCAGTCACCGGCGTCGGGGTCGTCGGGCAGCGCCAGCCACGGAGACACGTCCACGGGGTAGCGCAGCACGCTCCCGCGCCGTTCGGCGAAGTGGGCGTGGGGCCCGGTGAGGGAGCCGAGGGCCGGGTTGTCGAGGGGGTGGCGGCCGGGAGGGTTCCCCTCTTCCTCCGGACCCCCGGACCCTGTGAAGCCATACGCCTCGGCCATCTGCTCCCTCACTCTGCTTCGCTGTCGTCACCGGTCGTCGCGGCCCCGCTCACCGGTTGTACATGTACGGGCCATCCGACTCGACTCCAGCAGCAAGGAAGATCGGGGCACGGCTATTCCCGGGCGCCGGGAGAGTTCATACGTCCGCAATGATCAGCGCCCCTCACCGGCTCGGAGCACGGTCCCCTTGCGCGTACCGTTGAATGGTTAAGCACCGGTGCGTGCCCGGGTCACCGACCCGCGGGTTCGCGCCGATCACGTTCGATCCGCGGGCCGCCGCCCCCGGCGGTCCTGGAGGCACCACCCGTATGAACGTCACGCGAGGCTTCACCGGGCGCCCGCGCGCCCACAACTCCGGACTGCCGCCCGGCCAGTACGACGCAGGCGACGACTGGCCCGTCCTGTCCGCCGAGGTCACCCCGGACCTGGCGCCCGCCGACTGGACCCTGCGGATCGACGGCCTGGTGGCCGAGCCGCGCACATGGGACTGGGAGCAGGCGCACGCGCTGCCCGCCTCGGCCTACGAGGGCGACATCCACTGCGTGACGAGCTGGTCGAAGTTCGGGGTGCGGTTCGGGGGTGTGTCGCTGGACGCGTTCCTGGAGGCCGTACGACCGGACCCGGCGGCCACCCACGCGGTCGCGTACGCGCACACCGGGTACAGCGCGAACCTCCCGCTGGCCGACCTCACCGGCGGTCGCGCCTGGATCGTGTGGGACTACGACGGCGCACCGCTGCCGGCCGAACACGGTGGCCCGGCACGGCTGATCGTGCCCCATCTGTACTTCTGGAAGAGCGCCAAGTGGATCGCGGGCATCCGGATCCTCGACCACGACGAGCCGGGCTTCTGGGAGCAGAACGGCTACCACGCCCGCGGCAACCCCTGGGAAGAGCAGCGCTACTCCGGTGACTGAGACCACGACCGAGACCTTCGTACCGCCGACACGGTTCGCCGTGCCCGGCCGCATCGCCGTGAGCACCCGGACGGCCACCACCTGGCAGACCGCGACGCTCACCGAGATCCGCCACGAGACTCCCCACGCGGCGACCTTCCGATTCGCCGTGCCCGCGTGGGAGGGACATCTGCCCGGCCAGCATCTGATGCTGCGGCTCACCGCCGGGGACGGGTATGTGGCCCAGCGCCACTACTCCATCGCGTCCTCGCCCGACGACACCGGCCACATCGAACTGACCCTGGACCATGTCGACGGCGGTGAAGTCTCCGGCTGGTTCCACACCGTGGCCCGCCCCGGCGACTCGGTCGAGGTGCGCGGTCCGCTCAGCGGCTTCTTCGCCTGGCCCGGGGACCGGCCCGCGCTGCTCGTCGGCGCCGGCTCCGGTGTCGTACCGCTGATGTCGATGCTGCGGCACCACCGCGCACGGACCCTGGACGTACCGCTGCGCCTTCTTGTCTCCGCGCGGAGCCCCGAAGAGCTCATCTACGCACGGGAGTACGGCGCCGAGACCACGGCCGTGTTCACACGCACGGCCCCGGACGGTGTACGCGTCGGACGTATGGCCGCCGCACATGTGGCGCCCCTCCTGGGCGAGCAGCCACCCGGTGGATGGGAGGCCTACATCTGCGGGTCCAACGGATTCGCCGAGCACGCCTCGCGGTTGCTCGTGGACGCGGGGCAGCCGGTGGACCGGATTCGGATCGAGCGGTTCGGCTAGGACCTGTCTGCCGCTTCCCGCCGGGTTCCACGGGGTCCAACGGCGCACGACCGTGCCGGCCGGGCATGCGGGCTCGGGCACGACGTCGCGTGCGTGAACGCACCGGTTCGTGATCCGGCTGCCCGACGACACGGCTGCGGGCGTCGGCGTTCGCACAGGCCTCTGCGGATACGCGAGCGAACCCGGACCAACTGGTCCGGGTTCACGGGCTGTTCGGGAAACGGCCTCTACAGGTCGAACTCCAGGTGCTCGATGTCCGTGAAACGGACCTCCTCCAGGCTCCCGGCGCGGCGGCCGCCGTCCTGGAAGTACACCTCCTTGAGCGCTTCGGCGGCGATCTCCCGCAGCTCCTGGTCGCCCGCGCCGGCCTGCTGGGCGTCGAAGAGGCGGGCGGCGTAGCGGGGCGGGAGGGCGACGGTCAGGTGCCGGACGCGGTCCTGGTCCGTCGATCCGATCGGGGCGGTGTAGCCGAGGCGGGCGCGGGTGTCGATGACGATGCCTCCGGTCGTCGCCGCCTTCGCACGGGCCTTCGCCCGGATCTGCGGCTGCCACCGGGCCTTCACCTCGCGTTCCAGGCGTGCGGCGAGGCCGGCACGGGGCTTCTTGATCTGGTCCTTCACGTACCGCTCGACGGTGCGCTGGGAGACCCGCAGCATCTGGGCGACCGCCTTGGTGCCCCCCAGTTGCTTGACCAGGTAGCGCATCTGCGGGCCCGCGCTCTTGGGCACCGGGCGGGTGAACGCCTTATGGACCGCGGCGTCCAGGCCGTCCCCGAACACGCTCATGCCTGTCTACTCCCCGTTGTCGGCGTCGGTGACGGTGCCGTCCTTGATGTACCGGGCGAGGTTGAGTTCCGGGGCGTTGAACTGCTCGCGGACTCCTTCGCCCCACAGCACGCTCTGGGTACCCTCCCACTTGACCAGGCCCGGGTTGATGCCGAGCTTGAAGCCGCCGGGCAGCGGCTTGCCGTCCCGGTACGGCAGGAAGTCCAGCGGGCTCTCGCCGTCGGCCGCGTACACGACGCAGTCGGACAGGATCGCGACCGGATAGTCGCCGGTGAAGGCCGCGTGCTTGACGATCTTCCGGTGGAGGTTGATCCGGGTGCGGGAGATCACCGCCGCGCGGATGTCCGGCCGCCAGGTGGGCCGGGACAGGGCCCGCCACGGCTCGCCCGGCCGCCAGCCCTCGCCCCGGGGCCGCTCGCGCAGCTTGCCCAGGCCGCCCTTGACCGTCGCCTTGATCGCCGAGACGACGATCGCCAGCTCCGGGTCCCGCTCGCGGTAGCCATCCATCGCTGCCAGGAAGTCGGCCGGCGACAGGTCCGCATGCACACCGAGGTCGGCCATGGTGGCGAGGTAGGCGTCACGCAGCCGGTTGTACCAGCCGTCCAGGTAGCGGCCGTTGTCGTAGCGCACGTATGCCTCGACCGGCGTGACGTCGTAGCCGAGCTCCACCGCGTACGCCACGGTGGGCGTCGCGTACCAGGCCGGCCCCTCCGGGCGCTCGCCCTTCGGCGTGAACGGGCTGGGCAGCATCGCTCCGTCCAGATCCACCCACTTGTCCTTGCCCACCTTCACCCGGGACAGGTCGACGTGGGAGAGGTCGACCAGCCACGAGCCGGGCAGCTTCGGGTCGAACACCGGCCGCGTGACGTGGGCCGGCGCTCCGAGACCGACGATCAGGCCGTTGGCGCCGGCAGCGAAGGCCATGTTCACGTCGATGCCGACCAGATGCCGCTTCATGCATTCGGCGTCGGTGAGCGGCCGCGCCCAGTCGTACGCCTCCTCGAACAGTTTCTCGGCGGGGCCGCGGATGTGGAAGCGCGGCAGATCCTTGAGGAGCGGGTGTCCGTCAGGAGCCTCGCAGGGTGCGCAGTCCACGGGGTCCTTGCCCAGACTGCCGGGATTGTGTTCGGAGTGCCGTTTGCCGTCGGCGTCGGGCTCGGAGGCGCGGGTCGGTGGGTGCAGGGCCGTCATCAGCTCCAGGCCGGTCACGGCGGTGGAGCCGCGGGGCGTCATCACCCGGGACGCGTATGCGCCCAGCAGGTGAGCGAGTTCCGCCGGCGGAAGCTGCCCCGCCTGGTCCCAATGGCGGGTGTCGAGGGCCTGCCAGGACGGGATGCACAGTTGCACGCACGAGCGCTCCGAGCCCTGCGCGGGCCGGTAGATGCGCGCCCATGGCCCGAACCCGCGCCTGGTCAACTTCCACTCCGCACGCGACAGCTGCTTGATGACCTTGTGGCCCTCCGGCAGCCGCCCCGCGAGCCGCTCCTGCTCGGTGAGGACGGCGGGCAGGCCGTAGCGTTCCAGCGCGGCCTCGGTGAGGACGAGCAGCGGATCGGCGGCCCTGCCCGGCCCGGACAGCTTCGGCTGCCCGAGCTGTGCCTGGGCGAGGGTCCAGTCGACCAGGGCCGCAAGGGACTTCGCGGGCACGTCCAGAACCACACCGCCCACGCAGTACGCCGACGCCTGGCCATCCTCGACGTCGATGACCGCCAGCGGCCCGTTCTCGAACCGCAGGTCGTCGGCGGCCTCGGCAGGGGCGGGCCCGGCCGCCTTCGCCGTCGGCCGCCGGGACGGCGTCCCGGTGCTCGCTGGGCGGGCAGCCTGGCCGGAGCGCAGCGGACCGCCGGGCTTCGCGGTGACCGGCACGGTTTGCGGACTTGTGCCCGCCGGCCCGGAGCGCGAGGGTGCGGGCGTGGCCTGCGGGGAGGCGGCGCTTCGCGGGAAGCCGGGCTCGCTTTCGGGAGGCGAGGCGGGCGGCGGGTAGCGGTGGGCGAGACCGTCGAGCAGCCTGCGGTATGCCTCCAGGCGCTCCCCCTTCGGTTCGGCCCGGCCCGCCTCCCACGCGATGATGCTCGGTACGCGCACGCCCAGCGCCTGGGCGATGGCGGCCTGGGTCAGGCCGGCCGCCTCCCGCAACCGCACCCGCTCGGTGGGAGCGGGCAGCACGGTGCCGCCGTCGACCGCGGCAAGGAGTGAGTCGACGGCCGAGAACAACTCGTCGGGCTGATGCGTCATCTGCGTTTCTTCCTGCTGTTACCGGACGCCCTGGCGGATCTCTTCGAGCCGCGTCATCAGCCGCTGGTAGCGCTGGGAGGCTGCCTGGGAAGAGTTCAGACCCTGGTGGCAGGCGATCTGCCGCCAGTCCATGCCGCGGCGCCGGGCCTCGATGACCACCTGGGTCTCCAGCCGGTCGAGCTGCCGACGCAGATCCTCGAACAGGCTGAGAGCGGCGCCGACCTCGTCTGCGGTGACTGCGAACTCCTGTGCTCCGCCGTGACGTTCGTCCACCGCGGCCGCCAACAGCCGCGCCACGAGCAGGACATCGTGCTGCAGTGCGTGCGCCGCCGACGCACCGTCCCCGGACGGCTCCCCGAGCGCGGCCAGGCGATCCCGGGCTTGCTGACGAACATCGCGTGCCATCCGACCACCGTAACCCATGTCGTCAATGAAACAACGCTTTGTTGTTTCATTGGAAGCGCTGCCATGCCGAGGACTCGGCCCGTACCTGCAGTTGCCGGTCGCGCACTGCGGGATTGCTTCGGACGTGGGCGAGGCGACGCGCCGAGCGCCCGCAAGGGCGCAGTAGCCACGGAGGGATCGGACGACGGCGGGCATGCCCCGTTTTCCGACAACAGCAAGCCCCTCCGCAGCACACCGGGAGACACCACCCGCCGCTCGCTGTGCGCCTGACGCTCAATGAGTTGAGTTCGGACATGTGCCGCTACAGCGGGCATGACCCGGTCCTCAATGTCCGCCTGGATGCAACCGTTGTGATGGCAGCGCACACTGGTACTGGAAGCATCTTTTGCTAGGGGTGATAGCAATGAGGCATCCACTCACTTCAGTGGCCACTGCCGCAGTCCTACTGATCACGCTCGTCTCCGCAGGAGGCGCGGCGAACGCGGCGGAGACACAGGCCCCGGCCTCCGCCCCGACGACCCCGTGCACACAACGCGATGCGTTCCCGCCCGCCGGCGGCACCAATATCGGCGGGAGTCCGGCGCGCTACCAGTACCCGAACAGCCCGTACGCCGGCGCCCGCTTCGACGGATGCGCCAACACACTCAAGGTGTACTACGGCGGCTACACCAGCCCCCGCTACGCCTACTACGAGGTGCTGTACACCCATCCGTCACAGCTCGGCTGGGTCAGCTGGCAGGGACGGATGGGGCAGAACAGGGTCGCGACATTCCGCGCGCCCTCTCACGGGGACTGGAACTTCAAGGTGAGGGCCTGCGCCAGCACATTCGACGGACCGGGACCCGGCTCCTGCACGGCATGGTCGCCGCAGCTCTTCCTGCACGCCGTCTGAACACATCGCGTCCGAACAGGCCGCGGCTCGGCGTTCGGGGCAGGCGCATCCCGACGCCCCGAACCACCTGACATCCGACCACCTGACATCGCGACGCCCCCGACCGCCTGATGCGGCTCAAGTGCATCGCGGCGACCGCCGGATGCGGCTACAGGCCGCGGGCCGCCAGCGGCGTGGGCCGGTGCGGCCGCTCGGGCAAGAGGTCGAGGTGGTGCCTGGCCTGCTCGGCGGTGGAACTGCGGGAGAACTGCTCGACGATCTGCTGCCAGATGTCCCGCGCGCGGTCGAGGTCCTGGTGTCCACGCCGGGACATCGACCGTGCCTCCAGGGCACACGCGAGGTGGGCCCATTCCCGCGCGCCGCCGCCGGAATGCTCCACGGCGTTCTCCAGGAAGCGGACAGCTTCACGAACCCGGCCCTCCCGGTAGGCAACCCATCCGCGGGCGTCCTCACACAGGGCCAGCCCGCCGGCGTCCAGGATGCTCGGCGCGCTTCCCAGTGCGCCGTCCGCCATCAGACGCGCCTCGTCGAGCTTGATGCCCTGCTCCGCGTAGAACATCGCGAGGCGGGCCGTCACCGTGACCAGCGCGGCGCGCAGCGCCCGTTCCTCTTCCGCGCCGCGACACCTGTCCAGCCCTGCCGAACACGCCGCCTGAGCCTCGATCAACTCCGTCGTTGGAAGCTGTCGAAGTCGGCACCCGACTCCGAGGCTCCCGGCCGCTCGATCTCGATGCGGTGGGCCAACTCCCGGGCAAGGCGCCCATCGGCCCGGCGGTCGTCGCTGTCGACCGTCACCTGTGCCGACCAGGTACGGCCTCGCAGCCCGGACTGGGAGGCCACGACCCGCAGTGTCCCGCCCGTCTGCACCAGTGATCCCTGGAGCGTCCTGCCGAAGGCGCGCTCCAGCCACGTGAGCAGGGTGCCGACCTCCAGTTTCAGCGGGCCGAGCGTGACCGTTCCGACCTCGGTCACCTTGATGTCCCCCGGCAGGCCGGAGGCCGCCACCCCGGGCACCCGGGCCGACGACCGCCGGACCACGTCGCCCCGGCTACCGGCCGGGTTGAGCACGTCGGCCGGCGTCATGAACGGTTCTTGCCGGACCAGGTCCACGATGCGTTCGATCTCGCCGTCCAGGAGTTCGGCGAAGCCCGCCGCGACACCGTCCGCCCGCCCGGCGCCGTCCCCGCCGACCAGGCTCTTGAAGGGAAGGATCCGGACCGGGCGGGAGCCGCGTCGCGCAGCCGCCAGCAGGATTCCCGCCAGGGCGACAACGAGCCAGACGGCAAGGGACATGTCGGGCAGCGGATGGCCGCCTCGTGTCACCGTTAGCACGACGAGCGCCGCCAGCGCGGCGGCGGCAGCGAGCAGGAACGCGTTCAGACTGCGGAACGTCCTCCACCAGAGCAGTGCGATGCGCCGGGGCCGTCGCGAACGCGGCGCCAGCCCCGAATACGCGATGCGGAAGGTCTCCCTGACGAGATGCTTGAGTGAGGGCATGGCTACGCGCCTACTCTCCGCCTACGCCCCTCCTCGTTCCAGAGTGCGCCCGGAACCGCGGGGGAGCAATTCCGGCCGGTGGCCACGAAGTCCGCAGGTCATGTTGGACTCACCCTCGTAGCAGGACCGTTGTGACAGGTCGTCGGACCGAGGTCCGTCCCGCGACGACCGGCCGCGGAAGAGGCGACGCGGTTGCGCGTCCGCTGTGAGCGCCGGTTCGGATTCATCGTGGTTCGGCCCGCTCAGGGGGCTGAGTTCGCGTCAGTTCGGCACGCGGACACCACGTTGCCGTGCGAGGGACGTGGTGCCGTCTCACACGGCTTCTCCCACATTGTCGTCGCCGTACGACTGGCTGTGGTCGGCCACGGCTCCTCCCGTGGGGGTCCAATTGATCCGGCCGTGCTGAAAACCGTTGTAACGGCTTTGCGGTGAACCGCTCTCGTCGGTGACCGGGTAGCCGAGGTAGCTGCGTTCCCACCCCATTCCCGCCCACAGGCCGCCGATGGCACCGTGCACCTCGTGGGCGCCCGTTGCCGGCGTCCAGTAGATGGAACCACCCTGGAAGTGGTTGTAGCGGCCGACGCCGTCAGGGCAGCCGGTCTCGTCCGTGACCGGGTAGCCCAGGAACCCTCCTGTCCCGCCGAGTCGGGCGTAGCTGAGCCGGATGTCGCCGTGGACCTCGTGCGCCCCGGTCTGGGGCGACCAGAAGATCGACCCGTTCTGGTAGTCACGCGACCGCCCGCGGCCGTCGGGTTCGGGCCCCTCGGCCGAGCCGGCACCGGCGTCGACAGGGGCGCCGATCCACTGAACCTGCGTCCACTTGTCATCTACAGCTGTCATGATTTCTTCCCTGGCTTTCCGCCATGGTTCTCGGGTGCGTTCTGTGGACCGGCAGTTCTCCGCCATGTCGGCGGAGACGTGAACGGTCGTACCGGCGACCCGCCTTGTACCGTGATTTCAGCACGGCGTCGCCAACTCCGATGACCGGCGATCGAGTCGCCTGCGCCCCACAATTCCGACGAACCACTTGTCGGCAAAGGGCTCGCTTCTCATTTGCCCGCGCTTAAAGTCTCGTCCCGAGCCCATGGGCCTGCAAATGGGGCCCTCCGGCAGCTTCGGGCCGTAATAGTCCCCCGATGGAAATCATTGTGGTGACCGTTCAACAGCTCAGGCTGCAATGGTCCGCCGAACCGTCCAGGACTTGCAGCGATCGGTCGGACCCGCTGGAATTGGTGAGAGAGGCTTACTCGGAGCCTGTGACACTCTCGGCCTGCACCGTCTGACCGCGATGCTCCGTCGGCCTTTGTACGCGACCTTCACGGAACGCGCTCAACGGGGCCCAGGTGAGCGAGGCGATCAAGGTGGTGTCCTCCCCTCCTCAATTGCGATTGCTCGGTCAATTCCGCCTGGAATGCGATGCCGAGCCCGTCGAACTGTGCCGCAACGGCCAGCGCCTACTGGCGTTCGTCGGACTGCGCAGATGTGTGTGCCGAACGATCCTCGCCGGGACGTTGTGGCCCGAGGTCACCGAAGATCACGCCAGGGGCAGCCTGCGCACCACCTTGTGGAAGCTGCCGCGTGGTGATCAGCCGCTGATCCGGTGCACCGGCGACTCGCTGGCGTGCGCCACCGCCCTACGTGTCGATGTGCACACCTTCGCCGAAACGGCGCTCGGCGTCGTACAGGGCTGCTGTCCGGCCCTCGACGCACGCCTCCCGCCGGGTCTGCTCAGAGATGAGGAACTGCTTCCCGGCTGGGACGAGGAGTGGGTGCGGATCGAGCGCGAGCGTCTGCGCCAATTGCGCCTGCACGCCCTCGACGCGCTGGCCGAAGCCCTCGTACGAGAAGGCGAGCCGGCCCTGGCCCTGGAGGCGGCGTGGGCGAGCGTGCGCTCGGAGCCGCTGCGCGAGAGCGCGCACCGCGCCGCCGTGTCGGCACATCTCGCGGAAGGCAATCTGCACGAGGCGGTTCGTCACTACCGTTCGTTCCGGCAGTTGCTGCACAAGGAATTGGGGGTCGAACCCTCCCCCCAGTTCACGGGAATGCTGACCCGCCACGGGGTCGCGGTCCGGGGCGGATGACGCGGGTGACGACGCCGGGGTGACGCCGGGGTGACAGCGCGTCCGTAGTTTTGACAGCGGAACTTCGAAGCGAACGGAGCACTCCCATGACTGCCACCGCGACCATCGACGAGATCGTGTGTCTGCGTCCGTCGACCTCGACGGACCTGCCCATCGCCGGAGTGATCGACAGCATTCTGCAGCCGGTCTACAACCTGCCGGGAGGCCCGCTCGTCCAGCAGCTGACCGGTAATCAGGACGTGGGCCAGATGATCCAGAGCGCCCTCGACGAGTCTCCTGACGACCTGTACGTGACGATCGAGCCCAACGCCGGGACGGATCACCGGGTGTGGCCCGACTCCGGCGACTCGACGTTCCCGGCCGGCGCCGGGGCGCAGATCCCCCTGGGGATCCAGCTCAGCGTGGAAGGTTCGCAGGACGTCTTCCTGTGGGACTTCGACGACGTCTCGGCCGACGACCTGCTGGGCTCCGTCACGATCAGTGAGGACGAGCAGGGAGGCGGCAGTCTCTCGAAACTCGCCCACTCCGAAGAAGAGCACTCGTACTTCTACGTTCAATATCACGTCGACTGAACGGCGACGCAACCGGAGGTCACCATGTCGTGGCGGGTGGCAAACAGCCTGGAAACCCTTCTGCGTCAGATCAATGCCCGCTTCCCGGAACGCAGCGCCCTCTCGGACGGCGCCATCGGCGACGCGGCCCACCAGACACGCGACAGTGATCACAACCCCTGGTACGGGCCGGGAATCGTCACTGCGCGCGACTTCACCCACGATCCGGCGCACGGCCTGGACATCCAACAGGTCGCGGACCAACTGCTGGACAGCCGCGATCCACGCATCAAGTACGTCATAGCCAACCGCCGGATCGCCACCCACACCGACTGGCAGTGGGGGCCCTACGACGGGCCCAACCCGCACGAGAAGCACTTCCACCTGTCGGTGGTGGCCGATCCCCTGTGCGACGACCCCCAGGACTGGACACTGCCCGTGCTGGGTGAGGCCCCGGACGACGGGGGCGGTGGCGGGGACACGAGTTTCGTCACCTGGGGCACAGGCGTCAATGTCCGGGCGGCTCCCCGCCTCGACGCCGTGGTCGTCGCCGTACTGCCCGGACCGACGTCCGTGGGGGTGCGGTGCCAGACGAGGGGCGAGACGGTCAGCACCGCGGGCCACGTCAACGACGCCTGGTCCTTCGTCCCCGCACTCGACGGATACGTGTCCAACATCTTCATCGACCACCCGGCCGCCTGGCTTCCGGGCGTCGGTGAATGCTGACCTGGAGGACGCATGGGACCGCCCCCGAAACGTCCCGCCGTCCATGGTCCGCGGACACCCGGGGAACGGCTCCCCACGCGTTCCGGCCGGAGACGGCCGCACAGGATCCGCCGAAGCCGATCGAGACGATCAGGGAGAAGTCCGGGGCGCCGAGGGCCCACCTGGTGGCCCACTCCATGGGCGGTCTGGTGTGCCGCTGTCCGATTCCGGCTCACGGTCACCCCCTGGGACTGACCGGACGAAAGGAAGCGAGCCGTCATGGTTGTTCTGTCCCATGTCCGCTTCGGTCAGACCAACGAGGACATCCGTGCCGTGCAGAAGGCCCTGATCTCCCGGGGCCGTGAGATCCCCGGCGGCCCCACCGGCTTCTTCGGCGAACAGACCAAGGCCGCCTATCGTGCCGAACAACTCGCCCAGGGGTTCACGGGCACGGACGCCGACGGCATCCCCGGATGCACCTCCCTGACCGCCCTGGGCCAACTCGCCGGCTTCAGCGTCGACTGCTCCGCAGCGGACACGGCCGTCAAGGGGCGGGTGCCGTCGCCCGTGCCCGGTCACAAGGTCACCTTCGAGTTCTTCGCGCCCGGCCCGTACGCCTGGAAGCCGGACGGCGTGGGCCGCCACACGGGCGAGGACTTCGCCGCCCAGACGGGAGTCCCCGTCGTCGCCGTGCGCAACGGCACCGTCGCCTGGTCGAACGGCGAGGGCGGGGCGTACGGCCAGTGGATCGGGCTGCACGCCGACAACGGCCATGTCTACACCTACTGCCACCTGTCCCAGCGCCAGGTGAAGGGCGGTCAGAAGATCACCGCCGGGCAGCAGCTCGGCAAGGTCGGCGGCACGGGCAACGTCACGGGACCACATCTGCACTTCGAGATGTCGAAGGGCTCCAGCTGGTCCTACGGCGATGTCGCCGAGCCCAACTGGTGAACCCGCGCAGGAGACACGTCATGCAGCAGCACCAGCCGCGAAGTGCGTGGCACCCGAAGGCCCGGCCCCGCGTCGGCGAACCGCACCTCCGGGTGACGCCGGCTCGATGCGCACCCGGCGACGACGAGCCAGGGCCCACGGCCGCGCACCCCTTCTTCGGCCTTCTCGCGGAGGGCAGACCACTGCCCTCCGGCCACTGACTGCGAGGTACGCCATGGGCGGCATTTTCGGACTCGACCTGGAACGGCTGGCCGACGACCAGCTCCCCACCACGGTGGACATCGACGCCCCTCTCCCCCCGGTGCTGCTGCGGGGCAGACTCCAGCGGCAGCAGTTCCACTCCTTCTCCGGCGTACTCAGCGCGGCCGTGCCCGCCACGACCGTGACCGCCTTCGGGCAGCTGGACCTGGCGGCGCCGGGAGGACCGGCGTTCATCGCGCTGATGGGCGCCACCTTCCCCGAGCCCGGTCTGCAACTCGGCCTGGGCTTCTCGCTCAGCGGAGTGGGCGGGATCGTGGGCATCAACAAGGCGGTCGACCGGGACGCACTGATCGCCGCCATCGCGGACGGCTCGGCCGGCGAGCTGCTCTTTCCACCCGACCCGGTACAGGCCGCGCAGCGGGTCGTCCCCCGGCTGCCGGCACTGTTCCCCACCGCGCCGGGGCGGATCGTCGTCGGGCCCATGTTCCAGGTCTCCTGGGGCGGCCGGATGGTCTCCCTGTCGACCGCGGTCATGGCCGAACTCCCCGATCCCGTACGGGTGTCGCTGCTCGGTGTCCTGCATGTGGCCGTGCCGGACCCGGCGGCGCCCCTGATCGATCTGAGGGCCACCTTCGCCGGGCAGTACGACAGTGCCGAGCCCAGCGCCTTCCTGATGGCGAGCCTCACCGGCTCGCACATGGCCGGAGTGCCGCTGGACGGCGACGTGCTGGTCCTCTCCCGCGGCGGTCCTGACGCGGCCTTCGTCCTCAGTGCGGGCGGTTTCCACCCCGCGTATCCGATCCCGCGCGGTGTGCCGGCGCTGCGACGGCTGTCCATGAACCTGGCGCCGGTTCCCTGGATCCAGCTGCGCTGCCAGGCGTACTTCGCGGTCACCAGCAACACCGTGCAGTTCGGGGCGCAGCTCTCGTTGGTCGCGGAAATCGCCGATTGCGGGCTGCGTGGGCAGTTCGGGCTCGATGTGCTGATCCACCTGGAGCCGAGTCTGTCGTTCACGGCCAACATGCGCGGCTCGCTGGCCGTCGAGGTGTTCGGGGAGTCGCTGCTGGGCGTGGCCTTCGACCTCACGCTGGAAGGGCCCGCACCCTGGCACGCGGTGGGACGGGGGAGCATCGATCTCTTCCTGTTCAGTGCGTCGTTCGACTTCGACCAGCGCTGGGGCAACCCGCCACCCGCCCTGCCGTCCCCGCCCGCGGACCTGGAGGCGCGGCTGCGGGACGCCTTCTCCCGCCCGGACACATGGAGCGCGGCCCCGCCGCCCGACCCGGGGCGATCCCCGGTGCTGCTCTCCCCGTCCGCCAACCGGCTGATCGGCGACGGCAGCCGGGTGCACCCGCACGGCAGCCTTGCCGCCCGGCAGCGAGTGCTGCCGTTCGGCGTGGACATCCAGTGTTTCGGCCGCTCGGCCGTCGAGCCCGCCGAGCGCTGGGAGGTGGCCTCGGCCGTCCTCGGCGGGGCGGACGCGAACGCGGGGACGACCGTTGACCAGTTCGCCCCCGGTCAGTTCTTCAAGCGCAGCGACGACGAGCTGCTCGGCTCTCCCGCGTTCGAGACCTACCGGTCGGGCGTGCGCCTCGTGGCCGACACCTCGGGACCGGCCGAGGGTGCGTTCGTCAGGGCCAGTCTCGACTGGGAGACCAGCATCGTCGACGACCCGGTCCCCGCCCTGCGGCCCGGGGGACTCCTCCGGTCCCTCCGCATCGCGGCGATCATGGACGCCGAGCAGGTCGCGATGGCGGCCGGCTCCGTCCGCCACCCGCACTGGTGGCCGGCCGTCACCGCGCCCGTGGGTGTGGCCGCCGAAACACCGCTGGTGGCCGCGAGCACCTGGGCGATGGCCCCGGCCGACGAGCCCGTCGCGGTGAACGCCACCCCCGCGGAGCTCCGCAGACACCTGGCCGGCGCGGCCGGAGTGCGCGCCGTCGAGGTGTGGGAGGTGTCGGGCTGATGGCCGAGGAATTGGAGTTCGCCCCGTTCATGCAGAGTTCCGTCGGCGCGGCGATCGACAGCGACGTACCGAACGGGCCGGCGGTTCTCACACCGCGCGTGTCCCTGGCCGGTCCGGGCCGCCGGGTGGACATGCCGACGCCGGGCGGTGCCCTGCGGATGCTCGGTCCCGAGGGCCTCATCGGCATCGACGCCCGGCACATCCTGCGGGTCGATCCGCCGCCTGGCCTCATGGACACCGAGCCCAATTACATGCCCTGCATCGAGTTCGATGTGCCCGAACTGCCGTGGTTGTTCACGCCCGCCCGTCCGGCAGGTGACCGGCTGCGGCCCTGGCTCGTGCTGACCGCGATCGAGACGGCCGGTCATCCGCTGCAGAGCGGCGGACCACTGCCCTTCGTCGACGTGGACGCGGCCACGCTGCCGCCGCTGGACCAGTCGTGGCAGTGGGCCCACGTCCAGCGGCCCGCCGGCCTGCCGGGACCGCTGACCTCACGGCTGCTGTGCCCCCTGCATCTGAGGGCGGACACCGCGTACACGGCGTGTGTCGTGCCCGCGTTCCAGGGTGGTGTGGCCGCCGGACTCGAGGGCGGTTTCACCGACATCGAGCAGCACGGTGACGCGTGGCGGCGCGACCAGGGCCTCGTGCGGCTGCCCGTCTACCACAGCTGGCAGTTCCGCACCGGTGACCCCGGTGACTTCGAGCAACTGGCCACCGCCGTCGTGCCGTTGTCCGACAGCGAACGCGCCGCGCTGGCGGGGCGGGCCGTCGACATCACCGAGCCGTGGCCACACGGCGCCCCGCTCGCCTGCGACGGCCCGCCCGGTACCCCGCAGACCATCACCGTGCAGGGCGTACTGAGCCTGGTGGACAGCCCCCCGGAACAGGCGGGCACCGCACTCGCCGACTTCGCGAAGCGCGTCAGCGGGCATATCGAGCAGGGCACGGGAGACACCGTCGCCCCGCCCCTGTACGGCGGCCACCCCGTCGTACGCGACAGGATCGAGGAGGGTGAGCGGGGCTGGCTGGCCGAGCTGAACCTCGACCCCGAGACGCGGATCGCGGCCTCGCTCGGGACCGGCTGGGTACGCGACAACCAGGAATGGCTCATGGCCAGGGCCTGGGACCAGGTGGGCACCGTCCGCGAGGCCAACCGGCTGCGGCGCCTGGCCGCCTTCTGTGCCGAGGTGTCCGCCTCCCTGCACCGGCGGACCGTGCAGAATCTGTCCCCGGCCGAGACCGTCGGGTTCGCGGGCCCTGTGAGCGAGCGCCTGCGCACGGACAGCGGACTGCCCCTGCAGACCGAAGTGGCGGTCAGTCCCGCGCCGGAGGCCTTGGTCACCCCCGCCCTGCAACGGCTGTTGCGGCGCCGCGGCCGGGTTGCCCGCCGGTCGGCACTCGACGGCGATTCCTTCGTACGGCGCACCCTCAACGGCGAGTTGCTGCCTCCACTGCCGGCCGCGATGGTGACGCGGCCCGAGGTGCCCGCGGCGGAGACCGGGGACACGCCCGACCTGACCACCAAGGTGGGCAGCGCGCTGCGCGCCGCCGGGAACGCGCAGGAGACCCGGGCGCTCAAGGTCCTGTCGGCGATGGCGCTCTCGGCCCGGACCAACGACTTCGGCGACCAGGCCGACACGATCGGCGCGATGCTGTCCGGTCCGGCCCTGGCCGCCCGGCCCGACGGCGGGCTCGGCGCCGACGAGATCAGCAGGTTCCGGACGCTGTCCGTTCCGCAGGGGGCACCGGCCATGGGCCGGCTGGCCTCTTCGTTCGCCGAGCACTGCGCGGACCAGGTCATGGCGATCCCCGAGCAGGATGTCGCCCTGTCGTCCCAGGCGACGATGAGCGACGATCCGGCCGCACACATCCTGGAGTTCGGCGTGCCCGTGGACGCGGACGGACTCGGGGGACGACTCACCCAGGCCCTCGACCCCGGACCGCTGCTGACAGCCCGCCTGGACAGCATCGTCACGATGGAGCCGGAGTCCCCGCTCGCCGTGCCCTCGTCGCCCTCCGATCCGGTGATGGCCTGTCCCGACTTCCCCGCGCCCATGGCCATGGCCCTGAAGGACACGGCGCCCGAGTGGTTCCTGCCGGGTTCCGCCCGGATACCCGACGACCGCGCCGTTCTGCTGCGGGCCAACGCGCCCTTCGTCGCCTCCTTCATGGTGGGCGTCAACGACGAGATGAACCGGGAGCTGCGCTGGCGCGAATACCCGACCGACCTGCGCGGCAGCCCCTTCACGCACTTCTGGCCGCGCCCGGACGGCGAGGCGGACATCCCTCCGGTCCACGACTGGCTGCCGGAACTGGGCCTGAAGGCACAGCTCACCTCGGATGCGGCTGCGGTCGATGTCCTGCTCATCCGGGGCCTGCTGGTACGCCGATACCCCAACATGATCGTCGCGGCCGTGCCCGCCCGGTCCGTGACAGAGAACGGTGATCTCGCGGAGAACACCTGGGTGCACCCGAAGATGGTCCTCTCTCTCGACGAACGGACCTGCGCGTACGCCTTCGTCCTGCCCGGCGACATCCACGACTGGTGGTTCGTCCTCGCCGAGAACAGCTATCGGATGCGCTTCGGTTTCGACACCACCGCCCGGCAGTACGAGCACTGGTCGGACCTCACCTGGCGGGTCGGTGAGGGGGACTTCGCCGACCTCGGATCGATGCCGGCCGTGCCGGACGAGGAACGCGACCATCCGCCGCAGGTGTGGAACGCGGCGACGATCGCCATGGTGTCGCTGCAACGGCCTTTCCGGGTCGTCACGTCCGCCCGCAAACTGATCGGAGACCCGCAGTGAGCGTCAACAGGGAACTGGCCAAGGCCCACCGAGCGGTCAGCGACGCCCGGGTCGCTCTGGACTGGTCGCGCGCCGGACTCGCCGCCTACGACAAGCGGATCCAGTCCGGCGAGACCGGACTGGACGCCGAACACCTCTCCCAAGGCCAGCAGACGACCGCCGACGAGACCGCCTACCAGTCGGCCCGCGAGGCGTACAGCGAACAGGCCCAGGAGGAGCCGGAACTCTGGCCGCACGAGAGCGCCTCCGACCCGCTGCTCCTCCTTCCCCTGCGCCTGGAGACGGTCTACCGCAACGCCGGGGAGGACGCACTGGAACTGTGGATCCGCGCCTACCCCGACGAGATCCACGTCGACTCCCACGAACCGGCTCTCACCCCCGCGGAACGCGTCGCGGCCGAGGCCTACTGGCGCGAGGTCTGGGCCGCGGGCCCCCACCAGCAACGCCGCAAGGCCGCCTGGACCCAGCTCGTCACCACGATCGGACCCGGACGCGCGGCGTGGGCAGTGCAGGTGCTCCGGCCCGGAGCGCAGCAACCGCCGGCCACGGAGACCCCGCCCGGCGCCGCCGCGCCGTCTCCGGAGCCCTGGTCGGTGCAGCCGTCGCAACGTGACAGCGCCTGGACCCGGCCGTCACACAGCACGGTCCTCCCCGACAGACTGGTGTTCTCCGGCTACGAGACCGTCGGCGACGGGCAGATCGGCCTGGTCTGGCGTCAGGAGGGCGCGCCGATCCCCGAGGTACTGGACGTGGGCCCCGGCCCGGACAACCCGGTTCCGCCGTCCTGGCTCTCCGACTTCGAGGAGGCGGTTCGGGTGGGGATGGGCGTCAAGGTCCCCGTCGAAGGCGGCATGCGCCGCGACTTCTGCCTGGTCACCGTCACCGGGGTGCGCGGCGGGACCTCTGAGGAGACCGCGGGGCTGATCGGTTCCCTGCTGAACGTGCACCGCTGCACCAGCGGCCTGGCCGTGCTGCCCAACGGCACGCCGACCAACAACACCGAGGCGACCAGGTCGGCCTGGCGCACCCGCATGCCGCCTCCGAGCCCGGAGGAGGCCGACGCGCAGCGCGCCGCCTTCGTCGCGGGCAGCGCGCAGGCCGCCGCCCGCGCCGCCGTGGCCCTCGGCCCTGCCGCCGGACGGGTGCTCGCCGAGACCACCGAAGGCCTCGCCGACGACGACCACGACCTGCTGCTCCAACTCCACGCGGCCATCGGCGCCATGGCCGCCTCGTCCACCAACTGGAGCAACTACGACGCCGACTCCCAGGCCGATCTGACCTTCCTCATCTCGCACTTCGCCGCGCACGTGCGCGCCCGGGGTCCGCTGCCCACGCTGCGCGTCGGCCGGCAGCCGTACGGCATCCTGCCCGTCACCTCGCTCGACCTGTGGCACGGCACTGAGGTCGACCTGCGGATCCTCGACCACATCCAGGGCTTCCGCACCTTCGCCGAGTCCCAGGGATGGCGCTGCCCGAGCGTCGGCAACGGCGGCGACGCCGACGAGGTCATCAACGACATACTGCACCGGCTTCCCGCGTCGCGCCGACTGCGGTTCGTCCAGCAGGAGCCGGTCGACCCGCCGTTCCAGCCGGCCCCCGACACCCCGACCGGCAGCATTCCCTACAAGAGCGGCTTCGCCTGGCAGCAGCCGCCCGACCCGGAGGCGCTTCCGCTGCCCCTGGAGTTCGCCGTCACCACAGAGACCACGCCGGAACTCCAGAAGGTGCTGGACGCCCGACCGCTGCGCACGCTCTGCGACGCGTTCCAGGACTATGCCCACGCCTCATCGCTGCAGCAAGAGGTCCCCGCGGACGTCATCCAGCGGATACAGGACCTGGCGCCCGCCTTCGAAGGCGTGGGCACCGGCCGGGTCGGCCTCTGGTACCACCTCGCCGTGATCGTCATCCGCAACTACATCGAGCGGCTGCGCGTGCGCCTCCAGGACGGCGGCGCGGTGGACGCCGTAGTCGCCCTGACGGACGGCAAGGTCACGGCCCAGCCGGACACGGTCCCGCAGTTCCTCGACTGGGCGACCCTGGCCTTCAGGCAGCTCGCCGCGGCGGAAGACCTGGCCGGACCGGACCTGCCGCGCCTGGAGCGGCTGCTGTGCGAGGTGCTGGACACCCAGGCACATCGCCTTGACGCGTGGATGACGTCCGTGGCCACCGCCCGGCTGGCCCGGCTGCGCGCCGACCGTCCCGACGGCACCCACCTGGGCGCCTATGGCTGGGTCACCGACCTGCAACCGCGGAACTGGGGGCAGGAGTCCGTACCGACCGATCCCGAGGACGCCGTTCAGGACGCGGAAGCCGGACAGAACGCGGATCCGCCGGGCGATGAACAGCCGCCGGGCGACCAGCCCCCGGGCGGCGAGGAAGCACACGACGACAACGCGTCCCCGGAGGACGGTCGGCCGCAGCGTGACGGGCAGCCCGGAAAGCACAACGACGGCTATCTGCTGGCGCCCTCCATGCACCACGCCACGACCGCCGCCGTCCTGCGCTCCGGCTGGCTCAGCCACACCGACCAGCAGGCCTTCGACGTCGACCTGCGCGCGAGCCGGGTGCGCCGCGCCCTCTCCCTGGTGGAGGGAATCCGGTCCGGTCAGTCCCTCGGCGCGCTGCTCGGCTACCGCCTCGAACGCGGCCTCCACGACGCCCGGCTGGACCAGCTGATCTCCGTCTTCCGTACCGGCTACCCCAACGCGCACGTCGTGGATCCCGGGGCGCCGCACAGCGAGGAGGCCCGTACCGCGATGGCCGCCCGCGACGTCGTCGACGGCCAGGCACTGCTCGCGGACTGGACCGCCCACGGCGGACAACTGCAGGACCTGGACTCCCTCACCGCCCAACTGGCCGGCGGACAGAGTTCCTTGCTGGAGCAGGCGAATCCACTGGTGGCCGATCTGGAGAACGCCGTGGACGCGGTCGGCGACCTGCTCCTCGCCGAGAGCGTCCACCATCTCGTCGCGGGCAACCCCACGCGGGCCGGTGCTGCCGCCGACGGCATCGCGCGCGGCGACAACCTTCCGCAGGACTTCGAGGTCGTCCGCACCCCGCAGTCCGTCGTGGCCCTCACCGTCCGGCTGGGGCTGCTCGCGCCCGCCACCGGGACGGGCGGCTGGCACACGGACCGGCCGCTGGCCGCGCTCGAACCGGCTCTTGAACGCTGGTGTGAACACCGCCTGGGCGACGCCTCCGGCTGGAGCTTCGGCTTCGACGGCCCGGCCGCCCCGACCGTGGTCGGCCTCTCCGACCTGGGGCTGTGTGCCTTGGACGTGATCCTCGGCGCCGGACCCGTCGACGACCGCACCGGCGGTGCCGGCGCCACTCATGCCGGGACCGACGGACCTCTGACGCGACGGCTGCTGCGGAAGGCTCCGGCCGGCGCGTCCCTCTCCGACTCGGGCGCGGCCCGCCTCACCGAACTGCGGCTGCTGTGCCGGGGAGTGGCCGGCGCGCTGAGCACCGGACGTCCGCTGCTCGTCACCGATCTGGATGCCGAGGCGGGTGACGACTGGGCCACCGCCGACCTGCCCGAGCTGGCAACGAGGGTCACCGCCTGGCATGGGGCAGTCGCGTCCGCCCTCGCCGAACTGCGCGAGGACGTCACGTCCCTGCCGGCCACGGTGAACGAGGTCGTGAGGGTCCTGGAGACACTTGCCGACCACGGGCTGCCCAACGCGTTGCCTTCGGCCTCGGCGTCCGACGACGAGCTCACCGAGGTGCTGCGCGCCCACTCCGGCGCGCTTCTCGACCGCTTCGAGGGCAAACCGTTGCCCGATCCGCCTGGACCCCCGCCGACGGATCCGTCCGCCGTGCTGGAGTGGGTGACCGCGCTCCGTACGGTGGTCTCCTCGGTGCTGGGCCGATCCCTGCCCGTGCTGCCGACGCTACGGCTGGCCGGCACCTCCGCCGCCGCGGCCCTCGGCGGACCACCGCCGCAGGGAGCCGACGAGGAGACGGTGGCCGACTGGCTGCTGGAGATGGAACGGGTCCGACCCGATACCCGGACCTTCGGTGACGCGCTGACGGCCGCCGAAGTGCTGGCGGGCACCGCGCCCTGTGGCACGACTGTGGCGCAACTGCCCACCGGGCAGCCGTGGATCGCCCGCGGTCCTGCCCCCGTACCGTCCCGCACGCGCCCCGCACCGCACCACTGCGCGGTGCTGCGCACCGACGGCGCCGTCGATCCGGAGCGGGCCGTCGGCCTGGTGGTGGACGCCTGGGCCGAGAACGTGCCCGAGCCCCCCAGGGTGGGAGGCGACGGCGCGCAGCGCGGCCAGGAGGCGCGGGAGGAACTGGGCGGGCTCGCCTTCCATTACGACCAGCCGGACGCCAGGGCCCCGCAGGCGCTGTTGCTGGCGCTGCCGCCGGATCGCGGACGCGGCTGGCGTATGGAGGACATCCATGCCGTGGTCGAGGAGACCTTCGCCCTGACCCGGATCAGAGGCATGGACCTGACCGACTTCACCGAACTGCGCGGGCTGCTGCCGGTGCAGTGGACGATGCCACCACACGGATCGGGGTTGCTATGACCATGTTCCGTTACGAGCCCGTGCCGCGTGACACCGGCATGGAGGAGGCGCTCGCGGCCCGTACCGCCGATGCCCTGTGGTTCCTGGCCAGACAGTACGCGCTCGGGGAGTTCCGGGGCGACGACGCCGCATCACCGGTCTCGGTCTCGCTCGCCCGGGAGACCCACCGGCTGGACGGCTGGCGTAGCGGCACGGACGCCGACGGCGCCGCATGGCTGCCGTACGACCCGGCGACGATGGTGCTCGAGGAATTGGTCGAGGGTGAGCCGGGAAACGGGCCGGACGCCCGGCTGACGCTGTCCGGGGCCGTGCAGTGGCAGCGCGCGCTGACGGCCGCCGGGCTCACCGTCCTGCTGCCGGCGTTCGCCCGGGTCTGCCCGTTCGCCGCCGACGGGCCGCTGGCTCCGGCCGGTCTGTCCGCCGCGGTGCGCGACCGGCTGCCCGACCCGGTCGCCCTCGCCCCCTGGCTGATCCGGCTCGCCGAGCGGGACGAAACGGCCGCGAAGGAGTTCGACGCCCCGGACACCGCCCGTGAGGCCCTGGCCGGCGCCGCGGCGACCTGGCTCGCCTGGTGGCACGCCCGCGTACCGGCCGACGCACCGGCCGGGCCACCGGGGCCACCGCAGGCGTGGAACACCCGCCGCATGGAGTACGCCTTCGAGGTCCGCGCGTCCAGCCTCCCGGGGCTGGAGCTGCACGCCGAGGAATACCGCGGCGGCCGCCTCGACTGGTGGGCCCTCGACGCCCCGGTCGCGGCACTGCCGGTCTCGGAAGCCGCGGTGACCCGGGACCAGCGCAGGATCGTCCCGACGCCCGCGGTGTACGGCGGTATGCCCGTCTCCCGGTTCTGGGAGATGGAGGACGCCCGCATCGACTTCGGGGCGGTCGACGCCACTCCGGCCGACCTGGGCCGGTTGATGCTCGTCGCCTTCGCCACGGTCTACAACAGCGACTGGTTCTGCGTACCGCTGCCCCTGCCCGTCGGTTCCCTGAGCCGGATCGTCGACTGCACCGTCGCCGACGTCTTCGGCGGCGAGACCACCCTGCGCCACGCCACGGCCGACGACTTCATCGTCTGGAGCCTCTACGGTCTGGGCGGCCCCGGCGGCAGTGCCGGCATCCCGCCCGCCGCCGGAATGAGCCAGCCGCCCTCGCCGTGGTTCTACCGGCCGGCCGCATTGCCCGGCGGAATGGAGAGCCCCCCGGTCGAATCGGTGCTGCTCCTCCGTGACGAACAGGCGAACCTGGCCTGGGCCGTGGAGGAGTCCGTGGCCGACCGTGCCGACGAACGGGTCGACCGCTATGACCGTTGGGTGGCCGCCGCACCTCCCCCGACGCCGCCCCCGGCCGACGGCAACCCCCGGTACCGGGTGGTCACCGAGGTCCCCTCCCACTGGTATCCGCTGGTGCCGCAGGTCCTCGCCGACCAGGAGTCGATCCGCTTCCGCCTGGTCGGCCTGGCCCGCGGCGAGGGCGGCGCGCAGCCCGCCCTGGGGCGGCTGCTCGGCGAGACGGACTGGCTGTACGAGGAGGAAGTGCCCCGTTCCGGCATCCGGGTCGAGCGCGCCCGCCAGTACACCCGGTGGCAGGACGGCATGCCGCACGCCTGGACCGCCCGCAGGAGGGGCAGTGGCACGGGCGGCGGATCGAGCGGGCTGCGCTTCGACGTGCTGGAGGAGGGCTGAGACGTATGGCGTATGGGAGGAGGGCCGAGATGTACCGGCCGAGATGTACCTCGAGATGTACCGGACCGAGATGTACCGGAGGAAGGCTGACCTGATCGTGCGTCATATCGTGCGTCACGGTGGTGTTCCCGGCCGGGCCTCACGGGTCGCAGCGAGCCCCGTGGCCGGACTGATACCCGCCGGACTGATACCCGTGAGATGCCCGGTACTAATACCCGTGAGGTGCCCGGTGCGGATCGGCCTGTTGGACCCGCGCCGCGAAGCTGGAACCGGAACGATTCACGTGATACCGGTCGCGGACGTAGTTGATCGTGGCGCACATGTCCGCGACCACGTCGTACGGCGTGGTCGCGGTGCCCGACTGGTGGTACGCGGCGAAAGTCGAGGGAACGCACTGGGTGGCGCCGCGGGAGCAGCCCTGCGGGTGGCCGTCGGCCGCCTTCGGGCCTCGCGCGTTGACGTCCGTCAGATTGACCCGGAACTTCGGGTGGTTGCAGGCGGACTCGCGCTGGGCAATGGTGACCAGTGCCGGAACACCGAACTGCTCGTCCATTCCGGTCAGTTCGCACGCCTCATGCGCGTAGCCCCGCATGGCGGCCTCTCCGGACCGGTCGTCGGGGTCGCGGTAGGTGACCTGACCGAGGCCGAGCCGTCCGCCGTCCGTGGCGGGCGCGGCGCCGGTGCAGTCGACAGTGAACCCGGCGTGCCGGCCGAGCGCGGTGAGAGAGGTACAGCCCGGGATGCCGTCCGCGTCCGTGCCCGTGAACCCCTGGGCCAGTTGTTCGGCACGGTAGGCGGCCTTGGTCTGTTCCCCGAAGAATCCCGTGGGGCCACCCGGGATGTCGTGCCCCTGGGCGATGAGAGCCTTCTGCACGGTGCGTACGGCTTCGTTGCTCGCGCCGAAGCGAATGTCGGACAGAGCGACCATGACGACTCACTTCCTTTCGAGGCGTCAGGCCCAAGGGTCACGGTGAGCCGGATCCGCGCGCCCCCGGGGGACCGGGGGCGCGCGGTTCGCCGTGCTTCACGACTCGTCGAAGACGAGGTCCTCGGGCGGCTGCGTCATCCGTACGGTCTGGCCGTTGGTGATCTCGACGACGTGGTGCAGGCCCGCGTAGCGCTTGCCGGTGGACAAGACGGTGAAGTGGTCCTGCACCCCGGCCAGATAGGCGGGGAAGCACGCCATGGAGGGGTTGTCGAGCTGGAAGTAGTCGACGAGACGCCGGAACAGCTTGGGAAGGATGACGACATCGTCGGTGATCGAGGACAGCGCCATGATCTTTGCCCCGGTTGTCGTCGTGTCGCTCGGCCACAGACCTTGGCCCGGCGCCGTCCGCGCCTGCTGGGTGACGGCAGTCAACTCCGCACGCAGGCTGGGGAACAGGCCGCGGTAGAAGGTGGGATAGACCAGGCCTGCGGTGAGCAGGTGATGGTTCGCCGTCGTCCTGAGCATGGTGACGTCGACGTCGACGTCCGTACCGCTGGTACCGCCGGAGGCACCACGCCCCGCGAGGGCGACACACCTGCCATGGATGTCGGCGCCGCTGGTCAAAATGAAGCCAGGGACGGTGTCGGGTGTCGCGGCGGTCACGGCCTCGTCCGACCCTTGCTGCACGTTCGTGAACCCCAGCCAACTCAGCAGTTCGTCTCGTGCGGCATGGGCGAACTGCAGAGGCTGGTGAACGCGATTCGCACCGTAATGGGTCTCCAGCGCGTCGATCGCGTCCAGTCGCAGCGTCGCGCGTCCCAGCGCATCGTGCTTGACCGTGCGGCCCCCGCTGCCCACGAGACCCCAGTCGTTCGGGTCGGCGGGCGTGAAGTGGATGGTGTCCCCATCCGGCTGGGTTCCCTTGATCTGGAATGACCCGTTGACGAGCAGCATCGTCATGACAGCTCCCGACGACGTGAACGGATGACAGGAGAGGCGGAATATCGGATATCTCCACGCTATTCCCTGGCCGGGTGGCATGCAATTGCGGGAGATATCCCGTCAATATGGTTGAAGCGTCTCCGAACTGATGGTGCGTCCGACAACTCGCGGATGGCGCTCTGGTGTCACCCGCCGCCGGCCGACTCAGGTGGCGGGATTCCGCCGGCGGAGTGAACATGAAAGAGGTGTGAGCGGCTTCGCCGCACGTCACGACCCCCACGACCTCGGATGAGGCGTTCTCATGTCATTCCACACCGGTCGTCCTGAAGCCCTGAACCTCTGGGAAGAGCTGCGGAATCATCCCGGCGGCGACCACGGTGGTCACGGCGACGACGACGGTGGCGGCTTCGGTGGTCACGGTGGCGACTTGGGTGGACACGGTGGCGGCTTCGGTGGACATCCCCAGTTCGGCGGATGGCACCGGAACGGCCCGGACCCCGACCGGCATGACTGCCCCGACAGACCACCGCACGACGGTCCGCAGAGCGAGGATGTCTCCGAGGGTCCGTTCCGGGTCGTGCGGCCGGCAGACATGCTCGTCGTCGACATCGGCCTGGTCAATCTGCGATTCGACGGCCACCGTCTGGTGCGGCGGGATCCGGGCGCTCCGGCGTTCGTTCTCGCCGGGCTGCCGCCGCAACATGTGCTGGAAGCGGCTCCGGCGTCGCTGAGCACCGTATCCGGATCGGTGAAGGCGGTCACCGCCGGCTCGACCCAACTGGCCTTCTCGGTCCCGGGCGATGTGGACGGCCTGGACCTTTCCCTGTCCGCGCTGCTCGACTGGTCGCGGCTCGTGCCGCTGACGGTGCCGGTGGGCATGCACAGTCCGGACACGCCAGGGTCGGCGGTCTTTCAGGGCGTCCCCAGGAGCGTCATCGAATTCCCGGCCCGGCTGCTGATCACGTACGACGAACCAGTGAACTGGCTGGCGACGCCCGAACCCCAACAGGCGGACGGACGCCTTGCGTTGTGGCATGCGCGGCTGCACGGCGGGCAGGACGGCGAGGTGCTGCTCCGGGCCTTCGCGACGGCCGGCGACGGGGGCACGCCACCTGCGGACAGTCCGCTCGACGCCGGGAGTCTTCAGGACCTCGTCACCCTCACCAGCCGGGCCGAACTCATCGTCCCCGGCAGTGGCGTTCCCATCGACGTCCCGAGCGCGCCGTTGCGCTCGGAACAGTTCATCGTCACCCCGTTGGGCACCTCGGCCCACCTGCACGGCGCCTGGGAAGTGGCCCCGGATTCCGACAAGTCCGCGTACGAACTGGCAGGCCGGCCATTTCCGACCCTGAGGGTGTACGACCACATCACGGGTCTGGGACGTGATCAGTACGTCCGTGTCGTCCATCACGGCCATCTCAGCACGGGCCATGAAGCCTTGCACATGACGGAGTTCAAGCGCGTCTTTGTGGCGCGCCCGAACGACGGCATCGTCGCCTATCTCCAGCGGGAGGATCACGTCATCCCCAAGCAGCCGGAGATGCAGTACGGCGCGGCCGGGTTCACCTTCGGGGGGCGCGAAATGCCCTTCCGCACGCTGCGCATCACCGACCGTGCCACCCCGTTGATTCAACCGCCCGCCGATTCCTCCTCCTTCTGGGTGAAGCTCGAAAGCTCCGGCGACGACCACGAATTCACCGTCATCGGCACGGACTGCGAAGGCCGGAAAGTCAGCTTCACCATGCCGTTGGTGTTCGTGCCCGACGGAGTGGATCCGATGCTGGAAGCCCGGTACGCGGAGAAGCCGCAGAGCTCGGACCCGGCCAAGGATCGCGTGAAACGGTCGATGGGCGGTCAGTTGATGGCCCTGGCACAGCCACCCGCCGATGCACCCGGCAGTACCTGCCATGCGGTCGGCACCCTGACCTTCGGGCTCGGGACCATCGGCAGCAAGCCGGAAGAGGACCGGCTCGTGGTCGGCCTCCCCCACATGACCGCCGCTACCGTTCGTGTCCCCGCCGTCGAGCAGTTCACCCCCGACACCGGGGATCTCGAGGTCAAGTTCAACGCCACCTATCTCAAGCAGACCATGGAGAAGCATCCGGCGGGCGCCTACCTGGACCTTCAATCGCCGATCGGCCTCGCGCTCGGGGCGGAGAAGGCCGGCGGGGTCGCGAGTCCCAAGACCGCCCTCAAACTGATCACGGCCCAGGCCGGCGTCGTCCCCGACGTCTTCAAGGCCGACGCCACAGGTGCCATCGTCGACGCACTTCCGTCGGTCGACATGGTGAAGGCGTTCGACGGAGCCAAGCTGCTCGGCCTCATCGACCTCGGCCGGATCCTCAAAACACTGGTCAAGGACGACGTCACCGCTGTCACGAACTACACCGACGACCAGATCCGGGCGGTCCTGAACGCCGCGGACGGCATACTGCCGGTGCCCGTGATGCGTATCCGCGACCTGGCGGACGGACAGGGCAAGGAACTGCGTTATGTGTGGAAGACCCGGCTGGCGAACCCGGATGCCCCGCCGGAGAAGGGCGAACTGCCGGATGTCATCGACGCAAAGGGTGCCACGCTGACCCTGGACGCCCACACCGTCCGCTCGAAGGACGCCGCCGACCAGGTCACCGTGGACGGCAGGCTGAGCAACTTCGCGCTGGAATTCGCCGATTGCGCCCGCGTGGAGATCGCCGAGCTGAGGTTCAGGACCGGCTCGGGAAGAAAGCCCGAGGTGACGGCAAGCGGTGTGGAGCTGAAGTTCGAAGGTGCTCTGGAGTTCATCAACACCCTCCGCAGTGCCCTGCCCGCCGATGTCTTCGGGGCGGGCGCGTATGTCGACGTCCAGCCAAGCGCCGTCACCGCGGGCTACAAGTTCACACTCCCGGCCATCGGAATCGGCGTCTTCACCCTGTCGAACCTCGCGCTCGCGGCCGAGCTGAAGATCCCGTTCGACGACGGGACCGGCGTCACGTTCCGCTTCTCGGTCTCCGAGCGAGAGCACCCCTTCATCGTCACCGTGTCCCTGTTCGGCGGCGGTGGCTACTTCTCCCTGCTGGTCGACGCCGCCAGAGGGGTGCAGCAACTCGAGGGAGCCCTGGAGTTCGGCGGCGCCGCGGCGCTCGATCTCGGTGTCGCGAGCGGCGGGGTCTCGGTGATGGCGGGCATCCGCTTCTCACTCTCGGACACCGGCGCCTCGCTGGCCGGCTACCTGCGGTGCAACGGCTTTCTGTCCGTGCTGGGCATCGTCACGGTGTCCGTCGAGTTCTATCTGCAACTCAGCTACGACAAAAGGAAGGACATCCACCAGTCGGTGATCACCGGCAGGGGCACCCTCACGGTCAGCGTACGGATCGCGTTCTTCAGCAAGTCCGTCAAGCTCAGCCTCGAACGCAGCTTCTCGGGCGCGCCGGGTGACCCGTCCTTCGCCGACTGCGTGCTGGAACCGCACTGGCGGGAGTACTGCGAGGCGTACGCTCCTTGATCGCGTGGGAGACGACCATGCCGCTCGAACAGCACATCAACTTGACCGTTCTCCCCGCCGGGCTGTCGGACGACGGCACCCAGGCCCGGGTATCGGTGTTCTTCGCCCCCCGGTTGCAGCCCGAGCACGAGGGCAGCACGCTGTCCGGCTTCGGCGATTTCGTCAGCTGGCCCGACAAGCTCAAGGACGCCACCTTCGAGTTCGCCACCGAGGAGGACGGCACCGGGACGCAGCCCGTGGAGCGCGAACCCTTCACCGGCCCCCTCAGGCCGCAGGGCCCGGCCCCCGACGCGGACTTGTGGAAGAGCCTCTTCCACGAGGACACTCCGCTGGAGCCCTACTCCTTCGCGCCGTCGAACGGGCGGGAGCTGCCCACCTACTCGACCGCCCAGGTCAGCGCCTATACCAAGCGAGTCTACGTCGGAGCGGCCATGGGCTCCCCCGAGGCACCGCCCTCGACGAGGGCTGCGCTGAACCCTCGAAGCGCCGACCCGCACACCGGTAGGGAGGAGCTCAGCGCCCCTGTCACGCAGGACGGTGGGGTGCCCCAGGACCTGGCCGACCTGAACGCGTTCCACAGCGTCCCTCAGCGGAGTACTACCGTCGGCGAACGACTGGCCGCCGACAACCAGCCGGACCCGCCGCCACCGCCTCCGCCTTCGCTGCCCCCTGCCGACTTTCATACGATGCTCACCTCGCTCGGCGACCACCCGGTCCTGCTGCGCCGCCTCGGACTGGTCCTGGACTTCCTCCTGCCGGCCGACCGGCTCCCCGCCTCCTCGGGCGAACGGTTGCTGACGGTCATCCCCCACTGGACGTCCACACTGAAGCAGGGCGCGTTCGACGTGTCCTGCCGGACGCGTTACGTCTTTTCCACCGACCCCCTCGACCCCGCCCGCCGTGTCTTCGTTCCCGCGGCGCAGGCCTCTGCCGACGGCGACCCGTTGGCATCACCGTCCCGCGGCCTGGTGGTGCTGGCGAAGGATTTCCGTCTCGAACAGGCCGACATCGACGGCGCCGCGTTCAAGTTGCTGTCGGTCCCCGAGGACGCCAAGGGGCTGTCTCCCGTGCGAACCCACGGGTTCTCCCTGATCAGGCATGAGCGCGCGGTCAGCTTGCAGACGGAGTTCCAACGGGCGGCCGATCACGAAAGTGCCTTCTCCGAGGTGGTCTCGGTGCAACGAGCCACGGACGGCGCGTCCGCCGGGGAGACGCCGGGAGCCGGCCCAGGCACTCCGCAGAACGCGGATGCCTCCCCACCGCACGCTCAGGACAGCGCGAACGCCCCCGAGCTCCTGGCTCAGGACCTGGTCCGTGGCCACCGGCTGGACGTCTGGGACGAGACACGGAAGGCATGGTTCTCGCTGCACGAGCGCGACGTGGAATACCGGAAGCCCGGTGCCGGGCCACTCCTGCTCACCGCATCCGACGAAGGCTTCTTCCAGGCGCACCTCGCCTCACCGCCGCACGATGTCGTCCCACCGACGACGGATCCGCCCCTCTACGTACCCGAGCAGTTGGTCTCCTGGCACGGCTGGTCGCTGTCGGCACCCCGTCCGGGCCTGGTGCTGGACACCGACCTGGGCTCGCCCGTCGATCACCTGCCTCCCAACAAGCCGGTGCCGCCCAAGAACGACGCGCCGCCGGGGGTGCCGCTGGAGATCACGGTCAAGGCTCGGCCCGGTTCACTGCCCAGACTGCGCTTCGGCCATCGGTACCGTGTACGGCTGCGCACCGTCGACCTGGCGGGCAACGGCCTCGATGTCACGGAGGCCACCGCGCTGAAGGCCCCGCCCGGTACGACGCTCCCCGATGTCGGGCCACAGCCTTTCCAGCGGTTCGAGGCAGTCCCGGCGCCGGCCGTGGTGCCCAGGCTCCCGTTCGGCGAAGGCGCCTCCGCCGTGCGGATGGTGATCCGGAGCAGCCCGGGTGCCGAGCCACCCCCGGCCGGTCCTCCCGGTCCCGAGGGGCATACGACGTCGGTGGCCCTGGCCGACGTCCAGTTCGGCCGGACCAATGACGAAGTCCGCACCGTCCAGAACGCTCTCATCGCCGCCGGCCACCCCCTGCTGGGCGGCGCGGACGGCGTCTTCGGCGATCAGACGAGGAACGCCTATGCCGCAGAGCAGCAAGTGCAGGGATTCTCGGGGGCGGACGCCGACGGGAACCCCGGCTGCCAGTCCCTGACCGAGCTGGGCCGCAAGTGCGGCTTCACTGTCGACTGCGGCACCGGCCCCGCGCCCGCGAACGGCAGCACCGCGGAGCAGTTCGCCGCGGACTTCAACCAGTCGGCACTGGTCTCCTCCCAAGGGCACGCCGCGTACCAAGGGGTCGACGAACGTCATCTGGTGGCACCGAAAGCGTCACTTCAGTGCGTGGAATGGCACGGGCTGCTGGACACGGCGATCGGCTCCACCGACCACAACGCCCAGGACACGGTCTACGCCCTGGCGAGCAGGGAGAACGGCTCCCTGAGCGACCCGCATCCGGGTGTGCAGCTGAAGCCCGTCGACTCCCCCGCGGCGGACCCCGACCACCCGGCGACGATCGCCGTGCACGCGGGCGAGCAGATCGAACTGCCCTATCTTCCCGACCCGTTGTCCACAGGAGCCGTCCTGCTGGACCTTCCGGGACTGCCCGCCGGTCAGCCTTTCGTCGTCCCCTGGGGAGGCAGCGTCTGGCACCGCCCCAGGTCCTTCCGGGTGCGGCTGGCCGAGGGGACGGCGCCGCCCCGCTTCGACGACGCCTCCCGGGTGCTGACCGTGTCACTGCCCAAGGGCGCCGTGGCGACCGTCCGGGTGTGTTCCGGCATCGACTTCGACGCGGGCCTCATGGGCCTGGCCACGTGGTGTCAGGAGGACCCGGACCGGACACCCGGACCTGCGACCGGGACAGAGACGGACCACGCGGCAGGCGCGACAGCTGAGGTGCCGCAGACCGACGGGGTCCTGGAACTGGCCGCGGCCGGCCGGCACTGGATGTTCACCCCCTGGCACGAACTGATTCTCGTGCACGCGGTGCAACAGCCGCTGAGGACACCGGTGCTGAACCTCTCACACTCGGCGCCCCCGCGAGCCGCCGGCGCGACGGCCGAACACCTCGCGGGCACCATCGCGCTGGACGAGGCCAGTACGGGCCGGATCGAACTCGTCGCCGAATGGACCGAGGTGACGGACGGCGGACCCGCAGGCCGCGACACCCGGCCGATGACCGCCCCGGTGTTCGGAATCCTGACCGAGCAGGCGGACCCGCCCGGCACCCCCGGTCCCCAGGTCGCCGTCCTCCACGACGGCGTCCTGACCTTCAGCACACAGGCGTCCGAGGACCGGGCCAAGGCGGCCGCGGATGTGGCCAAGGCGGCCGACGACAGTGCGAAGGCTGCCCGGGCAGCGGCCGCGAGCGCCGCCGGTGCCGCCGACGCGGCGAAGGCCGCGGGCGATCCGGAGGAGGCGGACAGGCACAGTAAAGACGCGGCGCGGTCGAGAGCTCTCGGCGTCGAGGAGGCGGCCAAGGCCGCCATCGCTCCGCCCGTCCTCCAGAAACACGAGTTCGGCGACACCCGACACCGCACGGTGCGCTACCGCCCCGTGGCCGGAAGCAAGTTCGCCGATTGTTTCCCCGCAGAGTTCGCCGATCCCGGCGAGAGCGCGCTGACCGTGACGGGAGCGCCGCAGGAGCACTCGGTACCCAGCAGCGCGGCGCCCACGGCCCCACGCCTGCTGTACTGCATGCCCACCCTCGCGCTGGAGCGGGACGCCGGCCCGTCCGGTGCCCTCGTCCAGCGTCGGCTCGGTGGCGGTATCCGGGTGTACGTGGATCGTCCCTGGTACTCCTCCGGGGACGGCGAACTGCTCGGTGTGGTCCTCGGCGAGCCACCGGGAGGCGACCCCGCTTCGGTACGGGACTCCTGGGTCACTCTGATGGGCCGCGACCCCATTCACCGTTCCGCCCGGGTCGTCGCCCCGACCGCGGACATGTTCACCAACGCGGTCCAGCGGTCCGGGCCGTTGTCGGTGCCCACGCCCTCCGGCCCGCTTCCCGTCACGGTGGTGGGCTTCAGCCCGCAGTTCGACGCCGACGAGAAGGACGGCCGCTGGTTCTTCGACCTGGAGGTGGACACCGGGGACGCCTGTCTGCCGTTCGTCCGGCTCGCTCTGGTCCGGTTCCAGCCGGAGTCGGTCCCGGGTCAGGAGATCTCCTCGGTCGTCCTCGCCGACCTGGTGCGCACCCTGCCCGACCGCGAGTTGACGGTCAGGCCCGGCCCGGTGCTCTCGGTCAGCGTCACGGGCCCGTCCTGGGACCCCACAGACTCCCCGCCGCCGCAGCTCACCGCCATGGTGCAACGCCGACATGACACCGTCACCGACGACGACCTCGGCTGGGTGACCCTCGAGGACACATCAACCCTCCTCACCTCGATCGACGCGGACTCCTCGCACCGGCCCTTCTACACGGGCCAGGTCCCCGTACCGCCCGTCAGGCCAGGGGTGCCGCTGCGCCTGACGGTCATCGAGACCGAAGGCATCCCCGCCGATGCCCCCACGCCCCCCACGCCTCCCGGGCCGGTGCTGTACTGCGACACCGTCGATCTTCCCCCGGCGCCCGGCGGCCAGGACGACGACAACAACGACGGGCACGAACGGCATGACAGGCGGCACGGCGACGGCGAGGGCGACGGCGGACACGAAGGCCGAGGCGGACATGGCGGATTCCCTCATCACTGACCTCACGCAGACGCCGCGGGGTCTACGGGCACGGCGAAGTCCAACGTCCGCGCTCGACCCGGTCCGCCCTCACCAGCCCCACGACCACACAACTCACCGGATGACGAACCCGAGTTGCACGAGAATCACGCAGGAGCCAAGCTCAATACCAGGGGCATATGTCCGATCCTGGCGCGTCAACCGGACGGACGTGAGCCCGGAGGCAGGAGAGGAGGCAGAGAGGTCGCGGGACCCGGAGTCCCGGGACACGGAAACGGGCCGGACGAGTCCGTAGGCAATGTGTCGTGGTGGACGGAGACCTCACCATGTTCGACAGCGTCCGCAATTACTGGATCGACTTCAACGATCCGCTCGAAGGCCGCGTGCCCTTCATGTACTTGGACCAGAAGGGCTGGGTGAGCACGGGCATCGGCAACAAACTGGACGAGACGGTGCAGGCCAACTCGGCGCCGACGGATGCGGAACGAGAACGCTCGCTGGCCGAGGCCGGGGAGCTCCGCTGGCTGGTCAACGACGACGGCTCGGAAGCGACTGCCGACCAGGTCGCCACCGACTGGGACACCGTCAAAGGGCACCTCGAACTGGCACCCCAAGGGCACAACGCCTTCAAGCCGCCGCTGACCTCGCTGCATCTGGACAACGACGAGATCGATCGCGGCGTCTTCGCCAAACTCGACCAGATGGAGTCGGTCCTGCTTTCCCGCGCGGAGTTCAGCGACTTCGCGGACTGGCCGGCCAACGCGCAACTGGCGACCCTGAGCATGTGCTGGGCGCTGGGACCGACACTCAACGATTTCCCCAAGTTCCGCGGAGCCGTCGCCGACCACGACTGGAACACGGCCGCCGATCAGTGTCACTTCACACCGGACGAAGGCACCATCCGGATCCGGAACAATCTCGACCGGGAGCACTTCCTGCTGGCCCAGATCGTGGCGGATCAGGGCCAGCCCGTGGAACAGATCGCGATGACGCTCTCCAGCGTGTTCGACGTACAGGGCGCGCTCCTGGCTCTCGGCTTCAAACCCGGCCGCCAGGACGGCGCGGACGGCCCCAGCACGCAGGCCGGCGTCCGCGCGTTCCAGAACGCCAACGACATCGACCCGCCGAACGGGCAGTTCGACGACGCCGCCACCTTGAGCGCCCTGAGCTCTCAGCTCACCGACGCGGGTTTCAACGTGCTTTCAGCGTAGGCGCCGCGAGACGTTCAGCGACCATGTGAACACGAGAGGACGCACGTCATGGCTTCCTTCGACATCGATCTTTCCAATCCGTTCCCGTCAGGGTTCACCGGCGGTCTCGGCGGGCCCAACCAAGGCGGCCATCAACCGCCCCAGTGGTACATCCAGTTCGGAATGGATCTGGGCGCTGACGAAGGCACAGAGATCCTCGCCGCCTTCGATGCCCACGTCACCAAATACGCGCCGCACGACCCTGCCGCGGACACCCAGAAGGTCTACGGCGCCCAACTGTTCATGCGGGCCCCGAACGACATGATGGGCGGCTTCTACACCCATCTCACCGATGTTCCGGACGAACTGGGCGTCGACTCGTTCGTCAGCAGGGGCGACCTGCTGGGCACGGTGCTCCGGTTCGACCCGACGGCGACCCATCTCCATCTGGCGTTGGTCGAGATCATCGGCGGCGCCCCTGACGGTACCTACCAGGGTGTCGACCTGTACAAGCTCTTCCTGGACTCGGCCAACACGGACGCCGTCAACACCGTGACCTTCATGCAGGACGGCTCTCCGCCGACCGTCAACTGAGGAGCGAGCGGGCGGGGCCGGAGCAGGACGACGACGCACGGCTGCGGCCGGTTCCCGAAGCACTCACACGCGCACGGCGCCCGCACTGCACAGTCTGGATGCGGTGATACGCACCGCTTCCGCTCCGAGCTCTCGCGAGGAGGGATCGTATGGCCAAGCGCCTGGTCATCTGCTGCGACGGCACATGGAACTTCGCCGATCAGCCGAGCAGAACCAATCTCACCAAGGTAGCCCTGTCCGTGCTCCCCGGATCCGTGGCCGGGAAGGAACAGCGCGTCTACTACCACAGCGGTGTCGGCACCCACAGATGGGAGCGCCTCAGCGGCGGCGCGTTCGGCGTCGGCCTGTCCCGGAACGTCCTCGACGCCTACCGGTTCCTCGTCGACACGTACGAGCCCGATGACGAACTGTTCTTCTTCGGTTTCAGCCGTGGCGCGTTCACCGCACGCAGTCTGGCGGGGCTGGTACACAACTGCGGCATCCTGCGCCGCGACAAGGCCGACCGGATCCGGCAGGCCTGGGCCCTGTACCGCGACCGGATCGAGCGGCCGAGCGGCGCGGCCTCCACGTTGTTCCGTCGCACCTACGCGCGCGAGACGGAGATCCGCTTCATCGGGGTGTGGGACACGGTCGGCGCCCTGGGCATCCCGGTCCCGGACGCCGCGTGGCTCCGGCCGGCGGTGAACTGGTTCAACCACCGCTGGGCGTTCCACGACACCGACCTGAGCCGCTCCGTCAAGGGTGCCTTCCACGCGCTGGCCATCGACGAGCAGCGCTCGTCCTTCCAGCCGACGCTCTGGCACCAACAGCCCTACGCCGCAGAGCAGGGCCAGGAACTGAAGCAGGTCTGGTTCGCCGGGGTGCACTGCGATGTCGGTGGCGGCTACAAAGAAGCCGGGCTGTCCGACATCCCGCTGCTGTGGATCGTGGATCAGGCCCGTAGGTTCGGTCTGCGGTTCGACTCCGACGTGCTCACCGAGGCCGGACAGAGCGGGACGACGACACGAGAGAGCATCGACTTCCGCGTACGGCCCGACAGTTCGGGGGACCTGCACGCCTCACGGACAGGGCTGTACCGACTGGCCAGGCCTCTGCACCGGCCTCTGGGCAGGGCCGCGAACGGCGAGGGTGTGCTCGACGGGAACGAATTCCTGGCGGTACCGGCCAAGGAGCGCTACGACACGGACCCGCACTACCGGCCGCCGGAGCTGGAGCGGTGTCTCGCCCGCCAGGACCGGATCCGGCTGGAGCCCGTGCTGCTGCCGGGACTTGCCGCGGGTCTGCCGCCCATGTCCGCCGCGGCATCCGAAACGGGAGCGGCGACCGACGCGCTGCGTGGGTCTCGCCGTACCAAGTGACAACACGCTCACGGGTTGCCGCCGGTGAAGGAGCGGCGTCTCGTCGCGCACGTCGAACGCGCGGGGCTCGACCGTGCCTGACCGGGCGCGGCCTCGCTGAGCTCCGGTTGGGGGTTCCGTTCCGGGCCCACCGTGCCGAAGAGGGTCTCGTCGTGGCCGACAGGGGGCCTGTGCCACGCCGACCACCTGGAATCGGTGCTCCCCCACGAAGGCACCGGCGAGATTCACACCCTGGTGGCCGGCGCGGCGGCACGCCGACCGCCGGCGAATCTGAGGAGGCGGTCTTCTCCGCCACCAGCTCGGAGTCCGGTGCAACGACAGCAACTTGAAACACTTGGTAGAAACTTGCAGCAAATTCTTCCATGAGTCTTGTCGACTCCTCCGCGCGGTGGCACTGTCGTGCCCGCGCGGTGCGGCGCTCCCGGGTCGGGTCCCGGTGTCGCGGCAACCGTCGCCGCGGACGATCCACCCACAGCAATGCCCCGGAGCCGCACATGCACCTCACCCTCCACGCGCCCACAGCTCCCGGATCCCAGATCCCGGAGACTGCAGGCCGCCCTCGCCTTCACCGTCCTCCTCGCGGCCGTCCTGCCGCTCGGCCTCGTCGGCGGCAGCACGCCCGCAGCGGCCTCGCCGCCCGGCACGGGCAACGACGTCATCGCCAACCCGTTCCGGTGGAACCGGAACTCCGTCGCGTCCGAGTGCACCAACGTGCTCGGCCCTACGGCTACGGCGCCGTCCAGGTCGCGCCGCCCGAGGACTTGGAGGTCATGCCCGGGAGCCCCGGCTCGCTCGTGCCCTCCGCCTTCGAGCCGACCGGTGACCTGCTGGAGTTCGACTACGGGACCAGCATCAAGAGCCGGTTCACCCGCAACACCGCCAACTTGAAGACCTTTGGGCGGTCCTGGGGGATGAAACCGAGCAACAAGCCGGCCCTCGTCGTCGCCAACCACGACACCGAGCGCAACGGCTCCACCCTCAACTACCAGTACGGCTCCACCAGTACCCTGGCCACCGAGTTCGAACTCGCCCGGGGCTACGGCACCCCGCAGGTCCACTCCGGCTTCGACTGGAACAACAGCGACGGCTCGCCGCCAGCCGACGCCAACAGCCCCTGCACCCACAGCAGTTGCGGCCAGGCCGGGCAGGTATCAGTCGGCTTCGACGAGTACCCCAACCGCTCCTGCACCACCCCCGCTCCCGGAACCGTCATCCTCAACGCCTCCTGGCGCTGACACCGGCCGACCACTCCCGGCCCCCGGGGACCCGTCGGCTCCCCCCGTCGCTCGCGTCCCCACCCCCGCGCTCCCACTCCACCCCACCCCGCCCGAGAACGGCAGGTACGGGCAGTCGCAGGCCGCTGCGTGTACCTGTCGGACCTCGGCATGCCCGGAGGCACTCCCCTTCATGAGCCGCAGACCACACCCCCGCGCCGGAATGCGCAGAGCCGCCATCCTCGGCGTGTCCGCCGCCCTGCTGGGCGCCGGCACCGTCTCCCTCTCCTCCTTCCCCGCCAGCGCCGCCGCGCCGAGCGCGGTCACCCTGGCCGGAACCTTCGACAGCGAGATCGGCTGCGCCGCCGACTGGCAGCCGGACTGCCCGCAGGCCCAGATGTCCCCGCGGGCCGACGGCACCTGGACCGCCTCGTTCAACATCCCGGGCGGCAGCTACAACTACAAGATCGCGATCAACGACAGCTGGACCGAGAACTACGGCGCGGGCGGCGTGGCGGGCGGCTCGAACATCTCGATGACCGTCCCCGCAGGCGGCGAGGTCGTCGACTTCGTCTACGACCCCAACACCCACCTGGTCACCGACGACTCCGCCCGACCCGCCGTCACGGCGGCCGGTGACTACCAGTCCGAGCTCGGCTGCAGCGCGGACTGGTCCGCCACCTGCGCCACGACACAGATGACCGACCCCGACGGCGACGGCGTCTACACCTACAGCACCACCGCGATCCCGGCCGGCAGCTGGAACACCAAGGTGACCCTGGGCCAGTCCTGGACCGTGAACTACGGCGCGGGCGGCACGGCCAACGGCGCCGACATCGCCTTCGACGTGCCCTCGGCCGGGGCGACCACCACCTTCTCCTACAACTCGGCGACCCACTGGGTCACCGTCGTGAGCAACGGCGGCGGCACGTCCTCGTTGAACACCCTCGGCGCGCTGTACACCCCGACCGGCACCACCTTCCGGCTCTGGTCGCCGGACAGCTCCAACGTCAGCGTCAGCATCGGCGGCAGCAGCCACCCGCTCAGCCCGACGACCCTCAGCGGCTACACGAACGTCTACCAGACCGTCGTCAGCGGGGACCTGAAGGATCAGACGTACCAGTTCTACGTCGGCGGTGTGGCCGTCCCCGACCCCTACGCCCAGATGACCACCCCCGGCACCACCCAGGGCGTGGTCGTCGACACCGCCGCCGTGACGCCCACCGGCGGCAGCTGGGCGGCGCGCCCGGCCCTGACGAACCGTGAGGACGCGGTCGTCTACGAGCTGAGCGTCCACGACTTCACCATCGACGCGAGCTCCGGCGTCGACGCGGCCAAGCGTGGCAAGTTCCTCGGCCTGGTGCAGACCGGGACGACGGACAACGGCGCGAAGACGGGCATCGACCACCTGAAGGAGCTGGGCGTCACCGCCGTCCAGATCATGCCCTCGTTCGACTTCGGCAGCACCGTGCCCAACTGGGGCTACGACCCGGTGGACTACAACGTTCCCGAGGAGCAGTTCTCGCAGTTCACTGCACCGGAGGACCGGATCCGCGAGTTCAAGGACATGGTCAACGTGTTCCACAAGAACGGCATCCGCGTCGTCATGGACGTCGTCTACAACCACACCTTCAGCAAGAGCGTCTTCGGCAACATCACCGGCAAGTACTACACCTCGACCGACCTGTCCGGCACAGGCAACTCGATCGACGACGGCAACCCGATGGTCGGCCACATGATCCAGGACTCCCTGGAGCACTGGGTCCGTGACTACAACGTCGACGGCTTCCGCTTCGACCTGGTCGGCGTCCACTACACCAACAACGTCAACACCTGGGCCAACTACCTCAACACCGCCTACGCCGGTCGCACGCTGATGATGTACGGGGAGCCCTGGAACGGCGGCGCGAGCGACCCGCAGGAACCGCAGAAGGTCCGCTACGGCAACCTCCCCACCCTCGCGCCCGCACACTTCGGCGTCTTCAACGGCGTCTACCGCGACGCGATCCGCGGCGGCACGGACACCAACACCATGGGCTACATGGGCGGCGCCGGCAACGCCTCTGCCATCGCCTTCGGCATGCGCGGATCACCCACGGACGCCAACAGCACCGCCCCGGTCTCCAACCTGTGGACCCCGGCCTTCGCCGAGGACCCCGAGCAGACCATGAACTACGCCTCGATCCACGACAACCTGAACCTCTACGACAAGATCACGTACTCCGGCGCGACCGGCGGAGCCACCGGAACAGCCGGCCGCATCGACCGGTTCGCCGTCGGCATGATCCTCACCTCCGAGGGCGTCCCGGTCATCGCCGAGGGCGACGAGTTCCTCCGCTCCAAGGTCGTGAGCGGCGACTACCCGACCGCGATGAACTCCTACGCCGCCTCCGACGCCGTCAACGCGATCCACTGGGGCGACAAGACCGCCAACGCCAACATCTTCAGCTACTACAAGGACGCCATCGCGCTCCGCAAGGCCGGCGCGGCCCTGCGCCTCACCACCTGGGGCGCGGTGCACAACCAGGTGTCCGCGACCGTCGACGGCTCGGTGGTGATCGGCCGCTTCAGCTCGAACCCCGCCGCGCCCACGACCTACGACACCGTCGTCGTCGACAACCCCACCGGCAGCACCTACAACGTGGCGCTGCCGCCGGGGACCTGGACGAAGGTGCTCGACACCACCGGCGCCGTCGCCGCGAGCGACAACGCCTGCGCGAGCCTGGCGGTGACGGTCTTCAAGAAGAACTGACAACACCGCGGGTCTCGAACAGCACGGTCAGACCGACCGGCGAGAGGCACCCCTCGGGGTGCCTCTCAACCCGGACACCGCGGTGAGAGCCACCAGCGGCACCAGGCGGTCACCATCAGGTGAGGACCGCCACCTGCTCGCGGCAGTGGCCGAGCTGCTTTCGTCCGGGGATCGTGTCCGCTCCGCTGGTCCCCGCGGGACCATCGCAGGTCGCGGCATCGTCCCCTGCAACGGCTTCAACAGCAGACTCGCCTTCACGGCCTTCGTCGTGATCACGTGCACCTTGGTCGGAGCACATGATCAGGCCAAGGCGAAAGCCTCCTCGGGGACATCGTCGAGGACGAATCCGTTGTCGAGCCGGACGCGGACCGTGACGCGGAGCACCCGTCGCTGGTAGGCGACCCACTGCTCTTCCAAGTCCCCCACCTGCTCCTCCAGTTGCTTTCTGCTCTCCGACGGCATCTGGTGGCCGAAGTCGTCGAGGAGCGACTTGAGGCGCAGGTACTCACGCACCTCGTGGCTCTGCTGCCGGTGATGCTCGTCCACACGCTCGACAGTGCCCTCGATGCCTGCCGCCAGGACCAGAGAGGCTGCGAAGGCACCCGTCTCCTCCGGGGGCTCCCCGGCTGGGGTCACCGACCCGGCCAACCGGAGATCCGCCGCCAGCCGCACCCGTTGGCCCACGTTCAGCGTCATCGATCCTTCGTCTTTCTCGTCGGTCACCGGCGATCCGGTGAACGTGGCGTCGCCAGGAGTACCGGAGAGGACAGGATCATCCCACCCTCACCGTCGGCCCCGACACGATCGAAGCCCTCGCCGACCTTCGCCTGCGCAACAGCCGCACGACGGGCGGCCCACAGGCGGCGCGAGCACGCCGGGCAAACCGGTCGGCAGCCTGCACGCCCCTCGCGAACCCCGGCAGGTAGGGGGCGAACTCGGGTGGGCCGGCAGAGCCCCCGCGCGTCGCCCCCTGCTGATCAGCTGTCGGCCCCTGCGGCCTTCTCGCCGTGCTGGTCGACGACGGCGCGCCGCAGCACGGCTGTGCTGCCCATCAGCGTGTCGGTCGTGATGCCCTTCTGCTTGTCGTGGGTGATGAAGCCGCGCGCGCCGAGGAACGCGAGACTGCGCTTGTCGAAGATCCATTCGTCGCGCGTGGCGGAGGAGGCGTCCTCGCGTGTGATGGCGATCCCGTGTCGGCCGGCCACGTCGACGGCGTCCGGGATCTCCTTGACGCCCGGTATCTTCGCGGCCGCCCTGTACAGCGCGGCGGTGTTCTGCGGCGGCATGAGCGTCTGGCTCAGCAGATCGCCGATCAGGGAGAAGACGGCCTGCTCCCTGGACTCGCCGTCGGACACGCGGACTTCGCGGCGCAGCAGGGCGAGCAGGGCGTCGGGGTCGGTCGGCAACGAGGACAGCCACGTGTACGTGGGGTGGTCGATCCCCGCCGGGACCGCGTCGGTGGACTCGATGGGGATCGTCTCACCGGGCATCACGGCGTCCTTGCCGGACTCGCGCATCCAGCCGGTGGTCTTGAGGGGCCTGGGGTCCTGCGAGGTCCAGGTCTCCACCGTATGCGGGGCTCCGAGTTTCACGGGCCCTTCGAACCTGCCCTTGTTCGACACGGTCAGGCTCCTGACGTACACGAACTGGTCGTCCCTGACCGGCGTGACGTCACTGGCCATGGCGGCGACGGCGATCCGGTGGAGGGTGACGGAGGCGCTCTGGGCGCGGGCGCTGCCGGTGGCCGCCCGGTCCGTCGGCGCGGAGCCGTGGCCGCTGCCAGTGCCGGTGAGGGTGACGGCCAGCGCTCCGGCCAGCGCCATCGAGGCGAGGGGCACCAGGATGGCGGGACGCGTCAGCCGGCGGCGCGGTGCCGGGGCCGCGGCGGCGGGAGCGTGGCCGAGGTCTTGGTCGATCTGCTGCATCAGGACGTCCTTGTAGTGGAGGTGTCGTCCCGGTCGGAGGTCCCATTCGGCCGGCGCGGACAGCAACTCCAGCGCTTCCTCGGTCCGTCGACCGTCGGCGTTCATCGGGTCTCCTCCTTCAGGAACAGGGCCGCGAACGCGGCCTCACTCTCCATCTCTCCGCGGGGACCGGGAGGTTCCGTCTTTCCGCTGCCCTGCCCGGAACTGAGCCGGGCGAGCCGGGCCCGGGCGCGCGACAGCCTCGACCGCACGGTGCCGACGGGGACGCCGAGCGTCTCCGCGGCCTGCCGGTAGTCGAGCCCGGCCGACACGCACAGGGCGAACACCTCGCGCTCCTGGCGACGCAACCGGCCCAGCGCCTCGTGGACCAGAGCGAGCCGGCGGGCGTCGTCGATCCGCCCTGCCGCCTCCTCCGCGAAGTCCTCCACTGGACGCGACTGCGGACTGCGTGCGAGGAAGGCGAGCCGCCGGCGCAGACTCCGGTTGGCGTTGTGCGCCTTGTGCGTGGCGATGCCGAGCAGCCAGGGCGCCGGCGATCCGCCGTCCGACTCCAGCCGCTCCCGGCCGCGCCAGGCGGCAAGGAAGGTCTCGGACATGACCTCCTCGGCCTGTGACCAGTTGCCCGTCAGCCGCAGGGCATGGTTGTAGACCGCCCGCGCGTACTGGTCGTAGAGCTCGGCGAACGCCGCCCGGTCCCCCGCCCGTATGCGCGCACGCATGGACTCCGCTGGTTCTTTATGACTCACACTCGGTACTCTCCATGCCCCGCCCGAAGTTCCCGTGGCGTGCGTCACACCCTGAATGCGATGGGTGCCCGCAGCGAACAGGGCCGCTGCCGCTCAGCCGTCCTTACGTGCCACTCCTCCGTAGATACCGATCGGCACGGTGCCCAGCGCCCGGGGCTCGTCCGGGCACCATCCCGGGGGACGCCCACGCCCGTCGGGTCGTCAACGAGCAGTGCCGGCGCAAGACGTTCACCGAGGCGCTGCCGTCGATCCCACCGCGGTCGCGGTTGGCGTCGCGGCTGCGTACCTCGGTCGGGGAAGCGGTCGCCGACCGCGGACGGACGGTGGTGCAGGCCGCGCGCGACTTCGAGGTGTCGTGGCCGGTGGCGAACACCGCGTTCACGGCCGCGGCTGCGCTGCCGAAGGACACGGCGCCGGTGACGCACCTGGGGATCGACGAGACCCGACGCGGGAAGGCGAAGTTCCGCCTGGTCGAGGCGCCCGACGGCGGTGAGATCTGGGAAGTCGTCGCCGACCGGTGGCATGTCGGCTGGTTGACCTGGCCGGCGGTGCCGGGCTGCGGGGGCAGGTCGAGGGCCGCACCGCGGCGAGTGTGTCGGCGTGGATCGGCGCCCAGACTCGCCAGTGGCGGGCCGGGGTCCAGGTGGTCGCGATCGACATGTGCACCGTGTTCAAAGCCGCGGTGCGCGACTCGCTGCCGCACGTCAGCACGTGGTGGCCGCAGATCCTCGCCGCGATCACGACCGGCGTCACCAACGCCGCCTCCGAAGGGATCAGCAGGGCGATCAAAACCGACGCCGTTCATCTTTACGCGAACGCGTTGTAAGTCAAGTATCGCCGAACCCTGATCGAGATACATAAAGGATTCATATAAAGCTGCTATGCTTCAGGCATGAGTCGCCGAGACGCCGCGCACGGCGCTTCCGATGCCATCGGGTCAGCCCTCTACGGTCTGGCCACCAGGGCCGTGAGACGCCTTCCCCGCGACATGAGCCTGACGTCCGCCGCCACCTTGGCCACCCTGGACAAGACCGGCCCGCGACGGATCACCGATCTGGCGGTGGCCGAGGGCGTCACCCAGCCCGCGATGACCGTCCTGGTCCGGGTGATGGAGGAATCCGGGCTGGTCGTGCGGAAGGGTGATCCGTCCGACAAGCGGGTCACGCTGGTGTGCCTGACCGAGGCCGGCGCGTCGTACGTCCGGACGCGACGCCAGGCGGGCGTCGACGCGTACGCGCGGTTGATCGACGAACTCAGCGGTGACGAGGTCGAGGCCTTGGCAGCAGCCCTTCCGGCGCTGCTGCATCTGGCGGAGCTCGAAGGCCACGCCCGAGAGGAGTCGGACCGGTGACCGCGGCCCAGGCTCATGACCAGCCCATGAGCACTGCCCTGATACGTTCCGAGGCACGTCTGCTGGTCCCCGCCCTGATGTTCATCGCCCTGGTCGTGGCGGCGGTCGCCAGCCTCGGGACGCCGCTCATCACCAGCGTGGCGACCACGTTCCACGTCTCCCTCGACAGCGCCCAGTGGACGCTGACCATCGCCCTGCTCAGCGGCGCCGTCGCCACACCCGTCCTCGGCCGGCTCGGAGCCGGTCCGCACCGGCGGGCCACGATTCTCGCCACGCTGGCGATCGTCGTCGTCGGCAGCGTGCTCACCGTGCTGCCGCTGCCGTTCGCCTGGCTGCTCGTGGGCAGAGCGGCCCAAGGCGTCGGACTCGGTCTCACGGCGCTGATGATGGGCGTGGCCCGCGACCATCTTCCCGAGGAGCGCAGCGCGGCCACGATCGCCCTGATCTCAGTGGTCTCCATCATCGGAGCCGGCGTCGGCTACCCGCTGGCCGCGCTGCTCGCCGAGTTCGGCGGACTGCGGGCCGCCTACGGCCTCGGCCTGCTCGTCACCGCCATCGCCTTCGTGACCGCGTGGCGCTCCATGCCCGCAGCTCCCGAGGGCCGCTCCGCTCACGTGAACGTGGCCGGTGCGCTCGTCCTGGCGGGTGGACTGCTCCTCGTCCTGTTCCTGGCCGGCGAGAGGAACCTGTGGAGCCGACACCTCGCCGTGGCGGTGACCCTTGCCGTCGCCGCCGTACTCCTGCTCTGCCTCTGGACCGTTTCCGAACTGCGAACCAAGACGCCCCTGGTCGACGTCCGGGCGGTACGGCACCCGGCGGTCGCCGGGGCGAACATCGCCATGTTCGTCGGCGGGAGCGGCATGTACCTCCTGCTCACGCTCATCACCCGCTACGCGCAGACGCCGCACAGCGCCGGCTACGGCTTCGGACTGACCACCTTCGTGGCGGGGCTGGTCCTCATCCCGTTCTCTGTGCTGGGGTTCGTCGCCGGCAAGCTCACGCCGCGGGTCCGCGAACGGATCGACGGCCCCCTGCTCCTGGCCGGCAGCGCCGCCATCGTCGGCGGCGGGTTCGTCCTGTTCGCCACCGCCCGGTCCAACCTGGCCGAACTGCTCGCGGCCATGGGCGTGCTGGGCTTCGGCGTCGGCAGCTTCTCGGCCGCCATGCCCGGCGTCATCCTGGCCGTCACCCCCGAGAGCGAGACGTCGAGCGCCATGAGCTTCAACTACGTCGTCCGCAGCGTCGGGTACTCCCTGGGCAGCGCCATCGGCGGTCTGGTCCTGGCCGCCGGCACCGCCACGGGCCGCCTCTTCCCGAACGACGACGCCTACACGACCGCGGCGCTGGTCGGCGTCGCCGCGATGGCGATCACGACGATGGCCGGCCTCGCCCTCGCCCGCCGACGCTCACCCGAGACCAATCCGATCACAGCCCCAGTCGGTGTGCCGGGCCTGGGCCGGTCGAGTCGAACCGGAAGCTGAGGATCGAAGCCGTCCGACTTCGACGCCGTCTCCGTCGGCTCGCTGACCCACAGCGCGCCGGCCATGGATCTGAGCATGCTTCTGAGCAACAATTCCGAACACAGGAGGTACCGTGGCCAAGGGCTACTGGGTCAGCGTCTACCGCACCATTGCGGACCCCGAGAAGGTGGCTGCCTACGACAAGCTGGCTCGTCCAGCCGTCAAGGCCGCGGGCGGGCGGCTGCTCTCCCGCGGCAGCCGGGTCGTCGCACACGACGCCGGAATCGCCGAGCGCACCGTCCTGATCGAGTTCGACAGCTTCGAACAGGCGGTCGCCGCACGTGCGAGTGCGGCCTACCAGGAGGCGCTGGCCGCACTTGCTGACGGCGTCGAGCGCGACTTCCGCATCATCGAAGGCCTCGACTGACGATCGAGGCTGCGTCGGCGAGGAGACGCGCTCCTGTCCGGACAGCGCGGCCTCCGTCGGCAGGGCGGTGTGAGCGGAGTGCGGGATGCGAGCGGGGCGGGCGGTGACCGGGTGGGCGGCGACCGGGTGGGCGGTGGACCGTTAGGCGTCCGCACCTCCGTTCGGTGCGTATCGGCCGCCCTGGACCATCTCCAGATGTGTGTATGCCATGTCCAGCGGCCACGAGCTGTTCTTCATGTCCTTCAGGTCGATCCCGAAGACGGTCAACTGCGCGTACCGCTTGGCGATGCTGTCGCCGTACTCAACGACCGCCTGACCACCACACCCAATGGTCTCCGTCAAAGCGGAACAAGCTCAGTCGAGCACTCCCACCAGGCAGCAGTTTCCTAGTTGTTCAGCACACTGGGGTTCTCAGACCGGAGCAATTGCTGGGCAACGAGCTCGGAGCGGGTCAGATCAAGCAGTCGTCCCATCCAGTTTCGCCCTCGGCTGTCGGGGACGTCTCTCCAGAAGGGTGAGTCCGAGAAACCGGTGTAGCTGATCCTGGCATCCCCTGTGGAAACGAGGACCTGGGCGAGTTCGGGGTGCTGGGTGAACTTCGCACGAAGGAGCCCTGCCATGACCGCGAGGCGAACGATTGACCAGTCACTCCTGTGCGTTGCCTGGCCACCCAGGTCATGAACACGATTGGCGCCGGGAAGTCGTTGCGGAGCACGAACAGACCCGGTTCCTCGGGCCGGCCCTGCGGGTAGACGGTTTCGTGCGAGACGAGAGCCGGCCGGCCGGGTTCTGAAGGGTCGTCGGAATGCTGGATGGCTCGCCGCTCCCGCTCGCTCTGGACCCCCTGATCTCCACGGTTGAAGTAGTCCAGGACGTCCTGATGCATCTCCGCTGTCGCTACGGGGCCATCGTCATCGACGGTCTCACCAATGTTCGTGAGAAGGATCCGCAAGGGACGGTCCTGGCGGTCCATGTCTCCGAGGACATAAATCCGAAGATGCGGTGGAACCGCCAGATACGCAGCTCGGAGAAGTGCTCGGTTGGACTCGGACGGCTCCTGCTGAAAGCGTCGGATCGCATCCCTGCAACGTTGCCCGGCAGTTGGTCGCTCGTTGAGCGCTTCGATGCGGTCAGAGACGTCCAGAAGAAATCCTTCTGGTGTCAGCGGTTCGCCGCAACGAGAGGCCCACTTCGAGGGTTCGTCGGGAAGCGGTGGAATATCAGGGTTGGTCACCGCCAGTCGGCCCGTTGCCAGCATCTTCCCGAGGCCGGCCAGGTCCGTACGGCCTCCGCAGGTGATCGCTCCGTCCGCGAAGACAATCAAGTCGTCGACGTAGTACTCACTATCTGGTGGGTACCGCCGCCAGACGTGGCACCAGGCCCCATCGATCCTCTCTCCATCCACCATCCGATACGTCGGTCCCCGCCAAGTCATGGGCGCACGCTACCGCCTGGGAGACGATCATGGGAGTGCCAAGGGACTCTCTTGGTCGCTGCGTCCTGCCCGGCCGGAGACTGAGGTGTAAAGCGGTTGACGTAGCTGGGCAGTTTACCGAGCGAAGGTCCCTCATCGGCTTCTCAAGGGTGCTGACGGCGGCGGCCGGCACGTCCATGGCCGCGCTGAGTGGGCAGCGACCGAAGACGGCTCGGCAAAGGGCCGGGTGCTACTGGCTGATGCCCGTACGGCAGCCCGCCACACCGTCGGTGGCGCGGCAGCGACGCGCGACACCGGCGAGGGCACCCGATGCCCGGCAACGTCCGCTCCACCCGTCCGCCCTCCCAAGCGGGTCTCTTTTGAGAAGGAGGTGAACCCCGCCCGCGCACACGGTGAGATGACGGCGGCCGTTCGATGAGGCTATTTCAAGGGAACGCCCATCGGCGGTGACCCAGTTGGCGAGCCGTGGGGCGGCCTCCTCGGACACTATGCGTACCGAGACAGTCCAGGCCCGTAGGACGCAGCGATGTTAACGTCGCTCAATTACTTTCATTATGCAATCAGCGTGGGGGCGTGATGAAGCTTCTCCTAACCGACTCCGGTGTCAAGAACGCAAGCATCCTGGCGGCGCTGGTCGATCTCCTGGGCAAACCGATCGCCGAGGCCGGCGCCCTCTGCATCCCCACCGCAGGGTACGGGGGCAAGTACGGGGATCCGAGCGGGCCATGGCGTTTCATCAGCGGACGGTCCCCAAGTCCCATGACCGAGTTGGGGTGGAAGTCGGTGGGCGTGCTGGAACTCACCGGACTGCCCAGCATCGACAAGGAACGCTGGGTCTCCTGGGTCCGAGAGGCAGACGCCCTGCTGGTGAACGGCGGCGACGCGCTGTACCTGTGCCACTGGATGCGGGAGTCCGGACTGGCCGACCTCTTCCCGTCGCTGCGCGACACGGTCTACGTAGGGCTCAGCGCCGGGAGCATGGTGCTGACTCCCCGCATCGGGGAGAACTTCGTCGACTGGGAGCCGCCCACCGGTGACGACAGCACGCTGGGAGTCGTCGATTTCTCCATCTTCCCGCACCTCGACAGCCCGGATTGTCCGGGGAACACCATGGCCGAGGCGGAACGGTGGGCCGCCGACATAATGGGTCCCGCGTACGCCATCGACGCTCAGACCGCCATCAAGGTGACCGACGGCGGCGTCGAGGTTGTCTCCGAGGGGCACTGGAAACTGCTCAACCCGGCATCATGAACGTCGACGACCTTCCCGTCCTCGAACTCGCCGCGCCGGGGAAGGGAGCAGGGCGGAGTCGTTCAGGGGATCCGTCCGGTTTGGTACTGGTTCAGATAGCCGGTGCGGTTCTTGAGTTCGTGGACCGGGATCGGACGGAGGCAGCGCGCGATCTCCGGGTGACCATGAGGTGTCGAGTCCCTGATCACTGTGGCGGTATTGATGCCGCCGAACTTGTTCCCAATGTGCCGCTCGCTACAGGGACATGCCGCAGTACAGGCTTCGTCGCGGCCCGGCGTCGCGGGCGAGTTCGCCGAGGCGTGCCAGGAAGTCAGCCATGAGCCCTGGGTCCTCCCCGCCACCGTCCTCCGCGTGGGTCCATGCGGTGGCGGTTTCCAGCAGGCGCTCCGGGGTGGCCGCTGCGAGGGCGTCACGAAGGGTGTCTGTGAGCGAGACGAGCCAGGGCCCGTCGTGCTCGGGGTCGTTGAGCAGTTCGCAGAAGCGGGGGTCGGCTTCCACTTGCTCCTCGGATACTCCCGTCAGGTGGGCTTCGACGGTTCCGAGGATCAGGTAGGGGTCTGCCCCTTTGAGGCCGAGCGTGCCGAATGGGTCGACCATGCTGTCGTCTTCGAACAGCGCGAGGGCTTGCGTGTCGTCGGTGGCCGCGTAGTAGTCGTACATGTTTCCCATGGCTGAATCGTGCCAGTCCGGGGCAGCGTCCTTCAGGGGTGCTGTCGGATCGGATCAGGTGATATCGAGCGGTGAGCTGGACCACGCGGGCGGGAATGGGCGATGTTGAACGGCCAGGCACGGTCCTCCGTCGCGGTGAACAGGGACTCGACACCTGACGAACACCGGATCACCCGGCTTGAGTCCGATCCGGGCCACCGCCTCCGTCCGGCAGATCCCGTACCCCAGCACACCCTCCCCGGGCAGTGTTCCCCGCCGACCTGGATCCGTGCCGGCCGGCTATGAGCGGGCGCGGGCGACGACCCTCGGGATGATGAGGTTGTGGAACGGCTGGATGACCCTGAAGTACAGGTGTCCGGCCCGCCGGTGGTAGCGCACGACCGTGGTGCAGACGCCCTCCAGGCCTGCGGCCCCCTCCCGTACGGCGAAGGAGGTGCGAAAATCCAGGTGCTTGTCGTTGTCGCCGGCGAGTACCTCGTCGTCGGAGACCGTGAGGACCCGGAAGGGGCCCAGCCGCGCACCGGGTTCGACCCGGATCTCGTCGGGGGCGACTCGCTGCTGGACATGCAGCCCGAACGGCGACATCAGCTTGTCCCGTACGGTCAGCAGCCCGTGCACCCATTCCGGTGTCCCTGCCAGTACCGTCCGGGCGAAGTCCGCGGCACTGGTCCCCGGGGCCAGGTCCACCGCGACCGCGTCCACGTGATCGCAGCCGCCGAGGCTCGCCACCGCCGCGTCCACGACGGGTGCGACGCTCCTGCGTACGCGCGTTCCTGTCCTGTGCCCCATGGTTCGTCCCGTCCCCTCGTGCGCATGGCCACGACTCCTGCGCCTGGCCACGACGCGGTTGCCGACCCTACCGATCGTTCCCCGTTCAGTCCTTGATCTAGCGGATGGGGGCGCGGTACCGGCACATCGAACACCGCCTGGCCGCACCCCGACCGCGTGGACTTCAGGCGCGGGGTTCCTGACGAGGTGCGGACGCCGTTACCTGGAGGAAATGGTTCCGCAACCTTGACTGTATTGGTCCAGTCCAATAACGTCACCCCCGCGCAGAACCGCACACGAACCAACTCCCCCCGCCCGTCACGTTGTTGACGGACCATCACTCCCTCCGGGAGGGCCCCTGTGGTTTCCCGACGTTCCTTCCTGACCGCGGCCGGTGCCATCAGCGGTACGGCTGCCCTGAGCCCGTTCTCCCCACTTTCGCCGCTGACGTCCACAGCGGCGGCCGCGGGAGTCTCACTCCCCGTGAAACTGGCGAACAACTCCGGCCAGGACACCGTCTACGCCTACATATCCGGCACCGACAGCAGCGGCTGGCCGGTCTTCGTATCGGCGAACGGCGCCCTGAACCGGCTGCCCAACCCGTCGTCCCCGGTGACCCCCATCGCCGACTACTCCATCGCGCTGGGCCCCTCCGGTTCGGCCGCCAAGACCGTCACCCTGACCGACTACATCATCGGCGGCCGTGTCTGGTTCTCGGTCGGGCAGAAGCTCCAGTTCTTCGTCAACCCGGGCTCCCCGCCCGGAGTGGTGCAGCCCGCCCTGGTGAGCTCCGACCCGAACTGGGCCACCAACTGGACGTTCTGCGAGTTCACCTTCAACAGCGCCAACCTCTACGCCAACATCTCCTACGTCGACATGGTCGCGCTGCCGATCTCGATGGCCAGCACAGGCAGCGGGGGCAACCAGTCGGTCAGTCCGCTGCCCGCCGGCGCCCTCACCTCCATCGCCTCCGGCCTTCAGTCACAGCACGCCTCCGACGGAGCCCCCTGGGACAGGCTGGTGGTCACCGACTCCTCCGGTGCGGTGCTGCGCGTCATGGCGCCCGCGCACTCGCCTGTGGGCTTCGGCAACTACTGGGACGACTACCTGAACCGGGTCTGGAGCCACTACACCTCCACCCCGCTGACCATCAACGGCCAGGGCAGCATCGGTTCGTACACCGGCACCGTCTCCGGCAACGCCATCGTGTTCTCCGGTCTCAACACCAACGGCGTGCCGTTCACCAAGCCGAGCGCCGTCGACATCTTCGGCTGCGCGTCCGGTCCCCTCTACAACTCCGGCGGGGACGCCCGCGGGGCGATCGCCGCCCGGCTCGCCGCCGCGCTCAACCGCAGCTCGCTCCTGGTCTCGGGCGGGAACAACAACCCCGACGGCGTGACACCGTCGCTGTACTACCAGGACTCGATCACCAACCACTACGCACGACTCGTCCACAAGTACGCCACCATCGGCTACGCCTTCCCCTACGACGACGTCGGCCCCACCGGCGCGGCCCCCGTCGACGGGCACCTCCAGGACGGGGCGCCCACCTCGTGGAGCATCACCCTCGGCGCCGGCAGCGGCTCCGGCGGAGGCTCGGGGGGCGGCTCGGGCACCGTCAGCGCGTACAGCACCATCCAGGCGGAGTCCTACTCGGCGCAGAGCGGGACCACCACCGAGAGCTGCTCCGACACCGGTGGCGGCAGCGACGTGGGCTACATCTCGAACGGCGACTGGCTGAAGTTCTCCTCCGTCGACTTCGGTTCGGCCTCCCCGAACCAGTTCAAGGCCCGGCTGGCGTCGGGCGCGGCCGCCGGTGTCAGCGGTGCCATCCAGGTGCGGCTCGACAGCACCAGCGGCACGAAGATCGCCGAGATCGACTTCGCCAACAACGGCGGCTGGCAGAACTGGCAGACCATTCCCACGAACATGGCCGCCTCCGCCACCGGAGTCCACGACGTCTACCTGGTCTTCTCGGGCAGCAGTTCGGACTTCACCAACATCAACTGGTTCACCTTCACCAGCTGACCACCGGCGCCGCAACAGCAGGCGCCACGGGCACAGCACTGTGGGCGGACAGATGCGACCGGGGCGACGGTCTCGCGCCGTGGCCCGGCCGCTACACGGTCCGCCGACAGCGGTGCAACCACCCCACCAGGGCAGTTGCACCGCTGTCGGATCGACAGGCCATCAGCCAGGGTGTTGATCAGCGGACCCGCCGTTGATCAGACACTCCCGCGGCTTGAGCCGCCGGCAAGCCGACCAGGCCTGCATAACCGCCAGCTGACCGGCACACCCCGACACACCGTCGTCTGCGGCAAGCACTGCGAGAGCGGCGACATCGTCGTCCCGGACTTCGCGCTGCCGGACGACATCCGCGTCGGCGACCTGCTCACCGTCCCGGCGACCGGGGCCTACCACCACGTGATGGCCAGCAACTACAACCTGCAGCCGCGTCCGGCCGTGGTCGCCGTCGCCGACGGCCGGGCGCGGCTGATGGTCCGCCGGGAGACCGCGGTCGACCTACTGTCCCGGGACGCCGCAGGACAGCCGGTCCCCCTCGACGGCTCCGCAGGGTAGCCGCACCTCTGGGTGCCCATCCTCAGGGCCGCCGTCTCCAACCCGGCCCCGATCACCTCGGCCGCATCCGCCCGACGCGGCCAGATCTCCTTCGGCAGCGGCACGTGCGTGACCTGGCAGCCCGAACACCGCGACCGGCGAGTACGTACGAACACCGGGTATCGACCGACGCGCCGACAGCGCCCCATGTCGGTGAGAGTGATGTCGCCGAGTTCTGACACCACTTGGGTGCTTGCGGTGGCACTCTGGGAGTGCTCCGGGCGAGGGGCGCCGGCGCCACCGAAGTTCAAGGCCGATCTGTATACGGCGATCCGCCGTGATGCCGGACCGGACGGGATGTCGCACCGGGCCGGGGTCGCCGCTGGTCGCGCGGGAAGGCCGGAGAGAATCGGGGCGTGACCGCTGCGCATGAGATCTCCCGCGATGCCCTGCTCCGCCGGGGCTTCACTCTGGAATTCATCACACTGGCCTGGAACATCGTCGGCATCTTGGTCCTGGCCGTCGCGGCCGTCTCCGCCCGGTCGGTGGCGCTGGCCGGATTCGGCCTGGACTCCCTCATTGAGATCGGTGCCTCGACGGTAGTGATCTGGGAGCTGTCCGGCACCGGCGAAGCCCGCCGGCGACGCGCGCTGCGGCTGATCGGTGCCGGGTTCGCAGCACTGGCCCTCTACCTGCTGGTGCAGTCGACCTGGGCGCTGGCCAGCGGCTTCCACCCGGACCATTCGCCGCTGGGCATCGTCTGGACCGCGGTCACCGCCCTCGTGATGTTCGCCCTCGCCGCAGGCAAGGCCCGCACCGGCACCGCCCTGGACAACCCGGTACTCAAAACCGAGGGCCGCGTCACGCTGATCGACGGCCTGCTGGCCACCGCCGTTCTGCTCGGCCTGACCCTCAACACCGCCGCCGGTTGGTGGTGGGCCGACCCGGCCGCCGGCTATGTGCTGGTCTACTACGCACTCCGCGAGGTCCGCGAGTCCTTCACCGGCGACCACTGAGCAGACGACCAGATCGGGCCTTCCCCTCAACAGCCGGCCATGGTCACGCACTTGAGAAAGCCCCCATCCGTGGAGCACCGGTGTCAGTGCTCGTCAATCTCAGTCATGCACGGCCGGTTCTGGTCGCCCTCGTACTTCGCCGGCTCATGCGGCGGTGCGCCGCTCCAGGTGGTCAAGAACTACATCGCACACCAGAAGCGGCCGGACTGATCACCGGCAGCCGAGGGCACGGGCAGCTGTGGGCACGGGCAGGCAGTGCGGACCCGTGCCCACAACTGAGGTCAGAGCAGTCCGGAGTTCGGGCGGCGCGCTACTTGTGTGCCGAGGCCTGCTCCTGGAGGAGGGCGGTGATCTGGTTGACGTCGTTGAAGATGCTCAGGAAACTCTGGAGGTCGGGGCTGGAGGCGCCGTTGACGCCGACGAAGAAGGTCAACACGCGGCCGTCGTCGGTCTTCAGGTAGCCGGCCTCGTTCTGGGCTGAGGCCGCGAGCTGCTGGTTCAGCTCGTCTTCACCGAGAATCGTGCCGGGCTTGGCGAAGACCTTGCCCTTGGCCGGGCAGTTCGTGGTGCAGGAGATCCCGTTCGAGCCGTCGACGCCGAGGATCGGGAGCAGCTTGCGGAAGGCCTTGGCGTCGGGGGTGTGCAGCCAGTAGGTGAGGAGCTCGACGAGGCCGTTCGGGGTGACCCGCTCGGCCGGCACGCCGCCGCGCCCGTCGGCGAGCTGGAACTGCTTCGGGTCGACGTCCGCGACGTTGGTGAGGAAGTCGTGCTCGATCGGGAACGCGTCGAAGCAGTTCTTGCTGCCGCGTGCGACGGCCATGTTGCACAGGGCCAGATTGGCGCCGAGGTTGTGGCTGACCTTGAGGATCAGCTTGGCGTACTGGCTGTACGGCGGGGAGACGTACGCGGCGAGGCGGGGGTCGTGGCGGTAGGAGGCGGGCAGCTGGTTCTGCGGGTTGCGGCCGGTGGGCGGCGCGGTGACGGTGACTCCGGCGCGGGCGAGGGCCTCGATCAGCGCGGTGCGGCCGAAGGCGTTCGGGTCCTGGATGTTGGAGACCCGCAGCAGCGGCTGCGAACCGGCGGCGATGGTGCCGGAGAGGTGGATCTGGGTGCCGTCGGGCGAGGTGGTCACGTTGACGGAGGTGGTCCCGCCGCTGGAGACAGTCCGGACGCTGGAGGTGACGTGGTACGGCGAGACCTGCGGGCGCCAGAACAACTTTGCCTGCCGCCCGGGCGTGGTCGGGGTCGTCAGCAGGTCGATCAGGTTGTCGTTGAGGATCAGCGGGGTGGGTTGCGGGTTCAGCGCCGGGAGGTGGAACAGACGGGGGTCGATGATGACGTTGCCGTCGACCCTGGTGATGCCGGCGTCCCGAATCTGCCGGGCGATCTGGTTGATGCCGGCGAGCGGGTTCTCAGGGGTGAGGGTCGCGCCGGGGAGTTCGGCCTCGGTGTGGTCGATGTCGGTGTAGTCCACCGATCCGTCGGGCTTGGTGCGTCCGCCCATGGTCAGGTCGCCCTGGGCGACCAGCGCCAGGTTCCCGTGCAGCGTCGACCCGGTGCGGGTGCCGGTCGCCATCACGGGGGTGGTGAAACGGTGATTCGGGCCGAGGGTGTGCCACGCGGTCGAGATGGTGACCAGCTTGACCGTCGAGCCGGGGACGAAGAACTGGTTCGCGAACTGGGAGTGGATCACCCGGCCGGTCTCCGGGTCCGTCTCCAGCACGCCCCACTGCGCGTGCTCGTAACCGGGCTTGTGCATGATCGCCTCGATGGCGGGCCCGAGGTCGTCGTCGTGTGCCGCCGCCGGGGTGCCGGCGGCTGCCGCCCCCGCCAGAAACACGAATGTCGCACCAGCGGCCGCCCAGGTCCTGAGCCGGCCACAGATCATCGGTCTCATGCATTCCGCCATTTCTGGAGTCGAAGAAGCCGAGTCGAAGAAGCCCGCATCGCACGGGGCCGACTCGCACGGGCCCAGCTCGCCCGGGCGCTCCTGGCGGCATCGTAAGAACATGAACCGCGCACGTTCCGCTGCTCGGCGCCGTGCCGACAGCGCGTGGGACAACTTCATCCGGTCGGCCGATCGCCGAGCCGACGACACCGGGAGTCCGCACATAGTGAGCCGCTCGTGCAACAGACCCGAGGGGTGTTGCACAAGGCCGCGGGTGGGCGTGGCGCTGGGTGGTTGCCGCCGGTGCCGATCACCGGCCTCGTCGAGGTTCTTCACCCGGTCAGGGCGAGTCGCTGCCGGGGGGCACGGTCCGCATTCGGCAGCCGGCGTCCGCCCACAGCATCAGGTCGACTTCCCAGCCGTCGGCGGCGATCAGATACGCCGTGGTCATCACTGTGCCGTCGTTCTCGTCTCGGTGATGAGAGGTGATGAGGCAGCGGCGTCAACGCCGCGAAAGGCGGTGCTGGGTCCTGGAGCACTTCGCTGACCAAGGTGGGACGTCCGGCTGGGCTCGGCGGATGCCGGGCAGCAGGCCTTCGACCGGGTGCCGGATGCCTCCCGACAGGCCGGGTCCGGGCCGAGTGCCGAATCGGCAACTCGGCCCGGACCGCGTCCTGGTGGCGAGGAAGAAGCCCATGGGGCGGCGTCCTGCCAAGGCTTGAGGATCAGAAGCGGCTTGTCACCCGCGCGGCGTTCTTGGCGATGCTCGCGACGATCTGGTCGTGGAACGGCACGGGCAGGTCGTGGCCCATTGCATCGAGCGGGAGGTAGGTGGAGTCGGCGATCGCGGCGTGGGTGGCCTCGCCGCCGGCGATTTTGATCAGCGGATCTTCGCCACCGTGGACCACCAGCGCCGGGAGCCTCAACTGCTTGAGGCTTTTCGTGCGGTCAGGCGCGATCAAGGCCGCGGTCACCTGGCGCGCTCCACCCTCGGGGTGCTGCGCGCGGTCGTATGCCTGCGTCGCCAGCGCGAGGCGGCGCTCGCGCTCGCTGTCCGCATGGGTCTTCGAGCCGATGGTCGCGTACAGGCCGGCGATCTGCTTGATCGCGTCCTCTCGACCGGGCGGCAGCGGTTTGGTCAGCTCCTCCAGCACATTGCCGTCGGCCATGCCGATGCTGATGTGCGGCGTGCTCATGATCGAGCACAGGCTGAGCACCCGATCCGTGTGCTCGATCGCGAGCAGCTGGGCGATCATCCCGCCCATCGAGGCGCCGACGACGTGCGCCTGCTCGATGCCGAGATGGTCGAGGAGTTCGACCGTGTCACGCGCAAGCGCCCTCAGGTAGTACTGGCTCGGTGTGGTCTTCCATTCCGTCAGACCGCTGTCACGGTTGTCGGGTCGGATCACCCGGTAGCCCCGCTCGCCGAGCGCGTCGACGATCTCCTGCGGCCAGTGGATCAGCTGCGAGCTGAGTCCCATGATCAGCAGCAGCGGCTCCCCTTCCGGGTCCCCCTCGTCGCGGAAGCACATCCTCACCGTCGTCAGATCCGCGAACTGATCGCGCTTGTCGTTCATGACTTCCTCTCCGGCAGCTGAATCCCCCCTGCCTGCCAACGGCACCGGCTCGACGCGCGCGGTGAGAGTCCCGCAACGTCAGGCTCCGGCGTCGTACTGGAAAGCAGAGTGGGGCCGGGCCCGACGGCCCGTCCGCAGAACAACGAGCCAGTGATCAAGGGGACACGCCTTAGCCCCGGGCATATGCCCGAATGTAAGCGCCCTGCTCAAGACCGATAGCAGGCACTTTTCCGCCCTCGCCGACGAGCTCGCCGCGGCCGCACGGAAGTTGATGGACGCGGGCCTGAAGGACCAGGGCGAGACGGCGGCGAGAACGGAGGCATGGAGGTTCTTGAGTCCGCCGTCGGGGAGGCTCCTGGGGGCGTGGCGTGATCCACAGCTGTACCCCCATGAAGTCATTGGGGTACAGGCGCCGTCCGGCCATTTGTTCGGCTTCGGCCTGTGATCCGTTACGCTGCGGGCCGTTGATCGCAAAGGAAGACATGTTCAAGCGACTTGTGACCGCCGCAGTGACGGCAGTTCTGATAGCGGGGCTCGGCGCGTGCAGCAGCGGGGGTGACGTCCACGACGAGGGCACGGACCACTCGGTCAACGTCGGCCAGGGCAGCGGGGGCGGTGCCAAGGAGCCCCAGCCGGACACAGCCACCACGACGGACGCGACCGTCTTCGGCCTCCGGGACGAGGTCCGCCACCTCGCCGCCAAGACCATCCGGGCCACGCGGCCGCACATGACCAGGAAATGCAGCACGACCACGAGGCGGGTCAAACACACGACCAGCACGGGTTCGGGCACCAAGCGGCGCACCCGCACCTGGTACTCCACCGAGCAGTCCAAGACCTGCAAGCAGGTCCGCAGCGGAACGGAGACCTACAGGCGCGTCGTCCGGCCGGAGCGGTGGTGCGTCAGCCTGGACAACGTTCGCGGCGACGCAAAGCAGGACGACGTCTGGTACCAGGTCAGCAAAACGACCTACGCCGCGGCCATCGGCACGAACCGGCACGCCCGCATGGAGTTCACCCCCAGGCACAGCGGCTGCTGACCTGAACATACGCACCGACCGTCTCCTCCGGCCCCGGCCGATCGTCGGGGGCGGGGAATCCGGCCCTGTCCTGCCGCGACGTCGATTGCTGCGTTGCAGGTGAAGCCGCAGAAGGAGCAGACGAACTCGGCCTCTCTTGCCCGAGTTCTTGTCGATCCATCCGCAGGCGGAGCAACGCAGGGAGGTGTAGGGGCGGGGACGTCTGCCGTAGCCCGTGGAAAAGCAGATCAGTTGACCGCCCCTGTACGGCGGCCGTACAGGCCGCACTTCTTTTGCGGCCGATGCACAACCGTTCCGATGTCCCGCGGGTCACATAAGGCAGGAGCAACCGTCTCCAAAGATCACAAGGGGGAAATATGAGATTAAACCGTTCCGTTCTGACGGCCGCCTCCTTCGCCGCCCTGGCGGTGGGGGTCACGACCGCTCTGGCGGCGCCGGCCTCGGCCGCACCCAACACCACCCCGCAGAAGGTCTGCGGAAGCGCCTACAAGACCGTGAACTCCGCTCCCGTCGGCTCCCTGGGCACCGTCTACCTGACGTACAACTCCTCGAACGGCGAGAACTGCGTCGCGACCATCCGCAAGAACCCGGGCACCGCCGTGGACATGTCCACATGGATCTACGTCCCCGACACCGACGAGGGCGCCCAGGACTACGGGCAGTACACCTCGTACGCGGGACCGGCCTACGTGTACGGCAAGGGCCACTGCGTCGACTGGGGCGGCCAGATCAGCAACGTGTACACCCAGGTGACCGGCTCCAACTGCGCCGCCTTCAAGGAGCACCGGGTCACCTTCACCCGCTGACCCGCCGCTCCTCCCTGCCACACGCTCCCGCGCCGCCCTCTCCCCTCACCCGGGTGCAGAGAGCCGACGGTCATCGGGCCGGCGCCCACGACCGATCACCGCGCGGGAACGCACTGGCCCGACTCGCTCCGGCGGACTCACCGAGCTCTGCCGGAGCGAGCCCATGCCCCAGCCCCCGCCACAGGGAGGACCCAGGTCTTGCTGACCCGGGCTCCGGGCCAACATCCCCTGACAGGCCGGTCGTTCTGCGCCGGATGGGAATCGGCAGGACCCTGGACGTCACGCCCATCAAGCCCGACCCGGTCTGCGAGGTCGGCATCGACGTCGCCCGGACCGGGCGGGCCTACAGGAGATCGCTGCGGTCGAGGCGGTCAATGAGGCCGGGGCGGGCGTTGGTTGGTCTCGCGCAGGCGGGCCAGGCGCCGCTGGAAGTCGGTGTGTCGTTTCCATGGGCAATGAAGGGACGGCCGCGGGGTCCGTGGGCAGCGCTCGCCGTCAGGAGCGCAGAACGTTGTGCCGCGGAGTGTCGGCGAGAGGTCAGCCGACGATGTCGACACCGAAGCCTCGGGCCAGGTCGGCCAGTTGGCGATTCGTACCGTCGGCCCGATGTGACAGGGCACACCCCCAAATGGTGCACCCTGCCCCCGATTCCAGGAACGTCGTGGCCATGCCGAACATCCTCAGGGGCGGAAATTAGTACCTCATGCCGTGTTCGCGCGGTGTTCGACAGAGTCCGAGGAAGCATGACGAGGCGTGAATCCGTGCTGCGGCGCGGATGGCGGGGGTCCGGGGGACCCTCGCGCTGGTTGGCGGGTGGGGTCGTTGTGGCCCTGTCCATCACGGTGCTGCAGAGTGCCGACGTGGTGGCGGCAACTCCCGTACGAGCAGCTGGGGTTGCAGCTGCCGAGGTGACCCAGGCGGTGGACATCCCCGCCGCGCGCGCCGCCGCGCGGAGGTCGGGGAACAGGGTCGAGGCGCTCTCCGAGCGCACGGAGACCTCCACGACCTGGGTGAACGAGGACGGCTCGCTGACCACCGAGGTGTCCGCAGGTCCCATCCGTTTCTACGACCAGGACGCGCGGGCCTGGCGCGCGGTGGACGTGAACCTGACCCGGGGCGCCGACGGGGTGGTCGAGTCCAGGGCTCACCCGCAGGGGCTGAGACTGGCCGGGCGCAGTACGGGCGCCGCCGTTCGGCGCGCGTCCGTAGCGGGCCCGCGGGCGGTGCGGGCCCATTCGGCCCGCACTTCCGACCTGGTGACGCTGGGCGAGGGGGACGGGCAGATCACCCTTCAGTGGAAGGGTGATCTGCCGGCCCCCGCGCTCAAGGGCAACCGGGCCGAGTACGAGAACGCGCTGCCGGGCGCCGATGTGGTCGTCGAGGCCACCCGGACCGGCTTCGAACAGTTCGTGGAGATCAAACGACGACCGGCGGGCGACTCCTACAGCTACACACTGCCGCTGAAGGCCCGCGGTCTCACGGTGACCCAACGATCCGACGGCAGTGTGCTGCTGACCGACCGGCGCAGCGAGAAGACGGCGGTCATGCCGGCGCCGGTGATGTGGGACGCCACGGTCGACGAGGTCTCCGGTGAGCACACGCGCACCGTGCCGGCAGTCATGAAGGTCGTCCGCGACGGGTCGTCCGTCGACCTCGTGGTGACACCGGACGCGAAGTTCCTCGCCGACCCGAAGACCAAGTACCCGGTGACGGTGGACCCCTCCACGTCCGCGCTGTCGAACGTCATGGACACCTACGTCCAGCAGGGCGAGACCGGCGACCTGTCCACCGACACCGAACTGGACCTGGGGAACCCGGGGACGAAGAACTCCGACGGCACCCCGCGCACGGCGCGTTCGTTCCTCACCTGGAACACCGCGCCGATCGCGAACGCCCTGGTGAGCAGTGCCAGGCTCAGCCTGTGGAACTTCCACTCGGGCAACACCGAATGCAAGGCGTCCCCGTGGGAGGTGTGGTCCACCGGAGCCTCCTCGACCACCACCCGCTGGACGTCCCAGCCCGCGTGGAACTCCCGGGCGGCCACCTCCACGGAGACCCGTGGCAACTCCGCCTGCTCCTCGGCACCCGACGGGTGGATCAACGCGGATGCGACCTCACTGGTGCAGAGCTGGGCCGCCGCCAAGGCCACGCGCGGCACCATGGGACTGCGGGCCGCCGACGAGGATGTCGTCGCCCAGTGGAAGCGGGTCAACTCCGCGAACGCCGCGGCCAATCCGCCCCGACTCACCGTGAACTACAACTACCGGCCGCGCACCGGCACCCAACAGCAGGCCGGCCCGCCGTTCACCCAGGACCGGACGGGAACCTGGCGCGTCGACGCGACCGAACCGACCCTGCGCGACACGTTCACCGACCCGGACGGCGACCAGGTCAACGGCACCTTCCAGATCTTCGACGCCGCGACCAACACCCAGGTCGGTGACGTACTGGTGTCCAAGTACGTGGCGAGCGGCACCCCCGCCGAGGTCGCCGTCCCCGCCGGCATGCTGCGGCACGGCAGGACCTACCGGTTCCGCACGTCGCCCTACGACGGCACGCACTACAACACGGAGTGGTCGGCCTGGACCACCTTCAGTGTCGCCGCGCTTCCGGACACGCCCCGGGATCTGCAGACCGGGGCCGAGCAGACCCTGACGCCGATCATCTCCGCGGTCGTCACGGATCCGGCGCAGGGCAGGGTCAGTGCCGAGTTCGCGGTGAAGGACTCGGCCGGCAACGCGGTACCCGGCCTGAACCTCGCGCCGGTGTGGACGGACAGCGGCCGACGAGCCGCCCTGCGGCTTCCCGAGCGGGTGCTCGCCGACGGCGCCGCCTACCGCTGGACCGCCCGCACCTGCACGAGCGTGGGCTGTTCGCCGTGGTCGGCCCAGCAGACCATGAAGGTGCGCGAGAAGCCGCTGCCCACACCGCCCGACAGCACAACGCTCACCCTCGCCGACGACGCCCTCGACCAGATATCCGCCGCGACCGATTGCACCACCACGCCCTGCCCCACTGCGCCCGACGGGGAACTGCGGCTCGGGCCGGTCGGCGGGCACTCGTGGGCGACCCGTTTCAAGGCGGACCTCTCCGGCCTGCCCAAGGGCGCCCGCGTCACCTCGGCCACACTGTCGCTCACCCGCTCCGACTGCACGGCCGACTGTGCCGCACAGCAGCCGGGCGCGTACGAGCTGTCGTCCGCCTGGACACCATCCCAGAGTGGCGGGGAACTCCTCGACGCGGCCGGAACCGACGACTACGCCTCCGGCACGCCGCTGCCGGAGGTGGACTTCGGCCCACTGGTGCAGTCCTGGACCGAACGAGGCGAGAACCAGGGCTTCGCGCTGACGGTCCCGGCCGACTCGAGTGGCGCCGTGTACCACTCGCTCACCGCGTCCGACGCGAACACGCGGCCGCGGCTGACGATCCGGTACCTGCCCCCCACGACGCCCGGAGCGGTCACCGACGTGGTGACGGTCCCCGGCGACTCGGGCCTGCTGGCGACATGGAACCCGCCGCTGGACCCGGGTGCGGCCGGTGACCTCGGCTATGCCGTGAAGGTCGAAAAGGCCGACGGCGTCGTCGTGGCCGAGCAGGAGACCACCGCACCGCGGGCCGTGTTCGACAAGCTCGACAACTCGGTCTCGTACCGCGTCTCGGTGCGTGTGAACAACGTCGTGGGCGGCGGACCTGTGACACGCTCGGCACCGGCACAGGGCGCGGCGGTCCCGGGAGGGGCCGCGAAGTACCGCGAGGGTGTGCAGGAGTATCTGGCCGCCCGCGGCAAGGTCCTGACGGGCGGCAGCCTCTCCGCGGCCGACGCGGTCGCCGACGCACCGCACGGCCAGGTCTTCGCCGGGCTGCTCGGCGCGCAGGAGCCGAACCTCGTCGACAACCGGCAGGCACTCACCGACAACGGCCAGAGCTACGCGGGAGCGTCGGCGCAGATGACGGACGTCCTGGTCGGCAAGGGGGCCACGGCGGACCAGGTCGTCGTCCGGGCCACCGTGACGGAGTCGATGACCCTGCACGGCGACGGCGGCGACGAACCGACGAAGGGCAGCGCCGACAAGCGGTTCACCTTCACCCTGACCGAGGACACCGCGGTCCTGGACAGCGAAGCCGACGACGTCGACGCCGGGCAGACGCTGTCCGCGACAGCGGCCGCGCAGTCCCAGGTGGAGACCACCTCCGCGGAGGACTCGGACGACACCTCGGACGACCCCGGCTCGATCGAGCTGGGTGAGAACGGCTTCCCCGACGAGACCCGCCTCGCGCCCGGGCCCAAGGCCCTCAGCGCCAGGTCGGTCAACGGCCACGGCACCGCCAACTGGGCCTACAACCACACCGGCATCGGCTGGGAGTACTCCCAGGACTGCACCAACTTCGTCTCCAAGGCCCTGTACCACGGTGGTGGCATGAAGTTCCGGTGGGGCGGCCGCAAGACGGACGGCGCGTGGTGGCAGCAGTACTACCTCTTCGGTTCGGTCAAGAACAAGAGCTACACCTGGTCGGGCGCCGACAACCTGCGCCGTCACTTCTCCGGCCACCGTCCCGCGACCCGCGTCTCCAAGACGTACAACGCCCAGCTGGGCGACATCGTCTTCTTCAAATGGAAGAAGGAACGGCGCTACAACCACGCCGCGGTGGTGACCTCCAAGGTGCAGGGACATCTGGGGCTCTCCCAGCACGGCATCAAGAACCACACCACGCTCGACGACGTGCTGGCGCGTTACCGCGGCACCAGCAACCCGATACAACGAGTGCTGATCATCCGACCCAGGAGTGCCAAATGAGGGCAGGGACCGCGGCGCGGGGCCCGATGACCGGAGCGCTGGCAGCCGGTGTGCTGTTCGCGGCGCTGACCGGGTGCTCGTCCACGGACGACACGGCGGACACCCGCTACGCCAAGGACTACGCCGGCCATGAACCCCTGCACGTGCTCGGCTACCCCTCCACCGGCTCGCTCGGCGTCACGCAACAGCTCGTCTGGCGGATCGCGGACGATTCCGCCGACGGGCTCGCGGCACTGGCCACCGGTGACGGCGGCAAGGACGCCGCGCGCAGCACGGCCGACAACTGGATCAAGGCATTCGGAAAGGGAGCGGGCGGGAAGGTCACGGCCGACTTCTACGACGAAGGCTCCGAGCGTCAGACCGTCGTCCTGTACTTCCAGGACACCGGGCAGACGAAGGAGATCAGCGTGCGCCTCGACGGGAACGCCGGTGACGACGGCTGGCACGTCCTCATGGACGAACCGTCCATGAAGGAGGCCACGGCAGAGCCGACCTGGGCACCGCGAACCCCGGGCGGCTCAGGATCCTCCCGCACCCGCTGACCTGCCCCGTGCCGCCACGGCGCCCTCGCATCCGTACCGCGCAGGGCGCCGTGGCGTGTCCGGGACCGCCGGCCGGGTGAAGGCCGCGCTGGGGAACCTGGCAGGCAGTGACGGTGTTGCCCTGGCGTTCGCGCAGCAGGCCCAGGCCGGCAAGACCGTTGCCGAGTGCCTGGCGTCCACGACGACTCTGTGGCTGCCCCTGTACGGGCTGGGGGCGGCGGTGCTGGCGGGGGCGGCTGCGTGGTTCCGCGACCGGGGCCGGGCCCGGACCCGGCCCGTTCGCCCACTGAGGTTTTCGGTTTCGGGTGACGTCGAACGGCAGGATCGCCGCAAAGAGGGGCGGTCGGGCGGGTCGGGGCGTCCATCTGAGCGAAATCTCCAGGTGCTGCGGCGCCGTGGAGCACGGAGGGCCGGGAGTTGCGGGGAGCATGGATCCAGTGCTCCGGTCAGCCGTCCTGGGCACTACCGATGCTGTGGAGCTGTGATGAGGCGCACCCGCCTGACTGTTGTTGCATGGACCGCTGCCGTTGCAGTGCTCACCGTCGGCACCAGTGGCTGCTCCAGCGGTGGTGGTTCGTCGTCCTCGTCGGCCACGCCGTCGAACGAGGCCAAGAGCAGCGCGTCCGGCTACGCCCAGAGCCCGTCCGCACCGGCGAGCAGCACCTCGGCCGGCGCGCAGGCCGCGGTCAACACCGCCACGGCAGGCAAACTCGGCACGATCCTGGTCGACGCGAAGGGCAACACCCTGTACCTGTTCGAGGCGGACAAGTCGACGCAGTCGACCTGCGACGGTACGTGCGCCGCGGCCTGGCCGCCGCTGCTGACGTCCGGTAACCCGACGGCGGGCGGCTCGGCCAAGTCCGCACTGCTGGGCACGACGAAGCGGTCCGACGGCAAGATGCAGGTCACCTATAACGGGCATCCGCTCTACGGGTACGCCGGAGACACCAAGCCGGGTGACACCAACGGCCAGGGCCTCAACCAGTTCGGCGCCGCCTGGTACGTGCTCAACGTCAGCGGCCAAAAAGTGGATCTGAGCTGACCCGCACCGTGTCCATGACCGGACAGCGGACGCGACGATGACCGAAGAGCACCGTACTCCCGGACGGCGCTCCGCCGCGGGCGCGGTTGCGCTGGTGCTGAGTGCCGCCGTGGCCGTGGCGGTGGCGATCTGGGTGATCGGGCGTCATCACAGCCCCCAGTACGCGATGGGACTGTTCGGCGCCCACGGCACCGACGCGATCGACCTCAAGGCCCGCCTGGGCAGCGCCCTGTTCGGCCTCGCGCTCGTCCAGCTCCTGCTGGCTTTGTGGATGTACCACCGCCTCCCCGGCCTCGCGGCCGCGCCTCGCCCCGTGCGTACCGGACACCGAGTGCTGGGGTGGGTCGCCTTCCTGCTGTCTCTGCCCATCGCGTACCACTGCGTCCGCACTTACGGCGTGGAGACCACGAGCACGCGAGTCCTCCTGCACTCCATTGCCGGCTGCGCGCTGTACGGCGCATTCGTCGCCAAGGTGCTCGTGGTGCACAGCCGTCGCCTGCCGGGCTGGATGCTGCCGGTCGCCGGCAGCGTCCTCGTCTGCGCCATCGGACTGCTGTGGTACACCGGCGCGCTGTGGGCCCTCAACGGATTCGATGCTCCCGGACTGTAAGAAGGTTGCGGTTGAAGTCCGGATCCACGTGACCCCAGGCGGTCGACCAGCTCCGGACGCCGCCGGTCGCGGTGCTCGGAAGGCCGGCGCCGCACTGTCCGTCCGGTGCGTCAGACGGCGGCCCTGCTGTGGCATGGAGCGCGCGCCTCACGGACTGTGGGGGTGTACAGAGACCACCGTCTCGCCTCGGCGACAGAAGGGACCCCTTCATGGCCATCACCACGACCGACCACGCAGTCCCTCACACCTCGACCGTCCCCGCAACGGCGGGCCAGAAGGTCGAACTCTTCGTGCGAGAGCATGACGGCACGGCCCCCGGTCCCCCTGCGAACCGCAAGGCCGTCCTCATGCTGCATGGCAGGAGTGTTCCCGTGCTGGCGGGCTACGATCTCCAGCACACCTCGTACGGGTGGGCCAAGGCCCTCGCCCAGGCTGGGTACGACGTCTTCATGATGGACCTCCAGGGCTCGGGTCAGTCGCCGCGTCCGCGGATGGAAGACCCGTGCAACGTCAATCCTGGCCAGCAGGCCGCCGTCACTCCCCCGCTGTCGGGCCCGCGCACCCCGAGCTATCCCTTCGTACTGACCAACTCCCAGAGCGACCAGGACGAGCTCAGCACCGTGGTCGACTACATCCGGAGCACGCGCAACGTCTCGAAGGTGGCTTTCATCGGCTGGTCGGCGGCCGCGTTCGCCATGGGACCGTACGCGATCAAGAACCCGGGGAAGGTGGAGAGCCTGTTCCTACTCGCGCCGATCTTCCCGCCGCTGGGCCCCTCGAACCCGCCGACCCTGCCGGCACCCGGCTTCCCGACTCACGTGCTCACGCGCACGGGTTTCGAAAATGCCTGGACCGCGGAGGTGAAATGCGCGAATCAGCGCGAGGCCGACATGGTCGACGTCGTGTGGAGCGCCCTCATGGACAACGATCCGATCGGCCGTACCTGGGGACCGATCCTGCCGTCCGGAAAGCCTGCGGGCGTCAGCAGATTCCGGAACTTCGTGACGTGGGGCTGGAACAACACCACTGCAGGGCAGGGAGCTGTCCTCGGCGGAAACGTGCCCGTGCTGATCGTGCACGGCGAGCACGACAAGACGGCCAACACCACACCACCCAGCTCCAACAAAGCGCTCGACTTCCACGTCCCCGCGCTCTACGCCGCCATCACCGGGTCTCACAAGCTCCTGGTTACGGTGAAGTGCGCCGGCCACTCCATGCCTTGGGAAGAGCAGCACAAGAACCTGCACAACCTGTCGAAACACTGGCTCATGCAGACCGCGGTCGACGGCAAGACCAATGGCACCTTCGAAATGGACGAGGCCGGCAACATCAGCCCAGCGCCATAGCAACCCCCGCAAACCAGCCCGGGTGCGCGGGGTCTACCTTCGGCAGCTTGTAGTTCCTCCAGGAGCCAAGATCACGGTCGGGCATGCGGTCAGTCGCGCTCCAACTCCACATACACGGGCGGCCGTGGCCAACTGAAGCGCTCTGAGCCCGTTCCGCGGGTTCAGAGCGCCGATTCCGCGGGTTCAGGGCGTCAGCACCGGCCTGGTGGAGAAGTCATCGCAGAGGTCCTCGCCGATGATCGCGGGAGCGCTTCATCGTCCGCACGCACCTGCGCCTTGCGGGGAATCCTGGAACAGTCTGCGACCTGGAGAAATTCAGGTGCCTGGCAAGGACGGGCCGTATTACCATCGGGCGCTTCGCATCCTTGCTCGGCATCCTGTCCTCCTGCCCGTGATCGGCCACCAAGTGAAGTTCTTGATTCCCGGCGTGCTGCGTGATGAGCCGCAGTTCACCCGCCTGTTCGTCGGGCAGTCGCTGTCGGTGCTGGGCGACCGTGTTTCGTTCGTGGCCGTCCCCTTTGCCGTGCTGTCGGTCGGCGGGTCCGCTTCCGACGTCGGGCTGGTGGCGGCCTCCGGGCTGTTTCCCATGCTGCTGTTCGCCCTGGTGGGTGGTGTGTGGGCGGACCGTTTCCGGCGGCACCGCGTCATGCTGGTCTCTGACGTGGTGCGGTGTGCTGGGCAGGGGCTCATTGCCGTACTGCTGGTGACCGGTACTGCCAGGATTTCGCATCTTGTGCTGCTGATGCTGGTGTTCGGCACGGCAGACGCGTTCTTCATGCCCGCTTCCACGGGGCTGTTGCCGCTGCTCGTCGGGCCTGACCGGTTGCGGGAGGCGAACGCCCTGCGGGGGTTCACCCAGTCGTCCGCGCTGGTGCTCGGTCCGGCCCTGGCCGGCGGCGTGGTCGCGTTGCTCGGCCCCGGCGGCGCTCTGGCCCTGGACGCATTGACCTTCGCAGTCAGTGCCGCGTTCCTGGCCGGGCTGAGACCTCGTAGTACGGCATCTGAGACGGCGGAGCCCACCGCCGGGGGAACGTTCCTGGAGGAAGTGCGCGCCGGTTGGGTGCAGGTGCGCAGCCGGACGTGGGTGTGGTCGGGCATGGCCGCCATAGCGGTCTATCACGTCGTCGTGCTGCCGTCGGTGTTCGTGCTGGGACCTGTCCTGGCCGAACGGGAGTGGGGCGGTGCGGCAAGTTGGTCGACGGTGACCGCAGGTTTCGGTATCGGCTCCGTTGTCGGAGACGTGTGCGCCTACCGGCTGAAGGTCCCACGTCCCATGGCCCTCGCCGCCGCAGGGCTCGCCGTGGGCTCCTGCCAGGCGATCATCATCGGATCCGGCACCTCACTCGCCGTGATCGCGGTCCTCGAAGCGGTCACCGGTGTCGGCGTCTCCCTCTTCTTCGTGCTGTGGGAGACCGCGCTGCAGACACACGTGCCCGAAGCCGCCCTGTCCCGCGTGAGTTCATACGACTACCTGCTGTCGACCGGACTCATGCCCCTGGGTCTTGCGCTGGCCGGCCCGGTCTCCGACTCCCTCGGTGTGCGACCCACCCTCTACGCAATGACAGTCCTCGCGGTCCCCGCCGCCCTCGCGCTGCTCTGTGTTCCAGCCGTACGACACCTCCCGGCACACGCCCCGGGCACAGCAAACGACACGGAGGGCGTCCACACCGGCTCACAGGTCAGCGTGCCGTGAGCCTGCCGGACTGAACGGCGCCGATGACGGCCACGCCGGTCCTGTCCGCCCCCCTGGTGGCGGGGCACACTAAGGACGCCCCGGCATGAGGAGCCAATTGCCCACCGTCCGGCCCGAGGACGGGGAGCGCGGCTCGCAGCAGTCCCTGGAAGCCCGACTCACCTTGTGGCGCGTGGATGAGGCACGAACTACGGTGGCGCGATGGACGGACGGGCGAGACTGCTGACACGGAGCTGCACGACCGGGTGGGGCGACTGGATCCATGGGGAGCTGTGGCTTCTCCCTTCCTCCTTGGTCCGCCGACGGCTCGGGTTCACCGACACCCTCGCGAACAGCAAGGGGCCAACGGTGGTCGTGCCGTTGCCGGAGGCCGACGTGACTGCGGCCGCAACCGCGCAGATCCGAGCGGAGCACCGGACCAACAAAGTGATCCCTCTGGCCGGCATCGCCTCCGCCCACCTCCGCCGCGGCATCACCGCCGACCGGCTCACGGTGCGCATGCAGGACGGGACCCAGCACAAACTCCTCTGGCTCCCCGCAGACCCCGCATATGCCGTACTCGCACACGAGCTCACTCCCTGGCTCCGCTGAGTCACGGAGGCGGGCTTCGCGGTCCTTTGACCGCGGGAGACGTACTTCGTCACCACCGGCATCCGCCGCTCGGTGAGTCGGACCGTTCCGCGTTCTGGCGCACCCTGACCGAGCGTGCCGGGGCCGTGGTCATCCCGAACGCCGTCCACCGGACTGTCACCTGGACGGTTGCCTTCAGATGTGCTGATTCAGCCCTCTATCCGAGGAAGGGGACTCATAACGGCCCTTAATTCGCTTGCCTGTTGGCACATGCGTGCGAGAACGTCGTGTCGTCTCCGATCGCGCTCCGATACCGGAACCTGACCAGTCCGGCTGCCTCGGGGCGTCACATTTGAACTGGGGGTAGATCGGCATGGGACTTGCTCAGCGAGCCGCAGCTGTTGCCGCGGTGCTGGCCGCGGTCAGTTCGCTTGTCGTCGGCAGCGCGAATTCCGCATCAGCGGCCGATCCGTGCGCCGGGCAGTCGGCAGCGCACATCGTGAAGAAGTACTACCAGGGTCCACTCGTCATCCCGCTTCGGTGCGGCTCGAACACCTGGGGATACCGCCACCTGGTGCACCGCGGCCGTTGGAGCACCGACTTCGACAGAAAGGTCAGCCACGCCATCTGGCGCGGCACCGTGGTGCCGATTCCCGGCGGCCGTTGGCACTACTACATGGAGGCCATGCCCCCGTGCAGCAAGTACTTCGGGGTGCTGGACAACCCGAACGCCTACGGGCGCACGCCCAGGATCAACCCGCAGGGCATCATCACGGCCTACTCTATGGATGACGCACCCGGCTCCAGCCGCGCCTCGTCCGCCGAACCGCGACGTCCTGCCTGTTGATGGAGCACCATGATCCTCACGCCTGACACGCGGGCCCAGCTGTGTGATCTGCTCCGCGAGTACGAGTCGACGTACGCCGTACCGATCCATGTCGAACAGTTGCGGTTGACGCAACGCACGTTCATCGAAGGGGCAGTTGAGGTCGAACGAGCCTTCCTCGAAGTCGAGGTGTCGGTGGCTCCGCCGGACAACGAGCCGCAGCGCTGGCTACTGAGCCTGGACTTTGACGAGGACGCCAGGAACCTCTTGGGTGAAGGTGCGCAGGAGGCGGATCTCCGCACTGCGGCACTGATCATCTCGGCGAACATCGACGAGTGGTGGCGGTGCAAGGACCACGAGGCTGCCACGGCGGCCGTGGGCAGGAGACTCTCGTAAGAGGTCGCGTTCTCTCGATGTTTCCTTCCGGAATCGGTGGTTGATTCGGTTTCGGGTCCCGCCCGGAGATCGTCACCGCGCTGCTGAGGCGACGGGCCATCAGGTTTGTCATGGCCGGGTGGATCATGGCTTCGGAGCGGGCGGGAAGGGTCTCGTAGTCGCGGCGAGTTCACTGGCAGCCGGCCAGACCCGCGGATCCGGGCACTCGGCATCCGCCGGGCGGGACAGCACGGCCTCTGCCCGAGGTACGGGAAGCACTGTCTCGCCCTCGGAGTACTGGCCCTTCAAGCCCTTCCGCGCGACAAGATCAACACGCCCTGGCCATGGGCGCCTTCACCGCCACAGGCGCTGTCTTCGTCGTGTTCGTCGCGCACCTCTGCGTCCGCCGGGCCCTGGGGCGCCGTCGGCTGGCCCGGTGGGAGCGCGACAGGGCGCGCACGGAACCGGATTGGACCCGGCGCACGGCCTGACGGGCACCCATGAGCCGGGGCCCGCGCACGGGAGAACGAACCTGGCGACTGCGTGGAGAGGAAGCGGACTGCGGGACGGCGGCGCCGAGAACGTCTTTCGTTCTCGGCGCGGCCGTGGCGGGCCCCCGAGGGCGGACGTACCGTGTGATCATCCGCACCGCATGCCGAAAGGTGGTCCTTGATGGCCCTGTTCGACCTCCCTCTCGACGAACTCCGCACCTACCGGAGCGCGTCCGTCGAACCCGAGGACTTCGACACCTTCTGGGCCAAGACCCTCAAGGAAGCCCGTGAGCACGACCTCTCCGCCCGCTTCGAGCCGGTCGAGACCCTGTTGAAGACCGTCACGGTCCACGACGTCACGTTCGCCGGGTTCGGCGGGCATCCGGTCAAGGGCTGGCTGACCGTGCCGGCCTGGGCGAACTCACCGCTGCCCACCGTCGTCGAATTCATCGGATACGGCGGCGGCCGCGGGCTCCCGCACACGCATCTGTTGTGGGCCTCGGCCGGCTTCGCGCACTTCGTGATGGACACGCGCGGCCAGGCGAGCGGCTGGGGCGGCGGCGACACCCCTGACCCGGTGGGCAGCGCGCCCGCCTTCCCCGGTTTCATGACGCGAGGGATCGAGGACCCCGAAACCTACTACTACCGGCGGCTGTTCACGGACGCGGTGCGCGCCGTGGAGGCGGCCCGCTCGCATCCGCTGGTCGACGCGGCGCGCGTCGCGGCGCTCGGCGGGAGCCAGGGCGGCGGCATCACCATCGCGGTCGGCGGTCTGGTGCCCGACCTGGCGGCGGTCGCCCCCGACGTGCCGTTCCTGTGCGATTTCCCGCGCGCCACGGTGCTCACGGACCGCGCTCCCTACCGGGAGATCGGCAACTACCTGAAGACCCACCGCGGCCGCACCGAACAGGTGCAGCGCACCCTCTCCTACTTCGACGGGGTGCACTTCGCCGCGCGCGGCCGGGCTCCCGCCCTGTTCTCGGCGGCGCTGGAGGACCAGACCTGCCCCCCGTCGACGGTCTTCGCCGCCTTCAACGCCTGGGCGAACGAGGAGAAGCAGATCGAGGTGTACGACTTCAACGACCACGAGGGCGGCGGCCCCTACCAGCAGGCCGCGCAGCTGCGCTGGCTGCCCGCCCGCGTCTGAGGCCCGCGATGGACACGACCACAGCGGCACGACGCTTCGTACAGGTGTGGGAGCGGGCCTGGGCGGCCCATGACGTCGAGGCGATCCTGGAGCTGTACTCGGACACGTGCGTCCACCGCTCCATGCCGTTCCGGGAGCCCCACCGTGGCCGGGACGAGCTGGCCGCGTACCTCCGCTGGTCCTTCGCGTCCGAAACCACGATCGATGTCCGCTTCTCCGACCCCGTGGTCGGCCAGGACGGCCGCGCGGTCGCCGAGTTCCGCGTCCTCGCGGAGGAGGACGGACGTCCGTCGACCCTCGCGGGCTGCGTCTTCGTCCGCTTCGACGCGACGGGTCTCGCCGTGGAGACCCGGGACTACTGGCACGACACCTCAGCGTACGTACCCGCTCTCCCCTGGCAGGGGGCATAGACGGTGTCGTCCTATTACGGCGAGCGCATCGAGAGGAGCACTGACACGGTGGCTGTCGAGCGATTCCTCGTGAATCCGGAGCCGTTGCGGTCACTCTACGGCTACGTCCCGGACCTGATCGGCATTCGGATTCGATCGATCAATCTGAATTGGCGTGGGCCTACGGTGACACTGCGCGTCGACCTGCCTTCTTACCCCGAGACGGCGCCGCAGGAATGGACCGACGCGGGCCTGGACACGGTGCAGTGCCAATTCCAGTTCCTGGCAGTGGATGAAATATCCCTCACTGACTGGACTCCACCGGCCGTGGGCAGCGTCGAGATGGTTCCGTGCGGAAGGGAGCGACGTATGCGGGTGACGGTCAGAGGCAGCGGACTGTCGCTGGACTTCGCCTGCACTGAGTCCGTGCGCGTCGGCCACCTGAGTGCGTTCAGGATCGAGGAGAACGGACGCGACGACGGGGTCCATCTGTTCATGAGCAGGGTCGACGCCCGACGGCACAGCTCTCTTCCCGGTACCGAGGACAGGACGTTCTATGAGCGCTGACTGGTCGCGCCTCCTGGCGTCCCCCGGATATTTGGGGGACCTGTACGACGGCACCCCGCCTTCGGCCGGCTCATGCGATCCGTTCTACGTGCACATTGACGAACGTGAGAACTCGGTGACCCTGGGCTTCGACACACGGATCCTCCCGGTGAACGCCCCTGCGGAATGGCACGAGAGGGGATTCAACACCTTCGAGTTCCACCTCGTCTTCCGAGGAGTGAAAGCACTCCGGGTCACCGGTTGGGACGCCACTGCCGCCGGAAACATCGACATGACCGTCCGCGAGGAACTCTTTGAGGTCGTCCTCGGGTCGCCCGAGTCGGGAATCGCATTCCGCGCTTCCACGGCTCGGCTGGCCAGGACGCACGCGTATCTCGCCTCGGACAGCCTCTGAAATCGCATACGTCCGACCACGGCCGCCTGGAACGCGGCCGACAGAGAGACCGGCAGCTCCGTCAGCCCCAAGCTACAGCTTGGACAGTGCTAGAAGTCCATAGGATTGACCGGAGTTATGAGGCCCACGATGATCAGTGCAGGGTCCAGGCGACGACCCGTCCAAGTGTTTTCCCGGGTCCGGACCGCTGGCGAAGGCGTGGACGGGTGCCGACCTCATGAGACGGAAGGACACCGCCCGTGCCCGCTTCCCCTTCCCCTGCCGACCGGGCCGTCGCCCTCCTGCGCGAACTCGGTGCCGCCGACATCGCTCATCCGGGCGGCACTCTCGACGCCCACCTCCAGCGCGTCCAGGGGCAACTCGCTGTATGGGACGCCCGTCCCGCCCTCCAGCTCGCGGGTCTGTGTCACGCCTTCTACGGCACCGACGGCTTCCCCACCGCCTTGCTGTCTCCCGACAGCCGCGCCGAACTTGCGGAGGTGATCGGTGCCGAGGCTGAAGCCATCGTCTATCTCTACGCGTCATGTGACCGCAGGGCCACGTATCCGACGCTCGCGAATGCCGACGGCGCCTTTCGGAATCGGTTCACCGGTCATCTCCACACTCCGGAGCCGCATCTTCGACGGGACTTCGCCGAGCTGTCCGCCGCCAACGAACTCGACCTTGCCCGTACTGTCTCCGTGTTCCGCGAGAAGTGGGGAGCCGAACTCCTCGCTCTGTTCACCCGATTCCAGCCCCTGCTGAGCCGGCCGGCCTGGTCGGACTGCCGCGCGGTGCTTGCCGCGACTCCGCAGGACTGAGCCGACGCCTCAGCTCCTGACAAGGCAGGTGCCGCTCATGCGCAGGCTGAAGTCAAAGTCCCGTCCCTGCCGAGCGTCCGAGGAACTGCCTACTTCTCCAGGCCGTGAGTCCTCTGCGGCCTGCCGCCGGCAGGATGGCCGACATGGAGATCGTTCAGGGGCTCGGCGTCGACACGGTCAGGTTCGGTGACCGGCGTTCGCAGATCGAAGAGCGCATCGGTCCGCCGTGTCACGGCCCCGGCGGACAGCGGGCCGCCTACGCCACCACACCCATGCTGGTGATCACCTACGCCCCTGACGAGACGGTCGAACTCGTAGAGATCCACTCCAGCGGTGAAGGCGGCCCTGCCGAAGTGCACTACGACGGGGTCCAATTGACCCATCGCTTTCTCGATGACGTCGTCGCGGACCTCCACGCCCTGGGCTACTCGAGCACGCCTTCAGGCATCGGCCACGACTTCCACGCCGGATTCTCCGTGTGGTCCATGGGCTCGCGGTGGGCCGGTGACCTCGACCCCGAAGCCGACGATGACGACGAACGCGCGGTCTCGGAGGCAGTCTCGGTGGCGCCGTACGCCTGCTTCGTCGAGGGGTGAGAAGACCGGAGACCGTCGCGGGTCGATCGCGTATCTTGGCCGCCATCGAGGAAGGAACCTGCCTCATGGAATTTGTCTTTTCCGGCCAGGTGATCGAATGGCGCGGACCGTCGCCGTACTACTTCGTTCGTGTGCCGGACGAGGAGTCCTCCGACATCCGTGAGGTGGCCGCGATGGCCACGTACGGCTGGGGCGTGATCCCGGTCGAGGCCCGGATCGGCGAGGTCGCCTTCCAGACGTCGCTCTTCCCCAAGGACAGCGGTTACCTGCTGCCGCTCAAGGTCGCGGTGCGCAAGCCGAGCGGCCTCTCGGCAGGGGACGACGTGACGGTGAGCATGACCGTCCGTCTCCACGAACCCCAACCCCGCTAGGGCGTGTGCTGAGTTCGGATCACCAGGGTCCACGGTCCGGCGGCCAGGACGACCGGGTCGCGATCGAGGTGTCACGCACCAATGACCGGGTGGAGTCGCTGAACGCGGCTTGATGACCCATGCCATGGCGTGTTCACCGTCCTTCATTGCCATGGCGTGGAGACATGTCCATGTCCGCGGTGCCCGCTGACAGCCGTGAGTACGGTCCGCCCGCGTCCCCCGGCACTTGACCCTCTCGAAGGCGGACCGAACCGCTGAGCACGTACTGGCGTCGCGCCCGAGCGATCCGCACCGCGGCACGGCCGCCGCCCCGTCACCCGCACCCGCTCGCGGCAGACGTGGCCGAATCTCGTCTGCGCCGCCCTCACGGCCATTACGCAACACAAGGTTGCGGATCGCCGACGCGACCACTAGAGTCATACGCAACCGATGGTTGCTTATTGGAGGTCCTGGTGGAGTTCGGAAAGCTGGAACGCGAGATCCGCATCGACGCGACACCGGAGATCGTGTTCGATGTGGTGAGTCGTCCCGAGCACATCAGGATGTGGTGGTCCGACGACGCGTCGTTCGAGTCCACGCCGGGAGCGGTCGGGGAACTGGTGTGGGGCGACCGCGCCGCGGTCGAAGCGATCACGGTGGTCGACGTGGATCCGCCCCACAGGTTCACGTTCCGCTGGGTCGCCCCTGAAGGTCAGCTGCCCGACGCGGACAACTCCCTCATGGTCACCTTCGAGCTCGAGCCCTCCGGTGACGGCACGATTCTGCGCCTGACCGAGAGCGGCTGGCGGGAGAAGGGCTGGGAAGCCGCAGTGCTCGAGGAGGCCTTCCACGACCACGAGCGCGGCTGGGACATGTTCCTGCCCAGACTGCGGAACTACGCCCCTTCCGTGGTGGCGCGATGACCGTCGCCTTCGACGACGAACTCTGGTCGGCGATCGGCGACCCGACCAGGCGCCGCCTGCTCGACCTGCTGCTCACGGAAGGCGTCGGTACGCCGACCAGCCTGAGCGATCGTCTCCCGATCTCACGCCAGGCGGTCACCAAGCACCTGGGCGTCCTCGATCGCGCCGGCCTCGTGCACGCGATACCGATGGGCCGCGAGCGGCGCTACGAAGTCGACGAGGCGCAGCTCACCCGCGCCGTCCGGCAGCTGAATGAAGTGGGCAATCGCTGGGATGCGCGACTGAACCGCATCAAGCGCATCGCAGAACAGATCCAGCGCGAGAAACACGACTGACCAACAGGCCGCCGGAAGAGATCTCTGGCGACCCATCACCTTCGGAGGACTCACATGAGTGCATTGCTGCTTGGCGGCAAGAACGCCGTGATCTATGGAGGCGGGGGCGCCATCGGCGGCGCGATCGCACGGGTATTCGCCCGGGAAGGCGCGAGGGTCTTCATCGCCGGGCGCACGCAGGCGAAGCTCGACGCCGTGGCGCGTGACATCGCCGCCACGGGCGGAACGGTCGAGACGGCTCAAGTCGACGTCCTCGATCAACCCGCGGTCGAAAAGCACGCCGAAGCCGTCGCGGCGACGGCCGGCAGCATCGACATCGCCCTCAACGCCGTGAGTGTCATGCACGACCAGGGGACTGTGCTGGCGGACCTCTCGCTGGAGGAGTTCATGCGGCCGATCGACGGCTTTCTGCGGACGCTGTTCATCACGAGCAAGGCTGTGGCACAGCACATGGGTGGCGAACGTCCCGGCGTCATCCTGACGTTGTCCGAGCCGGGTTCCAAACTGGCTGTAGGCGGCATCTTGGGGCACAGCGTGAGCGCGGCCGGCAAGGAGGCCTTCTCGCGGGTTCTGGCCGCGGAACTGGCACCCAGCAACATCCGGGTGATCTGCATCCGTCCACACGCTGTCGTCGATGCGCCGGCGGCGGGTTCCTACACCAAGGACCTCTTCAAGCAAATGGCGGCAGCGGGCGGGCAGTCGGTCCAGGAAATGCTCGAAGGCGGAGGGATGGTGCAGGGGACGCTGCTGAAGAGGCTGCCTACGCTCTCCGAAATCGCGGAGACGGCGGCGTTCCTGGCTTCAGATCGAGCTGGAGCCATGACCGGAACCATCGCCAACCTGTCCGCCGGCGCACTTGTCGACTGAGGCCGCAATGTCAGATCAGGCCGACGCTTTGTCAGATCAGGCCGAGAGGGCCAAGCTGCTCCGTTCCCTGCACGTTCCGGGCGATCCGCTGGTGCTGCCGAACACCTGGGACGTCGGCAGCGCCCGCGCCGTCGTCGACGCAGGCTTCCCGGTGGTCGCGACCGCGAGCAACGCCATCGCCGCCGCTCTGGGCTACGACGACGGCGAGGGTGCCCCGAGCGAGGAAATGATGTTCGTCGCCAGGCGCATCGCGGCCTCGGTCGATGTGCCGGTCACCGTCGACGCCGAGGCCGGCTACGGGATGGCGCCGGAGGAGCTGGTCGAACTGCTGAGCGGGATCGGAGTCGTCGGCTGCAACATCGAGGACAGTGATCACGCCAACGGCGGCCTGACCGACGTCGATGTCCGCGCCGCCTACATCGCGCGGATGCGCGCGACCGCCGACCGTATCGGGGTGCCACTGGTCATCAATGCCCGGATCGATTCCTTCTTCCCCACCTCGCCTCTGGCCGAGCAGCAGAAGCGTGCCGATGCGATCCGCAGGGCTGAGGCGTACTGGTCCGCCGGCGCCGATTGTGTGTTCCCTCCCGGAGCCGGGCCGGACGACCTCCGGGCCATCGTCACCGAGGTCGGCGCGCCTGTGAACGCTGGTCTTTCGCTGAAACGCGGGTCGCTGGACGAGCTTCGGGCACTCGGTGTGGCACGGGTCTCCGTGGGGCCCCAGCTGTACCGCAGCGCACTCGACCACCTGCTCACCGATCTCCAGCCTCTCTTCGGGGCACGGAAGTGACGGACCGGCTCGACAGTCACGGTCCGGGGCGGCGGACCACAACCCGTTCACTTGCCGACCGAACCGGGCGCGCTTGCCGACGGCGGCGCACGGTCCGCTCGGGCATGTCGATCGGCGCGCGGAACATCGCGGTCGGAGCCTGAACCTGGGCCTGACCCGGACCTGAACCTGGGCCTGAACCTGGCCCTGGGCCTGGGCCATATGAGAGGCGACGCCCGCCCGCCGACCATGCACGAGGTCGTCAAGGGGCCCCGCTCGGGGCCGACGCCTACGGCATGCCGGGAAGCCGGACAGTGACGAGGAGACCGCCGTCGAGTCGGGGAACGAGGTCGAGGGTCCCGTCGTGAGCGCGGACGATGCTGTGCACGATGGCCAGCCCGAGGCCGACGCCGACGTGCTCGTCGGTGCGTACGCGTTCCGTTCCGCGCTGGAAGGGTTCGGTGAGGGTCGGTACCAGTTCCGGTGGGAGCCGGCGGCCCGTGTTCTCGACCCGCAGCACGCTCGTGTCGCCGTGCGTCTCGGTGTGAACCGTCACGGTGCCGCCGGCGGGGAGGTTGTGGACGACGGCGTTCTGGACGAGGTTCGTCACCATCCGCAGCAGGAGCTCCGCGGAGCCGCTGGTCCGGGCCGCCCCGCCGGTGACGTCGAGTGCGATCCCGCGCTGTTCGGCGAGGGGAAGCAGCGTTTCGGCGGCTTCTTCGGCGATGAGGGAGAGGTCGACGGGCTCACGGGTGAAGTTCCTGCGGTCGCCGCGGCTGAGCAGCAGCAGGGCCTCGGTGAGGTCGATCGCCCGCGCGTTGACCGCGTACAGGCGTTCGATGAGTTCACCCCGGTCCCGCGTGGGGTCCTTGCGGGCGACGTCGAGGAGCGTCCTCGGGATCGCCAGCGGGGTGCGCAGTTCGTGGGAGGCGTTCGCGGCGAACCTCTGCTGCTCCTCCACGTGGGACTCGAGTTGTTCGAGCATCGAGTCGAACACGTCGGAGAGTTCACGGAATTCGTCCTGGCGGCCCTTCATACGGATCCGGTGGGACAGGGACCCGTTCCCGGCCATCCGGGCCGCGTCCGTGATCTGGGTGAGCGGTGCGAGCATCCGGCCCGCGAGAACCCATCCCCCCAGGAGACCGAACACGAGCAGGCAGACCATCGCCACGGCCGCGGGCGGGGCGAAGGTGTGCACAAGGAGGTAGCGGTTGGGCGAGATCCCGAGGAGGCCCCGGGAGTTGTCAGGTACGTAGCGCAGCAGGAAGACCCACACCACGGCCAGCAGGAGAGCGCCGGCGACGGCGAGGAATCCGGCATAGCTGAGGGTGAGTTTCAGTCGGGCACTGAGCCCAGGGCGTCTACGCATGCGTACTACCGGGGTCGGTGGTGTCCGTACCGGGGGCGATGGTGTCCATGCCGGTGTCGATCCGGTAGCCGACGCCGGGCAGCGTGGCGATGATCCAAGGTTCGCCGAGCCGTTTGCGCAGTGCGGAGACGGTGATGCGCACGGCGTTGGTGAGAGGGTCGGCGTTCTCGTCCCAGGCCCGTTCCAGCAGCTCTTCGGCGCTGACGACCCCGCCCTCGGCGGCGACGAGGACTTCCAGCACGGCGAACTGCTTCCGGGTGAGCGCGACGTAGCGTCCGTCGCGGAAGACCTCCCGACGGAAGGGGTCCAGTCGGATGCCCGCGATCTCCCTGACCGGGGGACGGGCGTGCGCGCGCCTGCGGTCGAGCGCCCGCAGCCGCATGACGAGTTCCCGCAGCTCGAACGGTTTGGTGAGGTAGTCGTCGGCGCCGAGCTCGAACCCTGAGGCCTTGTCGTCGATCCGGTCGGCAGCGGTGAGCATGAGGATGGGGATGGGGATGCCGCTGCCGGAGGCGACGATGCGCCGGGCGACCTCGTCGCCGGAGGGGCCCGGGATGTCACGGTCGAGGACCGCGAGATCGTAGGAGTTGACGCTGAGCAGTTCCAGGGCCGAGTCGCCGTCGCCGGCGATGTCGGCGGCGATCGCCTCCAGCCGCAGACCGTCACGGACGGCTTCCGCCAGGTAGGGCTCGTCCTCCACGATCAGTACGCGCATGTCCGAAGCCTAAGCAGCACAACATATCGCCGACGTATGCAAGGACGTGTGTACGACGGACACGCGACTCAGCCTGCCGGTGCCAGAGTGGGGCGAGGCTGGTCCGACGGCCCTTGCGCCGCAGTACGCCACCAGCGGCGCGACGCCAGCGCGGCCAGCACGGCACCGGCTGCGTTGACCAGTACGTCGTCCACGGAGGACACCCTGTCCAGCCACAGGACGTACTGTGCGGTTTCGACCAGGACCGAGCAGCCCGCCCCGAGCGCCAGGATCCGCGGTACGGACGCCAGCGCCGCGAACCGCATCGGGGCGAAGAACCCCAGCGACGCGAAGACCAGCAGGTTGCCGACGATCCCGAGCGGCCCCATCGTGACCAGGTCCCGCAGCGGTACCAGGCTCACCCGACGCGGAGCGGTGCCCGGCCCGGCGCCCGGCATCATGGTCAGCCACAGGAACGGCACCGTCCCGAGGACCATGCCCACCTCGGCCAGCGACTTGCGCGACGCCCACTCCGGTGTCGCGCCGGCGGCACGCCGAACGCGCGCCAGAGCCCACACCACCAGCGCGGCCAACGGCAGCGCGACCAACGTCATGAGCACCACACCGTTGAACGTGTCGAAGCAGCCATGCCACCGCCCGGCCATGCACATGGGAGCGGACATCATGAGCGGCCGCCGCACGACGAACGCGGCGCTCGCCACGCCGAGGATCGCCAGGCCGAGAAGCACGGTCCCGCGCGTGCGGCGGGGAGGTGCTGACGGGGATGCGTTGCGGTTCATGCCCCCATTGGAGACGGAAGACCGTTGCGGCGGCGTATGCGATTTTCCATACGCCCGCGATACATGGAATCCCCGGCATCAAGGAACTGGCGCAAGCCGGCAGTGAGATTGCCCCGCCGCAGTTGATCGCGCCGGCCCGGCTTCTGCAGGTGCTGAAGGAGCGCACCGGTGCCCCGGCAGCCGCCCTCGGCGCTGCTCGGAGAGCTCCGCGACAGGCCCGGTCAACGCCGGATTCAATGAACGCCCGGCAGTCGTGGCGCGTGCCGGGCAGCGGACGGCCGATGGCCGCCACAAGGCGGCTGTCGGCTTCGACGAAGACCTGCAGGTTCGTCGAATACCGGGCCCGCAAGGGCCCAGCACGTCCTCGGTCAGCGCATACAGCCAACAGCACGGCGGTCCGGTCGAGTTCACCGGCCCGGGCCAGGGAGCGCACCTTCCTGGCGAGTGGCGTCACGCCCTCGATGCCGACGATCCACAGTGCATGAGGTCAGGGCCGTCGTCGCTGGGGCAGTCGGCCGCACGGCGACGGCGCACGTGCGGAACGCGGTGGGTCAGGCCGGGGCGTCGGCGTCCTGCACGGAGGCTGCGAACGCCTCGGGGCCCTGCTCCACCGCCGCCGGGTCCATCCACATGACCTGCCAGCCGTGGCCGTCGAGGTCGAAGAAGCTGCGTGAGTACATGAAGCCGTAGTCCTCGGCGCCATCCGCCTCGGTGCCGCCCGCCGCGAGCGCAGCGGCGCTGACGGTGTCGACCTCATCGCGGGACGACACGCTGAAGCAGTACAGCGCCAGTGTGTGCGTGGTGGGATCGGCCAGCGGCAGTTTCGCGAACTCCGCGAACTTCTCGCGGCTGAGCAGCATGACGAAGGCGTGCTCGCCGACCAGCATGCAGGCGGCGGTCTCGTCGGTGAACTTCGGGTTGAAGCTGAACCCGAGCCCAGCGAAGAACGCCTTGCTGCGCTCGAGGTCCGCTACGGGCATGTTCACGAACAGCATGCGGCCGGGGTGTGCGGGGATGGTCATGGTGGGTCTCCAGTCGGTGGCTCGATGGCGTACGTCCTGGTAGACCGGCGCAGTCGGCGGAACTCATCGGTGGATCTCGGCTGGATCGCAGTCGCAGCGTTGATGAAGTCGACAGCCACAGCTGAGAGACCGGCCCTTCACTTCTTCGGCTCCCGGTGGAGGTGGCCCGCCCGTCGACACACGTGCCGTGCCTGCGCGTGCTCTTCCCAGGCCGGGACCTTGCCCGTTGCGCGCCCGTTCCGGCGGGACGCAGCGGGCGGTGCGATGCGGCCTGTGCGGGTTGCTCAGTCGCTTCAGCTCGTCGCCCAACGAATCCAGGCCCTGCCGATCACGGGGGCAAGGACGAGTTCGGCGGCCGCAAGGGGCCGCGTTCGCGGAGATGTTGCACAGCCGATCGTCGGGCGTCAAAGGTCCACCGCTTCGCGGTTCGCCGTTCCTCGGCCGGTGGCGCGGCAGACACCGCTCGCCGCGTGGTGTTCGCCCGCAGTTTCCCGGTGGCGGGCGAGGCCGCGGCGCGTTGCCTTTCTCACGGCCCCTTCCAGCCCGGGTTGACGGGTCAACGGCCCGTACAAACTTGGTCCGAGGACTTTCGGACACGGCGGGTTCGGCGGCTCTCCCGATCTTGTGGACCCGGACGCGGGGTCTTGCCGGGGGTGTGACGAGCCGCGCGGGCCCGCACATCGCAGTCGACCCAAGGGAGTCGGCGCTCGTCGACGCCCTGTGCGGCACGCTCCGGGTGCGGCCCGTGCTGACCAGGGGCGCGGGCTGAAATCGGCCGAAGTACCCGGATGCCCTTTCCTGCTGGTTTAGACCAATGCTAGATGTGGTGGCGCACTGAGCCCACACGGCTACGTTTTGTCACCACGCAGGAGGCGCGGACATGGCCCGCACCACCCATCCGTCCGACCACGAACCGCTCTACGCGCGGATCGCCGCACAACTGCTCGGCGAGCTGCGCGACGGGACCATCCCGCCCGGCGAACGCCTGCCGGGAGAACGCGAGTTGGCCACCCGGTTCGGCGTCAGCCGGGAGACCGTACGGCAGGCGTTGCAGATGCTGCGGCGCGACGGCCTGGTCTCCACCGATCGGCGGGGCAGCCATGCGACGCTGTCCGGCACCGGCGCCGAGCACGTCCCGTCGCTCGACTTCCCCGTCGGAGCGCACACCGGCGAACCCGACGGGTGCCGTCGGACCACCGTGACCTGGGAGGCTCCCCCACCGGAACACGCCCAGGCCCTCGGACTCGCCCCGCTGCGGGCGACGTTGGTCCACCGCTACGAGTCGGCCGCCGCCGACGGCAGCGGGCTGCGCTCGGCCGTGACGTCCTTCTCCGCGATCGCGGTGACCGAGGTGGAGGAGCTCGCCCGCTACCGCGACCGCGCGGACGGCCATGCCTCGGCGCAGCTGTCACGGGCCTACGACTGGATGCGCAAGGCGGGTCTGACCCTGCATCACCGGGACGCGATCACCCGGCTCCCACAGTCGGTGCGGGTCACGCGGCGCGTACACGACCAGTACGACCGGCCACTGGAGATCACCGACCTGACCGTCGATGCCCAACAAGACGCCCTTGTCTATGAGTTCACGCTCCCGGCGGCCAAGTGAGCTCCGGGGACGGTGAACAAGGGCCTTCGACGCCGGTCTGCTGGAGTCCATCCGGGCCCGATGGGCGACGGGCTCCGCGGACATCGGTCCTGCGCCCCCCGGCACGTCCGCCGAGGGGGCGTGGACCGGCGTCCGCCCAGGCCGAGGGTCCCGGGAACCCGGTCGTCATACGACGCCGGCGGACCTTCCCGAGGTGTCCTCGCGCGTGGCCACGACCATCCGGGCCCGCGGGCTGCCGTCCCGTCGACGGCCGAACTCGGTCAGCGCGTGAAGCTCCGTCCGGAATCCGGCCCGCGCCAGCTCCCGCTGTACGTCTCCGAGCCGGAACGCGCGGTAGTACATGACGAAAGTCGGACGCCGGACGGCGTTGCGCACCCGCATCACCGTGTCGAAGCCCAGCAGGGCCCAGTACCAGGGCGAGCTGGGCCGCGGCGGAGCCATGACCGGGAACGCGAAGCGTCCGCCGGGGCGCAGGGTGGCGTGGACCCCGGCGAACAGGCCGGGCAGCTCGCGAGGCAGGAAGTGCCCGAAGGCACCGAAGCTCACGACCAGGTCGAACGCGGGCCCGAAGGGGAGGGCGCGGGCATCTCCGCGCACCCAGGCGACCGACGGTGCCCCTTCGTATGGCCCCGCCACCGGCGAGGATGACCCGCCGTCGCGCCCCGCCGCCGAGGACGGTGACCCGCCATCGCAAGTGCCGGCCGGGCACCGTGAACCCTCGTCGCACGTCCCGGCCGAGGACAGCGACCCGCCGTCGCGCGTCCCGGCCGAGGACAGCGACCCGCCGTCGCGCGTCCCGGCCCGAGACGGTGAACCGTCGTCGCATGTCCCGGCCGAGGACGGCGACCCACCATCGCGCGTCCCGGCCGAGGACGGTGACCCGCCGGCGCCGAGCCGCGAGCGTCCGACCGTCAGCATGCCCGCGCTGATGTCGACGCCGGTGACGCTCTCCCGGCACAGCTCCCGCAGGACCTCCATGCCCGCGCCGGTGCCGCAGCAGAGGTCGAGCCCCGCGTCGAACGGGCCCATCGGCGCCAGGGCCCGCCCCACCGCTTCGAGGATCGCGTCCGGGGTCCGAAACGGCGTGTGGTCGAACTTGGGCGCGAGCAAGTCGTAGCCGTGCTCGATCGACGAGAAGGCCTGCACGGCCAGTTCGCGGAGGGTGGGACCTTGCGGGGAGAACATCCCGCCGAGCTTAAGGGCTGCTGTCCGGATCGGGTCGCAGGATGCGGAGGGTGAGGAGGGTGAGGAGGGTGAGGAGGGTGAGGAGGGTGACTGCTCGGCCGGGGTGACCCCGTGTTCACGCCATGAGTCGAACGGCAGCCGAACGACAGCCCGTGGGGGCAGCGAATGCCGGGTGTGCTGATCTATCGTCCCGAGCATGACCTCGTTCCGCCCCGCCCCCGCCTGGCTGGCCGACGCCGTCTTCTACCAGATCTACCCGCAGTCGTTCGCCGACTCGAACGGCGACGGCATCGGCGACTTCGACGGAATCGCCGAGCGTCTCGGCCACCTCGCATGGCTGGGCGTCAACACCGTCTGGCTCAACCCGTGTTTCGTGTCCCCGTTCGGCGACGCCGGATACGACGTCGCCGACTACCTGGACGTCGCACCCCGTTACGGCTCGTCCGACGACCTCGCCCGCCTCGTCGAGGAGGCGGGCCGACGCGGCATCCGTGTACTCCTCGACCTGGTGGCGGGTCACACATCCGACCAACACCCCTGGTTCCGGGCCGCGATGGACGATCCGGCCGACGACCGGTACATCTGGGCGCCCGAGGGCTCGCCGGTCGGGTTCGTCCCCTCCCCCGGGACGCGCCCGGGGGCGTACCTGCCGAACTTCTTCGCGTTCCAGCCCGCCCTCAACTTCGGTTACGGGCGCGCCCATCCGGCCGAGCCCTGGCGCCGGCCGGTCGACGCGCAGGGCCCGCGCGCCAACCGTGCCGCGCTGCGCACGGTCATGGACCACTGGCTGGGCCTCGGCCTGTCCGGCTTCCGCGTGGACATGGCCGCCTCGCTCGTGAAGGACGACCCGGGCAAGAAGGAAACGGCCGCGATCTGGACGGAGTTGCGCCATTGGCTGGACCGCGCGCATCCGGACGCCGTACTGCTCTCGGAGTGGGGCGAACCCGAGGTGTCCGTCCCCGCGGGGTTCCACGCGGACTTCTTCCTCCAGTTCGGCGGCCCCACCGACGGGCTCGCCCTGCGCTCGCTCTGGAGCAACGGCGAGGGCACCGTCAACGAGGCCTGGGACCCGCTCGACTGCTTCTTCGACGCCGAGGGCCGCGGGTCCCCGCGCCCCTTCGTGGAAGCCTGGCACAGTGCGGTCTCCGTGCTCGGCGAGGACGGGTTCGTCGCTCTCCCGACCGCCAACCACGACTTCTCCCGCCTCAACTGCGGCCCCCGCACTGCCGGTCAACTGCCCGTCGCCTTCGCCTTCCAGCTGACCTGGCCGACCCTTCCGGCGATCTACTACGGCGACGAGATCGGCATGCGCTACGTTCCGGGACTGCCCGAGAAGGAAGGCAGCGTGCTGGGACCGCGCTACAACCGCGCGGGTTCCCGTACGCCGATGCAGTGGGACGACAGCCCAAACGCCGGCTTCTCCACGGCCCCCGCCGACCGCCTCTACCTCCCCCTCGACCCCTCCCCGGACCGCCCGACGGTCGCCGCCCAACTGGCCGACGACATCTCGCTCCTGCATCTCGTACGCCGCCTGGTCGCGTTGCGCACCAGCACGCCGGAGCTGGGGCCGGGCGGCTCGGTCGAGGTGGTGCACGCCGGGTATCCGTTCGTGTACGTGCGGGGCGGCCGGTATCTGGTCGTGATCAATCCCCGGCGGGAGCCCGTGAGTTGCCGCAACGACGACGCCTCGGGCGCCCGCTCGGTGGAAGCCACCGGCATCCGGATCGACGCAGGCACCATCAGCGCGCAGGGATTCGGCTACGGCATCTTCGAACTCCCACAGCTTCTGAGCAGTGAAAACACAGGTCACCAAGATCTCCGGCAAGACCCAGGGCAAGAAGAAGCCGAGGCCAGAACAGCAATCGGCTAGCGAGGACGTCTCGTTGCTCCCACGATGGACGCATGGACAGGTTGCAGCACAGCGCCTGGCAGTATGCGGCGGAAGTACTCCCATCCGCGGAGCTCCCGATGCTCGCTGCTCATGCACTCGTCGACGGGCGTGACTCCCTTGCCCTGCGCGAACTGGCCGGCCTGCCACGCAGGAGCGACAACGCCGAGATCCGTGAACTGTACGTCCAAGCCCTGCACGAACTCGGCATACCCCTTCCCGATGAGGAGACAGCCGGCCGCTGCCTCCTCGTGAACCTCGCGTTCGGTCTCGTGAAAGGCGAACTGAGCCCCAAGGACGTGGCCGACCGGCTGTCGATGACGGTCGCAGCCCGCACCCCGGAGGAGACACATTTCCTCTCCGCCGCAGCGGACTACCGCGAATGGATCAGCTTCGACGAGCTCCCGGCATGGGAGAACGATCTCAGGACCGCGGCCCACTCGTTGACCGCCGCCACCGACCTCGGATCCCGTATCGGCGTGCCAGGTTCGCGGCACGACTGACTAACCCGCCTGAACGTGCCCCGTGCCAGACCCGTGCCAGATACTGCGGGGAGCCACGGGGAACAGCGGTCACCCGGGGCTGATGCAGGTTTGGGTGACGGGATCGGTCACGCGGCCTGGAGGACCGGTGTGGTCATGACGGTCTCGCATTCGACGAGGGTCAGCCGGCCGAGCGACCTCCTATCGATCCGGCCATCCGGTGCCGCTCGATCGCCCGGACGGACTTCCGTGACCGAAACCGCGACCCGTGATCGCTGTGCAGGACACACCCGGCAACGCCGTCACGACGGGCAGCGGCATTGTCCAGGGCCTGCGATGGCGAGGCGGGACTTCGTCCGCGTGTCGATGGAGTAGCCCACGATCCTCTTGCTGAAGACATCCTTGATCGCGCACAGGTACAACTTCCCTTCGGTCGTGGGATGTTCGGTGATGAGGTCCGGTCGGCCATGGCCGACCCCACGCCCAGTGCCTCATCGGCCAGCAAGCGGTAGCCGAACTCCGGATCCTCCCGATGGGCGTCGAACAACGCGTTCGCGCGGTGAGCCTCCTCATGGTTCACTTGCCGGTCGAGCCAGCGGTAGGAAGGCTGTCCGGCGAGCTTGAGCACCCGGCACGTGACGGTGACGCGAACCGCGTCCCCGTCCGGCTCCTTCACGAGCGCGTAGACCCTTTTCCCGGCAGATTCGCCGGAGACAAGTAGGCCGCGGTACGACGCAGGCCTCGTTCTCCTGCTCCAGCAGCTTGATCCGCCGACGCGCGGCCCGCAGTTCCGCGTTCTCTTGCGTAGTCGTTCGGGGTTTCACCCCGTCGTCGATGTCCGCGCGGCGCATCCACTTCGACAGCGTCATCGCATGACGTCGAAGCCGGTGGCCACCTGCTCGAGCGTCACGCTGGGCCACGGTTCCTCGCGACCCGCACGACGTCCTCGCGGAACTCTTCGGGATGAGGCTTGGGCAGAGCAACATCCTTCCCGCCCGCCCTACAAGGCAAGCCAGTTCAGATGTCACCGATCGTGCATCAGACCCGCCTTGCGCGACCGTGTCTTGTCTCGGTTGATGCTTGACGTTGTGGCTTCACTTGATGCTTGACACCGCTTGCTCGGCTTGGCTGTGTGATCGTTTGTGAGAGGGCACACGAGGTCCAGAGCTGGCACTCCTGTACCGGGGGTCCGAGGATGCTCGTATGAAGGTGCCGATCGGCCGCCCGAGTTTGCGGCCCTACCTGCCTTACCAGCAGCGCACTGCAGCGCACCGTGAGGGGCTGAGCGCTCACTTCTTGGGCACCAGTTCAGTACTGCTGTCGGACGGGCAGACCTCGGTGCTCAGCGACGGGTTCGTCACCCGCCCGGGGATGATACGCGTGGGCATGGGCAAGATCGCCCCTAACCGCGCGCTGGTCCGTGCCGCCATCGAGCGGCTACGGGTGGACAACCTCGCCGCTGTGGTGTGCGCGCATTCCCACTACGACCACGCCCTCGACGCACCGGTCTGGGCGCTGGAGACCGGCGCCGACCTGGTCGGGTCGGAGTCCACCGCCAACATCGGGCGCGGCCTGGGGGTCCCCGAGTCGTCCTTGCGGGTGGTCGGCGATGGCGGCACCGTGACCTACGGCAGCTTCACGCTGACCTTCCTGGACTCCGTGCACAGCCCGGGCGACCACTACCCCGGTACCGTTGACCAGCCCTTGGTCCCGCCGGCTCGCGCCGGTGCCTGGAAGACCGGCACCGCCTACTCGGTGCTCGTCACCCACCCCTACGGCCGCGTGCTGTTGCACGCCAGCGCCAACTACCGGCTCGGTGCGCTGCGCGGTCATCACGCCGACGTCGTATACCTGGGCGTCGGCATGCTGGGCAAGCAGCCCGCCGAGTTCCTTCAGACCTACTGGGACGAGGTGGTGGCCGCGACCGGGGCCAGGCGGGTCATCCTGGTGCACTGGGACGACTTCTTCTTGGGCCTGGACCAGCCACTGCGCCCCATGCCCTACCTGCTCGACGACCTCGACACCACCATGAGCCGACTGCTGCCCCTGGCGCGCCGTGACGGCATCGACGTTGTGCTGCCCGTCTCCTGGCAGCCCAGTGCCCCCCTCACCGGTCTTGCGTGAACTCGGCTGCGTAAGCCCCTGGAATCGGCGTAGCACGTCGATTACCCGGCCAACGCTGCGAGACGAGCCACTGGGAACCGACAAGCATCAACTGACATACATCCGTCAAGCCCCGGCTGCGCTCCGCTCCGCCGGGCGCGCTCCCGGCTCCGCGCCGGGCGCCGCTCCTGCCTTCGGCCCGCTCCGCCCGCGCTACGCCGACGCGCGCCCACGTGTGGATAGGGCCCGGAGGCTATGAGTCGAGCACCACAGAGAGCGGCCCCGGTCAGAACGAGCCTCCGGCGGGGGCGCTCAGGCTCCGAGATGGCGGGGGCGCCGTTCGCGAGTGCCGGCCGAGTGTGGCGTGCGCGGGGTGCTCCCATCCCGTCTGCCGTCGACCCAGGCAGAGCCGGGCAGACGGGGCCCAGGGCGTCAAGGTCGTTCGTCCAGCAGGGCGCTCCACCTTGACGCCCTGAACCACGCCCGCTCCACGGTGTGTGGGTCGACGGCAGACGGGATGGGAGCCGGGGAGGGTGGCGGTTTGAGGAATCGTGGAACTCGACCGCCGGGTTCACAAGAGTGCCAAGGAAACCAACCAGCCTTGTCAGAGGCGCGCTCACCTGCCACGATCCGCCCATGGTCAACTTTTCAAAGGCTGCGGGAAGGATGGACGCACTCCGCGACCAGATGGGCTTGATGAGCGGGGCATTTCTGGTGGCCGTGGGCGTCAAGATGCACCACGACGGCGGCTCCATAGGCTGGCCCATCGCAGGAACAACAGTGCTGAGTCTGAACGGCATCTGGATAACCCGGCGTCGACAGGCCCAGCGCGGGCGTGACATCAGCGACTGACACCAACGAACGCAAATCTCGGCGACCGACGCCGAGCCGCAGCGCCAGAGCTACGGATCGATGGCGAGTGGCCTCACCTGCTTGCATGCGATCCCCGTGCCATCCACGCGACCCCACTGGGGTAGCTTCCCGTCTGTTCGAAGGTCTCTGGAAGGTTCCCTGTGCACCAGCGTCTTCCTTCTGCGGAGCACGCTGGGCCTTGGTTCCAGTCTGGTGTTCTTGTGGGAGCTGAACCGCCAGGCTTCGGGACCGGGCTGGAGGAAGCCGCGAGTCTTCGCTGCGGCGGCGGCTGGGCTACTCGCCGTCCTTTTGACCGCCAAGGCCTAGAGGGCGCCAGCCGACGTGCCCCTCTCGTGCCCGTTCGGTCGGGAAACAGCGGGGAGTCACGGGCACGGGCACTGGGCACGAAAACGGACCCTGACCGATTTACCTGGTCAGGGTCCGTTTCTGCTGGCGGTGGGTGTGGGATTTGAACCCACGGTGGCATCGCTGCCACGACGGTTTTCAAGACCGCGTACCAGACACCGCCTGTCGACGTAGTCCCCACGCCCGGAACCGGCCGCTCACGAAGACGCCGACGCCGAGGGACAGTGCGATCAGCAAACCCGAAGCCCCGCCTTCCAGGACTACGTGGCGGCCCCGGGCTACCGATGACGTCAGAAAGGCGATCACAGCGAAAGTCGTGGCTGCCACGGCAAGGCCGATCGCCATTTCAGCCCACTGCATCGCCTGTGTCGGTCGAGTCGTCATGGCGTTGTTGTACATCGCGCACCTCACTGCCGTAGAGCCGCGAGGTACAGCAACCATCGCGACCGGAGCAAACCGTCAGCGGTCCTGCATGACCGTCTGACCAGGCGAGCAGACCTCAGCGACCGTCCCGCCCATGGTTCGCATCGAGGTGCGCCGACTGGGCGGAGCGACGGTCAGCGGACTTGCACCATTGCTGATCACGCCTATGACCTGCGATGATCCAGGCAGAACCATGATCACGCGGGAGTCGAGGCATGCGCCTCATGAGGCCAGGCAGTCCCAATACTGCGTCCTGTCGGAGCACGAAACGATCGCACACTTCACTTCTGGCCACGCTGGCCATCACCGCCATCTCCGTTACGGGGTGCGGCAGTTCAGACGACGAAGGACTGCCGGTGCGGGTCGTTAATGAGTCGGCATGGGATGCACACATAGTCGGTTGTCCGCTGTGCGGAAAGCGCGGTGTTCTGCTTCAGGGGGATCCTGAACGAACGCCGGGCGAGAGTGGCGGTCAATACTATGGGTGGGTCGAAAAACGTCCGTGGCCTGTGACGTACAAGATTGTCGTCCGAGGAGCGGAGACGGTTTGCCCATTCATTGACCCCAAACCCGGCAAGACGGAGGACCCAGAGGGCATAAGCGCCCGTGACGTCATCTACGTAGTGGATGAAACTGGGAAATGCGTCGCAGGCCCAGGGGACATGGACGCCTTCTGACATCAGCGGCTGACACCAACAAGCGCGAACATCGCCGGTTGGCGCCGTACCTCGATGAACCCCCGCTCAGGGATCACCGGCCGTCAACCGACGTCGCCAACACCCCGCGATTGACCTGATAAGGATGAGGCAGCGAGGTAAAACCCGCACCCAGTCGGCAACTCGGTGCTTCAATCGGCCCACGATGCACGGCTGCCTTGACTCGGGCATTGAGACTCGACCGGCCGTACCCAGAGGCTTGCCCAGACGTTAACTTCAACTGTTCCATGACCCCCATGACGCAGCGATCTTCCATAGGTGAACTTAAGCGGCGCTTTAGCCCACATCCCACCGAAATGCCGCGAACAACTTGGCAGAAATTCAATAGAGCCAAAACGGACTCCGGCTGGCCACTATTGGCGCTCAATTTTTCCACTTCCGCCCTTTTTGCCGCGCTTTTCATGTACTATGCGATCTCCGCCCATTTGCTTTCGGTCTTCTATTGGTGGTTGACCGTCGGCTGCTTCCTTAGTCTTCTGCAGACTGGACACGTAATGGTGTGTGTCGTCAGAGGTCAGGCGGGACGGCTCGCACCAGAAGCACCCGGGACTTCGCCAGGCACTCGCAGGTATCGGGGCAGGCATACCTAAGGCCCGCACGTGGCCGACCGGCAGTAGCCGCTCACGGCCGCCAGGCTAGGCCGAGCAAACCTCAGCGCGACTGGTCGAGGGCGTGTGTGGACGGCTCCCACATCCGTGCGAAAAAGGGGGAGCCGACACCGGTCCGTCACCGGTCGACCGCCGGAAGACAGGCAGCAAGCATCACTTGATCTGCGACGGACGCGGCACCCCGCTCAAGGTCATCACCACCGCGGCGAACGTCAACGACGTCACTCAGACCCTCGCCCTGCTCGACGGCGTCCCGCCGGTGGCCGGGCGTCCCGGCCGACCACGACGCCGCCCCGATTCGCTGCTCGGGGACAAGGGCTACGACTCCAACCCTCACCGCGAGGAGCTGCGCAAGCGCCGGATCCTGCCGGTGATCTCCCGCAAGGGCGCCCCGAACATCAAGGGCCTGGGCAAGCTCCGTTACGTCGTGGAGCAGACCTTCGCCCTGCTCCACCAGTTCAAACGCCTCGCCGTCCGCTGGGAACGCCGAACCGAACTCCACGATGCCTTCGTCTCATTGGCCTGCGGCCTCATCTGCTGGAGACGACTGAGGAAGCACCGATCATGACCGTGTCACGAGCTTTTGGCTACAACTCACACCACTCACCCAGAGGGCCGGCCGCCCACGTCTGGGTGACGTCGTGCACAAGGTCTCACGCCCGATCGATATCCAGGACAAAGTCGCCCGTGAACGCGGCGAGGTCGTCCATGATCGGGACTTCCACGACGGCACCCGAGGGCACGGTGTCGTCTCCTACGAGCAGAGACAAAGGCGGAAGGAGTGGGGGCCGACTGGGCCGCTCCGAGGACGTGGTCGAGAAGCTCCCGGGCTCGTAGAACGATGACCCGCCCCTCTCGGACCTTCAGGAGTCGTCAGCGGGTCTTCCCCATTCTTCAGGCGTAGGCGGTGGTGTTCGGGGATCCTGTTGAGGTACCTCTGAAAGCCACTGTAAGGAGACCCCCAGTGCGCCGCCCGACCCGGAAAGCCTTCGCCGCCCTCATCGCCGCAGCCGGCCTCGCCCTCCCCCTCCTCACCCCCACACCCGCCTCGGCTGCCACCGCCACCAGCCGCTTCGCGAACTACCGCTACGGTGACTGCCTGCGCGAGACCTCCGAAACCGGCCTCAAGGGCGACCGCTGCACCACCGGACGCGGCAGCCTCCTGTGGCGGTGGAACGGCCGCCTCAACACCAGCACGACTCTTAAGAACAACTTCTGGGGCCGCTGCCTCGACAGCAATGACCGGGGCGACGTCTACCCCCTGCGCTGTAACGGCGGCTCGTACCAGAAGTGGCGCACCGTCCAGCCCGCCGCCCGCAGCGCCATCATGCTCCAAAGCGTCGGCACGGGCCGCTGCCTCTACCAGCAGGACAACGGCTACTACCGCACTGCCCGCTGCGACCGAGGCGCCCAGAACCAGCGCTTCACCATCGGCTGAACGGATCTCCCGACCGCTTCAAGATGCCGCCGGGCGAGCAGCTCTTCTTTTACGCGAGGCCGGAAGGCGGTCCGTTGGCCGCGGTGGTGATGACCTTGAACGGGGTGCCCTTCCCGTCGCAGATCAGATGGTGTTTACTGCCCGTCTTCCCGCGGTCGACCGGTGACGGGCCGGTCGCCTCGCCCCCTTTCTTTCGCCCGGATGCGGGAGGCATCCACGCAGGCCCGGGTCCAGTCCAGGGCGTCGGCCGCGTGCAACTCGGCGAGCCGGATGCCGTGCAGCGTCTCGAAGACGCCAGCCTCATGCCACCGACCTAGTGCTGTGACCGCGAAGGTTCGCCGGGTTTGTGGTCGTGGCGGTTGGATGGGCGGTGACGCGCCCGCAGCCGCGGCGAGAGGGGCATCCGCTGGGGTGGTCGACCCCTGTCAGCGGCGGCCCGATCCGGCTGGGAGGTGAGTCACCGAGACTGTTTGGCGGCGTTTGCCCGATAGCGTTCCAGCACGCCGATGGACAGTGCCGATGCGGCCATCAGTCCGAACACGATCGAGCTCGAAGCGCCGCCGTGGTCCCGCTCCCAGACACGGAATCCGACCGCCAGGACAACGACTCCGAACAGCACGGCCTGTATCCACCTGATGGCTCTTTTGCGCACCGGGGCTCCTCTGCTCCTTGTAGTACGCCGACTGTACTGCCGCTGGGAGCCATCGAAATGACCCAACCCGGCGAACCTTGGTGGTCACAGCACTAGCCGACGCCAGCACGTCTGTCCGGAGCCGAACCCCAGCTCCAGCGGCAGCAGTTGCCAACTGACGTCGTTGCAGAGCACGTACAGGATGCCCTGCAGGCACCGCCGGTCATCCACCGGCCTCGGGTCGGGAGCCTTCCGCGGCCACGGCGGCAGCAACGGCTCGATCAGCTCCCACAGTTCATCCTCCACGATCCACGGCCGATTCCCCACACCTCACGAACGGCGGAATCGTCGTACCGGTCACGCCCGACCAGCACCCATCCACAAGATCGTGTTACGAGTTCTACGGAAATGAAGGACTGATCTTCGCCAGCAAGCCGGAACACGCTTGAAATCGTGACTCAGGCGGTATGCAGTCCGTTCCGCAGTTGTAGGGCACGGTGCCAGCGCGTTGGGAACAGATTGAGCTCAGTCAGATCGAGCCTCCTGGTTCCCTCCGTGCTGAGTCCGGCACGGGCATCGTCGACGCACACCGGGGGAGATGGCAGGTTTTGGCGGGGCACAGCACAGGCTCCGGAGTACGGGTGATCACGGCCGCACCACAAGCGCACCAGATCGGGTGGGGAACAACGGGGTGAGGTTCCCCCGAGATGCGGGGAAAGGTGACAGCAGGTCAGATGGGTCTCATGAGAGGAGCCCAGAAGATGCCTGCCCCGAGGAAGTACCCG